>NZ_CP021377.1:1594936-1913923 GCF_002157895.1 Oceanisphaera profunda
CTGTGATTGGCGGCCGTAATATCGGTAACACCTATTTTGCCGCCGACGAATACGTTAATTTTGCGGATCTGGACGTATTGGGCGTGGGCAAGTTTGCTCAGGAAGTTTCAGGGGCTTTCGATCAGTATTGGAATCATAAGTTATCAATTCCGATCCAGCAGTTGGAACGCACCGCCCACCCGTTAGCCTTACCAGCAATACGCAAACAATTAGCAGACACCAGCAAAAATCAGCGCAGCCTCGCTTATCTAGCGCGCTTAGAGTCTTTGCAATTGGTAGAAGAGCTAAAGCACGGCGAGCTTAAGTTGCACTGGGCAGAGTACAGCCTTATTTTTGATGATCCCGACAAAATTCTGAATTCAACCAAAGATGATACCGGCCATATGGCACCGGCCCTTATCGCCTTGCTGGACAAGGCACATAGCGAAGCCTTAATCGTGTCTCCCTACTTTATTCCTGAAGATGAAGGGGTGAAAAATTTTGCCAACTGGGTGAAGTCTGGCGCTAAAATAACCATTCTCACCAACTCACTGGCCGCCAATGACGTGCCTTTAGTGCACTCCGGCTACGCCAGTTATCGCAAGTCGTTGATCGAAGCGGGAGTGGAATTATGGGAGCTGCAACCCACGGCTAAAATAAAGATAAAGGGTCAGCGGGATCGCAGCCTGTCCGGTTCATCTAAAGCCAGCCTGCACGCCAAAACCATGATTTTTGACCGAGATACGCTGTTCGTGGGCTCCATGAATATGGATCCGCGTTCCATTAACTTGAATACCGAAATTGGTGTGTTGATTTATAGCGAAAAGCTGGCGGATTTCGCTAGTGAGGCGTTCTTAGAAGAGTTACCCGCTCATGCATGGCGCTTGGATTTGACGACCGCCGAGCGTTGGTGGGGCCAATCAGAGCAGCTAATTTGGTTGGATGAGTCGACCACGCCTGCCACTATTATCAGTCGCGATAGCGAGCCCGAAGCCGGCCGCTGGATACGCTTAAAAGCGTGGTTCTTTGGCTATCTGCCGTTGGACTCAATGCTTTAGCGCCGGTGAAGAGTGAGGGATAAAGCGGGAGGAGTGAAGTGAAAAAGAGGGGGTAAGGCGCAAAAAAAGCCCGAGCTCAACTACATCCCACGCTTTACGCCTCACCCCTTACAAGAATTTAACTAAACCGGCGTGACTTACGATTCACTTCGTCGATTTGGCTGTTCAAGGTACAAAAGTCATAGAGAAAACCGACCAAGAATAGGCCGCCGGTGAAAAACCAAATAATAGCCGTCACCCACTTGCCCATATACAGACGATGCGCTCCAAAGATGCCGAGAAAAGTCATCAGCACCCACGTAATATTATAATCGGTGGGCCCTTTGGCGTAGCGATCATCCGCATCTCTGTCCATGCTCGGGATCAGGAATAAATCCACAATCCAGCCGATAAAAAACAGACCCAGCGTAAAAAAGTACAGCACGCCACTAATGGGGCGACCATAATAAAAACGGTGAGCACCCATAAAGCCAAAAATCCACAGGACGTAGCCGATCACCTTGCTGTGTGTATTATTCATAGTGGTCTAATTCCCTGAGTTTTTTGTGGTTCGCTAATCACTAGCTTAAGCGCTTATCTTAACGGCTGCCAAGGCACGACACCATATTTACCATAGACACAGCCACATCCTACGTCTAAACCTGACTGAGCCAAGTATAAAATGGTGACACCAGTAGCTAGCGTCAGCGTTATCGTGGGCACAAAAAAAACCTGCCGCAGCAGGTTTTTTTTAATCTTCACCCTAAGGTCAGTACTAACAGACTTTAGTCTTAATAATGCTGTCGCTGAAAAATCTTATTTTTGAGCAAAGTCAGTCAATGGGCTGGTGGCCTGTGCGTATTGGCTCTTGCTCGCCAAACCGGCCAAGTAAGCGTGGCGACCAGACTCTACCGCCAGTTTAAAGGCTAGTGCCATGGTAATCGGATCGCGCGCCCTAGCAATGGCGGTATTCACCAACACGGCATCGGCACCCAACTCCATGGCATAAGCCGCATGGCTTGGCGCACCGATTCCCGCATCTATAATGACTGGAACGTTAGATTGTTCAATTATGATTTGCAGAAAATCGTGAGTCACTAAGCCTTTATTGGTGCCAATCGGCGCAGCTAATGGCATAACGGCGGCACAACCCACTTCTTCTAAGCGCTTACACAATAAAGGATCGGCACTGCAATAAGGCAATACAATAAAGCCTTCTTTGACCAAGATTTCGGCCGCTTTAAGCGTTTCAATCGGGTCAGGCAGCAAATACTTTGGGTCTGGGTGTACTTCTAATTTCAACCAATTAGTGCCCAGCGCTTCACGAGCCAGACGCGCCGCAAATAGCGCCTCTTCTACCGTGTGCGCACCGGCAGTGTTCGGCAGCAAATGTACACCCAGCTCTAATAACGGCGGTAATATATCGTCGCTGTGATTAACCAAGTCAACGCGATTCATTGCCATGGTGACCATCTCTGAGCCCCCCGCAAAAAACGTATCTTTCATTTGTTGAGGGTTAGCAAATTTACCGGTTCCGGTAAAAAGACGAGAATTAAAGGTTTTATTGGCAATGACAAGACTCATGTTAGCCTCCGGCTATGGCGTGAAATAAAGTAATTTTATCGTTTTCATTGATGATTTGTTCGGACCACTGGCCGCGCGCCACCACTGCTTGGTTAAGCGCCACCGCTACACCGGGCTTGTGTTGATCAAGCTCCAGTAATAACTCGGCAAGGGTAATGCCCTCGGTCAGCATCATGCTTTTATCATTCAGTGTTATTTGCATTATTTCTCTCCCTTAAGCCCACATACCGGACACGCGGGATCCTTCGGCACCCGCAAGCCGTGCCAACTATGATTTTTGGCATCAAACAGTTTCAACTCGCCCCAAGGTACTTGGCCTGTACCGGTAAAAAACTTAATGGCTTCCAGCGCCTGTAACATACCGATAGTGCCCACTACTGGACCAATTACCCCAGAGTTGCTGCAGTTCAGTTGTTCGCCAATATCGGTGCCATAAAGGCAGCGATAACAGCCATGGTCGCGCTTAGGATCCAGCGCCAGCAATTGGCCTTCAAAGCGAATCGCCGCCCCCACTAGCAAGGGCTTACCCACCTGATAGCAAGCAGCATTCAGCTGCTGGCGGATCAAAATATTGTCGGTGCAATCCAACACCAAGTCGACTTCAGACACAAAGCCCGGCAGGCTTTGCTCATCCATCTTTTGATGGATGGCGATCACTTCCACTTCTGGATTGAGCTTTTGTAACTTAAGCCGCGCGGTTTCAGCCTTACTTTGCTTCAGGCTGTCCATGTCATACAGCGTTTGGCGCTGTAGGTTGCTGACGTCGATGTGATCAAAGTCAGCCAACCACAAGGTGCCCACGCCCGCAGCGGCCAAATATTGCACCGCCGGCGAGCCTAAACCGCCTAGCCCAACTACTAATATGGAGGCCTGCTTCAGCTGCAGCTGACCTTGTTCGCCCACTTCTTCTAGCAACAAGTGCCGACTATAACGCATAAATTCGTCGTCGCTAAGCATAGTCATGCTCCACCAAGGTCAGCAAAGTACAGGTCGCAGTTTGCGGGCTATAAACGTCCGTTAATTCGTCGTCGCTGAGCATATTAGCCCTCCACCAACGCTAGCAACTCGCGGGTCGCGGCTTCGGGATTATCGGCTTCGGTAATGGCGGTCACCAGCGCTATGCTGCCAATGCCCGTCTCGGCCACTAAGGGCACACGATCACGACTAATGCCACCAATCGCCACTAACGGAAACTCTTTTTCCATTAGTGCTACATAACGATGTAAGCGCTCTAAGCCTTGTGGCCGCGAGGGCATGTCTTTGGTCTTGGTAGGGAAGATATGCCCCAATGCCAAGTAAGACGGCTTTAGCTCACGGGCACGCAGCATTTCGTAATAACCGTGGGTTGATAAACCTAACTTAATACCGGCGGCACGAATTGCTTCAAGATCGGCGATTTCGATGTCTTCTTGGCCTAAATGCACGCCATAAGCGCCATGTTTAATAGCTAAGCGCCAGTAGTCGTTAATAAATAGGCGTGCGTTAAAGCGCTGGCCCAGCTCAACGGCGGCCTTAATATCGGCTTCTACTTGGTCGTCGGTTTTATCTTTGATGCGCAGCTGTAAGGTGCGTACACCCCAAGTCAACAATTGCTCCAGCAAAGTGATGCTGGTTACTACCGGATACAGCCCCAATTTCAGGGTATCCATGGCAGCAAACTTACCCTTAGGGTGCGGGCCGCTAATGCCTAACTGCTCGGCCAAGGCTGAACCTGGCATCACTACCGTAGGGAAGTCATTGAGATCCGTCGGCCAACCTAAATGCGCCACCGGACCGGCACCGGCACCGATTGCTTCGGCGCCTTTCAAGCCTTGGTTTACATAAGCTTTGGCTAATACCAGCGCATCTTCTATTGGGTAATCCAACGCAATGGCGGTGGCGATAGCGGAGGACAAAGTACAACCGGTGCCGTGACCGTGCAGGGTCTCAACTCTCGGGCTGGCCAACCAAATTTCGCGCTCACCGTCGGTATAAAAATCGATAGCTTGATTATCTGCCCAATCAAAATGACCGCCTTTCACCAATACCGCACGGGCGCCCATTTCTAGCAGCGCAGCAGCACCAGCCCGTACGTTCGCCGCAGAGTCGGGCGTAATGCCCGACAATACGGATAATTCGATGGCGTTCGGGTGATTAAGTCCACTTCTGCTAATAAGTGCTGCTTGATGGCCGGCAATAAGCTGGCCTCCGCCATGGCTTGACCAGTACTGGCAATCGCCACCGGATCCAGCACCACGTAAGGCTGCCATTGACGACGATATTCCCGCAGATAACGAGCCAACACCTCGGCACGCAAACCACCGGGCAACAAACCAATCTTGATGGCTTTAGCCTGCATATCCGTGGCCAATGACACTAATTGGCTGGTAAAAGCCTGCATTAGCACAGGCTCAACCATGGATACGGCAACGGAATTTTGCGCGGTAATGGCGGAAATAACCGAGCAGCCGTGGCCGCCCAGTGTGTGAATGGTGTGCAAGTCAGCCTGAATTCCAGCGCCGCCGCCCGAATCAGAACCGGCAATGGTCCAGACTATGGGTCTTGTCATAACAATTCTTTCTCCAATTTGTCCGCTTGGTGATACAGCTCACCGCCGCGCTTTTTAAATTCTTCTGACATCTGCGCCATGCCTGCAATCACGGTTTCGTGGTTGCCATTAATATCCACCATCTGAATGGCGATGGCTTCTTGTGCGGCCGCATATTCACGTACTTCTTGGGTAATTTTCATCGAGCAGAATTTAGGGCCGCACATAGAGCAAAAGTGCGCCACTTTTCCGGATTCTTGGGGTAAAGCTTCGTCGTGATAATCGCGGGCCGTTTGTGGGTCTAGGGCCAAATTAAACTGGTCTTCCCAACGGAATTCAAAACGGGCCTTCGACATGGCGTTATCACGAATTTGTGCACCCGGATGGCCTTTGGCCAAGTCAGCCGCATGGGCGGCTATCTTATAAGTGATTAACCCCTGCTTCACATCTTCTTTATTGGGCAGACCTAAGTGCTCTTTTGGTGTGACGTAACACAACATAGCGCAACCGTACCAACCAATCAAAGCCGCACCTATGCCAGAGGTAATGTGGTCATAGCCAGGCGCAATATCTGTGGTCAGCGGGCCTAAGGTATAAAATGGCGCTTCATGACAATGCTCTAATTGCTCTTCCATGTTGCGTTTGATCATGTGCATCGGCACGTGACCTGGGCCTTCAATCATCACCTGTACATCGTATTCCCAGGCAATTTTAGTCAGCTCGCCCAAGGTATATAATTCGGCGAACTGCGCTTCATCGTTGGCATCGGCAATGGAGCCCGGGCGCATGCCATCGCCGAGTGACAATGACACATCATAGGCGGCACAGATCTCACAAATATCGCGAAAACGCTCATATAAGAAGCTTTCTTTATGATGGGATAAACACCATTTAGCCATAATAGAGCCGCCGCGGGAGACGATGCCGGTCACGCGCTTGGCGGTCATCGGCACATAGCGCAGCAAGACGCCGGCATGAATGGTGAAGTAGTCCACGCCCTGCTCGGCTTGTTCAATCAAGGTATCGCGAAACACTTCCCAGTTAAGATCTTCGGCCACGCCGTTCACTTTTTCCAGTGCCTGATAGATAGGGACGGTACCTATGGGTACTGGGCTATTACGCAAGATCCACTCGCGAGTCTCGTGAATATTACGGCCCGTAGACAGGTCCATCACATTATCGGCACCCCAGCGAGTGGCCCACACTAACTTCTCTACTTCTTCCTCAATCGACGAAGTTACCGCCGAGTTACCGATGTTGGCATTGATCTTAACCAAGAAATTGCGACCGATAATCATCGGCTCAGATTCGGCGTGGTTAATGTTGGCCGGAATAATGGCGCGACCTTCGGCTACTTCTTTACGCACAAACTCAGGAGTAATACTCTCCGGCAGGTTGGCGCCAAAACTTTCCCCCTTATGCTGTTGCAGCAGCATTTCATCGCGCACTCGCTCACGACCCATGTTTTCACGGATGGCGATATATTCCATTTCCGGCGTGATAATGCCTTTGCGCGCATAATGCATTTGGGTCACGCAATGGCCTAACTTGGCTTTGCGGGGTTTGGGCATCTGCTCAAAGCGCAGGTGATCGTAGCCATCGTCGGCCATGCGCTCTTGGGTAAACTCAGAGCTCACTTGTGCCAATTCAACCGTATCTTCACGGTCCAAAATCCACTGGCGGCGCAGCTGGGGCAACCCTTGGCGCACATCCAACTCGGCGCTTGTGTCGCCATAAGGGCCTGAGGTGTCATAGATAGGCACAGGCGCATTAGGCTTAAGAATGGGGTTTTCTTCACTGCCGCCTTTAAAGCTGTCGGCCAAGTGAATTTCGCGCATCGCCACTTGTATATCTGGGCGTGAGCCTTGGATAAAAATGCGCTTGGAATTAGGAAAATGTTCGCCTTTGAGGTTATCAATAAACGCTTGGGCTTGGCTGCGTACTTCGCGACGGTTGATTTTCTTAGGCTTTTGATCTGAAACGTTCGTTAGTTTTGGTGCTTTCGTTGACATAGCAATCTCACTTAAATCCATGTTGGGTGAAAATGCTTGTCAGGAGTGTTGATGAAGAACTTAGCAGAGGAGGTAAAACGCCAAATTCTCACTTGCTTCCCTTACGCAGGTATTAGCCTGATCAGGTTCAACGGATCCCACTTACTGTGGTCTCAGCCCATATAGAGCACTCCGACAAGATAGTGGTCAGTAAAGCAGATCTCGATTACAAAAGCAAAGCTGCGAGAAGGTGAACTCAGTACGTCCTTACACTGTAGGGTCGAATTCATTCGACCGATCTTAAGTACGCGGTGATTTCTGGTCGAATAAATTCGACCCTACAAAGAATGGTGTTCCATTTAGATACTTGCCCCTCCAAAAGCCAACCCCAGCGCTAACAGGCTGCAAAACAGCAAGGTTCCTTGAGCAGTGAGCGCTAATGCCTGATTTAAAACACTGCCTTGTTGAGTGAGTACCAGCCGCAAAGCTTTGCACAATGGCCATAGCGCCAACAAGCTTAAAAAGCCCACTCCGGTCATGATTTGCGCGCCGGTTAATAACGCTCCGCTCAAAATAAGCAGCTGATAAACTCGTGCCTGCACTAGGCCTAGCCGTAATGCCAAGGTACGTTTCCCCGCGATTAAGTCTGAGTCTAGGTCGCGGATATTATTAATATTCAGCACCGCCACCGACAATAAGCCTGAAGTTAGCGCCGCCCATATTGGCGTTGTCGTAAGCTCGACGGTACGGGTGAGCGGCTGCATTAAATAATACGTCCCCAGCACGGCGACCGGACCAAAAAAGATGAACACGGCGATGTCGCCCAAGCCTAAATAACCATAAGGTCGGCGGCCCAAGGTATAACCCAAGGCGGCGAGTAACGCTAAAACGCCCAACACCATAAAGCCCAGCCAAGCCGCCAAATCAGTACCCAACGCACTCCACAGCAACAGCAACCCCGACCCCATCGCCAATAACGCCGCTTTAATGATCGCAAGCCGTAATTGTCGGGCCGAGATGCTCCCCGATGCCAATGCACGCACGGGTCCTGAACGATTATCGGAGTCGGTGCCACGCACACCGTCACCATAGTCATTAGCTAAATTCGACACCACTTGTAGCAACAAGGCAGTGATCAGCGAAAGCCACAATACCACACCATTAAAATGCCCCGCCCCCGCCGCGCTACCGGCACCGAGCAATATGGCGGCTAACGCTAGCGGTAAAGTTTTAAGTCTGATGGCTAATAGCCAAGCGGAGAAAGGCATCACGTTACTTAATCAACAATATGGAGTGTCATGATAGGTAAATAGCTATCGGCTTACTGTGACCCGTATCCAGATGCTTAAGCCGCAGGCTGGCCAGCCTGCTGATCACATGTTACTTTCATGTGAAAGTAAATACGCACTGCTAAGCATTAAGCTAATAACAACGCCAACACTAAGAAGCTGAGAACCTATGCACATTAACCTCTATCGCTATCGATTGCCGTTGACCATGCCGCTCACCATTAATGGCGCCACCATCGCCCAGCGTGAGGGTTTTTATGTGGAAATTGCGGGCCATTGGGGCGAAATTTCACCTCTGCCTAATCACTTATCTAATGGACAAGCCGACAGCGATGTAAGCTTAGAGCAAGACTTGCAGGCGGCCGTTGATCGTTTGCGCCACGGGTTGGCTCATGAGGCCAGATTGCCGGCGGTACAGTTTGGCCTAGATTGCGCACTGGCTAAGGTCAGCTCGGCACCTTTAACTGTTGAGCAGGCACCCATCTCTGTGCCGCTATTAGAAGGCCCCAGAGATCCGCTGGTGCGCGCTTGGCGTTGCCGACGAGTCCACCCTAAGCGTGCTTGGCTTACCCTTACCGGCGATGTGCAATACGACGCCGGTTTAGTACGCGAGCTTTGCCTGTTAGCGCCCACGGTACGCTTAGTGCTGGACGCCGCAGGACGCTTAGATAAAGAACAAATCGCAGGGTTATGGCAGCGCATAGATGGTAGCCGTATCGACTGGCTACTGGATCCTGCCGCCGACTTACCAACCGCGAAAGCCTTAGCCGAACAATACTCAATGCCAGTGGCGCTCGACCTCGCCCGCTACTCCGATTTTACCTCAGCAACGGCTCCCAACTTAGCCAATGCAGAGCTCGCGTTCGCTCAGGCGATGATCATTAGGCCCGCGCAGTTGGGCGGACTTGCCCACAATCAGCAGCTGGCCGCGCAAGCTCGCGACTTAGGTTTAGAAGTTATGCTGGGCGACAGCTTACAAAGTGGCCTAGGTCAGCATCAATTAGCCCATTTATCTCATCACTGGCTGCCGGGTGCGGCGCTGGCATTAGGTCGCTGCCGCTACCTGCTGGACTCTGGTATTAATAAACAAGGACAGCCTGCTATCGCTGGACTCACGCCGCTCTAACCCTGCCCTTACGCTTAAGCACTGCTTGGCATATGAGGGGTAAATCCGTATAGTCAGCTGCATATTTCGACAGGTTTCTATATATGTTTCAAAATAACCCCCTATTAGCTCAGCTAAAGCAACAAATGCGCGATGACCTTGATGTTAAAGAAGGTATGGTTAAAGGTACCTCTAAAGGTTTTGGCTTTTTAGAAGTCAGCGAGAAAGAAAGCTACTTTATTCCACCACCACACATGAAAAAAGTCATGCATGGCGATCACATTACCGCCATCTTGCGTACCGAAAACGATCGGCAACTGGTTGAACCAGAGACCCTCATTGAAGCCGGTGTCACTACTTTTGTCGCCCGCGTTAAGTGGTTCCGCGATCGCTTAAATCTGGTGCCCGACCATCCGCTAATGAACGAAGCCATTAAAGCCCGTGCCGTTAAAGGCATTAACGAAAAAAGCTTAAAAGAAGGCGATTGGGTATTAGGCGAACTGACCTCACACCCGCTCAAAGGCAATGGCTTTTTCGCCAACGTTATCGAAGTGATCGCCGGCGTTGACGACCCGAACGCGCCGTGGTGGGTAGTATTGGCCCGCAACAAATTGACTAAATACGCACCAGAAGACAACAAAGATTGGCAGCAAGTGCCCGATACGCTGACTCGTCGCGATCTTACCGATGTGCCTTTCTTCACTATCGACGCCGAATCGACGTTGGATATGGATGATGCCTTGAGCATCACTAAGCTCGATAATGGCTGGGAACTACTGGTCGCCATCGCCGATCCTACCGCCTATGTGCCCCATAACAGCGTAATGGACAAAGTGGCCGCCGAACGCGCCTTTACCGCTTATATGCCTGGCCGCAACATTCCTATGCTGCCGCGTACCTTGTCTGATGAGCTGTGCTCATTACAAGAAGGCGTTGAACGCCCGGTGATCTGCGCACGTTTGTTTATCGACAATGACGGTAAAGTAGACGAAAAAGCCGAATTTTTCGCCGCCACTATGCGCTCTCATGCTCGCCTGAGCTACGACAACGTGTCTAATTGGATTGACGAAATTGGTGATTGGCAGCCGGCTAATGACATTATTGCCGAGCAAATACGCCAAATGAAGGCGTTCACGCTGACCCGTGCCGCTTGGCGCACCCAGCACGCCATCATCTTTAAAGATCGCCCAGATTTTCGCTTCGCACTCGATGCAGACAGCAACGTGACAGATATCTTGGTAGATTATCGTCGTATCGCCAACCAAATGGTTGAAGAGTCGATGATTGCCGCCAACTTGGCCTGTGGTAACTGGCTAAACGAGCGCATAGGTACAGGTATTTTTAACGTGCACTTGGGTTTTGATAGCGAGAAAATGGAAGGCTTAGTGGAGCTGCTTGCCGCTCACGAGTCACCCTTTGCGCCAGAAACACTCAGCACGCTGGAAGGTTTCTGTGCCCTGCGTCGTTGGGTAGATGCGCGCGAAACCTCTTATCTGGACAGCCGCACTCGTCGTTACCAGTCGTTTGCCGCCATGAGCCCAGTACCAGGCCCGCACTTTGGTTTAGGCTTAACGGCTTACGCTACCTGGACCTCGCCGATTCGTAAATATGGCGACATCGTCAACCATCGCTTAATTAAGGCGATTTTGTCTGAACAAGCCCACGAGGCTTTCATCCCGAGCGAAGAGCTAGCAACGCATTTGTCGGATCAGCGTCGTATGCATCGCCGTGCCGAGCGCGATATCGCCGACTGGCTGTACGTGCGTTACTTAAAGCCAGCTGTGGCCGAAGGTAAAGTATTTGATGCAGACATCGTCGATGTAGGTCGTGGTGGTGTGAGATTACGCCTGCAAGAGAACGGTGCTGGGGTATTTATGCCTTCATCACTGATCTGTTCGAATCGCGATCGCTTAGAATGCAGCTGGGACGATGGCCGCGTCTACTTAGACAAGGCCACCTTGTACGAGCTAGGCCAAACGGTGCAGATCATCATCACCGAAGCCATCGAAGACACCCGCTCTTTGATAGCCAAGCCTGCTCAGCCTATTTCACCGGTGGCGCCACAAGCGCAGTAAATCGCTGATAGTTATAGCAAGATTGCCAAAAGGCCTGCATCCGCAGGCTTTTTTTTGTCTGTGAGGGGTGAGACGTAAAGAGTGAAGCGGACGAGATAAGTTACAAACATTCAAACCTAGAGCTATCTTAGCCACGGAATACACGGAAAAACACGGACGAAAAGCAATAAAGCTGTAAATGATGAAGAGGAAAAGACTTAACGGTTCCTGATTACCCACAAAGATCAGCCATATATCAGTGAGTTCAGTATCAATGAATTCAATAAGTTACAGGGACATGCCGGTCTCATCTCTTGTAGGTGCCAATTTATTCGGCACGGTTTTGGTTTTATTCTTAAACCTCACAAACAGCCAGCGGAGCTGGCCAGCCGAAGTCCTCTTTATTAAAGAGACGGGCTGCTACAAGTGCTAGACCCTTGGTCTTGAAGCCAACGGGGCAGTGAGAAAAACAAACCGAAACAGGGTGCATTATGGCTGAGGATCATACGTAATCAGGTAACGGTTAACCTTCAGATACAGCACTCTTTCTGCAGTCTTAGCGTTCTCTTTACAAAATAATTTTTCGCTCTTATCTCAGTTTAATTTTTCCGTGGCTTCCGTGTATTCCGTGGCAAAAAATTCTTTAGTGTTTGTCTTTTAGCTGGGTGCTGGGTGCTTGGCGCCGGGCGCTGCGCTCCTCGTCCATTATACTCGCCCCTGCTTATGTATAACCAAAAGGAATATGAAACAGCTTATCAATCACTTCTGGATCTATTAGTATGGGTGCATATCAATCTTTCATGTTTCTGGAGTGTGTCATGCGTAAATCACTGATTGCGACCCTGCTACTAACGGCTGGCTTAAGCGCTGCTGTTCCTGTGCAGGCTAAAGAGCTACTGAACAGTAGCTACGACATTGCTCGCGAATTATTCGCCGAAATTAACCCGGCTTTCGTTGCACACTGGGAAAAAGAAACCGGTGAGAAGCTGACCATCAAGCAAACTCACGCCGGTTCTTCCAGCCAAGCACAGGCGATTTTACAAGGCTTGCGCGCCGACGTAGTCACCTACAACCAGGTAACTGACGTGGATGTGCTGTATGAAAAAGGCAAACTGATCCCAGAAGATTGGAAAGCCCGCCTGCCTAACGACAGCTCACCTTATGTATCGACCATGGCGTTTTTGGTGCGTAAAGATAACCCAAAAAATATCAAAGACTGGAGCGATTTAACTCGCGAAGACGTTAAATTGGTATTTCCGAATCCTAAAACTTCAGGCAACGGCCGTTACACTTACTTAGCCGCCTGGGGCGCCGCCGAGAAACAGTTTGATGGCGACCAAGATAAAATTCGTGAGCATATGGGCAAGCTGATTAACCAAGTTGCGGTATTTGATACTGGCGGCCGTGGTGCCACCACTACTTTTATCGACCGCGGTATTGGTGATGTGCTGATCACGTTTGAATCGGAAGTAAACAACATTCGCGACTTGTATGCCGCTGACGGTTATCAAGTGATAGTGCCGTCGGTAGACGTGTTGGCTGAATTTCCTGTCACTTGGATTGACCGTAACGTAAAGCGTAATAAGACCGAGAAAGAAGCCAAGGCCTATTTAGAATTCTTGTATAGCCCAGATGCCCAGCGCATTTTGGCTAAGCACTACTATCGCGTAAACGATAAAGCCGTTGCCGCTGAAGTGGCCGATAAGTTCCCAGAAACCGAGCTGTTTAAAGTAGAAGACGTATTTGGCAGCTGGGAACAAGCCATGAAAGATCACTTTGCTAACGGCGGCACCTTAGACCAGTTACAGGCAAAGGGACGCTAAGCCATGGCGGCGCTGTTGGGCTCATCTAAGCGAGTGTTACCCGGCTTTACCTTAAGCCTGGGCACTAGCATGCTGTTTGTCAGTTTGATTATCTTGTTACCGCTTACCGGCTTGGTAATGAACACCAGCCAAATGGGTTGGTCGCAATACTGGCAAGTGATTAGTGATCCCCGAGTGGTGGCCACCTATAAGGTCACCGCCAGCGCCGCTGCTGCAGCCAGCTTGTTTAACATGGTATTTGGCCTATTAATGGCCTGGATTTTAACGCGTTATCGTTTTCCTGGCCGTGCCTTGCTGGACGGCCTAATGGACCTGCCCTTCGCCCTGCCTACCGCGGTGGCTGGCCTCACCTTGGCCTCGTTGTTTGCGACTAACGGTTGGTATGGCGAATGGTTGGCGGATTTCGGCATTAAGGTGTCTTACACCTGGATGGGCATAGTGATTGCCATGGTTTTTACCAGCGTGCCCTTTGTGGTGCGCACGGTACAGCCGGTGTTAGAAGACTTAGGCCCAGAGTACGAAGAAGCCGCCGCCACTTTAGGCGCGACGCCTTGGCAGGCTTTTAGCCGAGTAGTATTGCCCGAGTTAAAGCCGGCGTTAATTACCGGCACCGCGCTGTCTTTTACCCGCAGTTTGGGTGAGTTTGGTGCCGTGATTTTTATTGCCGGCAACATGGCTTGGCAAACCGAAATTACTGCTTTGATGATTTTCATCAAGATCCAAGAATTTGATTTGGCGGGTGCCAGTGCTATCGCCAGCGTGATCTTGCTGGCCTCGTTCGTACTGCTGTTCTTGATTAACGGCATTCAAAGTCGCTTTATGCGCCGCGTACGAGGTAATAGCTAATGGAACAATCCTTAACTTTAGCCACAACCCGCCCTTGGGGCCGTTGGTTCTTGATTGGCACCGGCACTGTGCTCACCATTCTCTTATTGGTGGTACCACTGCTGGCCATTATCGCCGGTGCTTTTGCCGCCGGTGTGGGTGGCGTCATTGAAAACTTAAATGAACCGGACATGCTGCATGCCATTGGCTTAACGCTGATGGTCGCCGCCTTAACAGTGCCCATTAATTTAGTGTTTGGCACTCTGCTGGCTTGGTTGGTGACGCGCTTTAACTTTCGCGGCCGCCAATTATTGCTCACCTTAATGGACGTGCCCTTTGCGGTATCGCCAGTAGTGGCGGGTTTATTATATCTGTTGATGTATGGCGTCAATGGCCCAGTGGGCGGCTGGTTCGACGGTTACGATATGCAGCTGATGTTTGCTTGGCCCGGTATCGTAATGGTGACGGTATTTGTAACTTGTCCTTTTATGGTGCGCGAACTGGTGCCTTTAATGAGCAGCCAAGGCACGGATTCGGAAGAAGCGGCCGTCTTACTCGGCGCCAGTGGCTGGCAGTTGTTTCGCAAAATTACCTTGCCAAATATTCGCTGGGCGCTGATTTACGGGGTGATTTTAACCAATGCCCGCGCCGTGGGTGAGTTTGGCGCCGTATCAGTAGTGGCGGGCGGTATTCGTGGCGAAACCAATACCCTGTCGTTGCACGTGGAGTTATTGCATCAAGACTACAACGCAGTCGGCGCTTTTACTGCCGCCGCCCTGCTTACCTTGATGGCAATCTTCACCTTATTAATTAAATCTTATCTTGAGTGGCGCTTACACAGCGCCGCAGCACAGGAGTAGCACCGCATGAGCATTCATATTGAAGGTATTAATAAATCCTTTGGCAAAACTCAGGTGCTGCACGATATTAATCTGGATTTGCCGAGCGGCCAATTAGTCGGCTTATTAGGCCCTTCCGGCTCCGGCAAGACCACCTTGCTGCGTATTATTGCCGGTTTGGAGCACGCCAACAGCGGGCGCATTAGTTTTAACGGCAATGATGTGACCGACTTGCATGCCCGCGACCGCCAAGTGGGGTTTGTATTTCAAAACTACGCGCTGTTTCGCCATATGACGGTATTCGAGAACATCGCTTTTGGTTTGAGCATCTTGCCCAAGGCCCAGCGCCCCAGTAAAAAAGATATCAAACAGAAAGTGGATCAGCTGTTAGAAATGATCCAGCTGTCGCAGGTGGCCCAGCGCTTTCCCGCTCAATTGTCTGGTGGCCAACGTCAGCGCGTAGCCTTCGCGCGTTCACTGGCGGTAGAGCCTCGGGTGTTACTGCTTGATGAACCCTTTGGTGCGCTGGACGCGCAGGTACGTAAAGAGCTGCGCCGCTGGTTGCGCCGACTCCATGACGAGCTGCACTTCACCAGCGTATTCGTAACCCACGACCAAGAAGAAGCCATGGATGTGTCGGACCAAGTGGTGGTAATGAGCCAAGGCAAGGTTGAACAGATAGGCACGCCCGATGCGATTTGGGAAGAACCCGCCAGCCGCTTCGTGCTGGAATTCTTAGGTGAAGTGAACAAGATAGATGGCGAGCTCAATGGCAGCCGCTTTAAGGTAGGCCATTATCCGCTGCAATTACCAATTGCTAGCCATAAACAAGGCTCAGCCAGCTGGTATTTACGGCCCCATGAAATTAGCCTAAGCACTGAGGTTAACGCCCAACATCCGTTGCCGGTATTAGTCACAGACGTGAATGCCCGCGGCAGTTTAGTGCAACTCGAATTAGAGCCCAAAGACTGGCCGGGCCAGCTGATGGAAGCGCAATTACCTCATCAGCACCTGATTGGCGTGAAGCGCGGCCAAACCTTATATCTGGGCAGCCAAGGCGGCCGCCTCTATGCGGGCGAGCAGCAAGTGACCGATAGCAGCTTGGCACTTACTGCTTGAACCTCAGCTTTCAGCCGTAAGATAAACAGAGATTAAAGACTTATCTGCAACGGAATCCACAGAAGAACACGGAAAAATAGTGATCAAATCTGAAAGTGATTTTTTATGGTAAGAGCCAACCTTAAGTTCATCAAAGGGCGAGCCCTTACCCGTTAAATATTTTTGGTTCTTGTTACTTGTCGATTTTATCCCATGTTAATTTTTCCGTGCGTTCCGTGTTCTTCCGTTGCCAAATAGATCTAGATTATTTGTTTTGCTTATCTCTCCCCTTTACTCTTTACCCTTCACTACTGCCAAACACCCCTGATGATAAATAGCGGTCACCGCGGTCGCAGATGATGGCCACGATAATGGCGTTGTCATGCTGTTCAGCCAGTTTTAGCGCGCCGGCAACTGCACCGCCGGAGCTAACGCCGCAGAAGATACCTTCTTCGCGCGCTAAGCGCAGCATGGTGGCTACTGCCTCATCTTCGCTAATATCTAACACCTGATCGACACGGCTTTGCTCAAAGATGCCCGGCAAATACGCCTCGGGCCAACGGCGGATACCCGGAATACTGCTGCCTTCGCAAGGCTGTAAGCCGACGATTTGTACGTCTGAATTTTGCTGCTTTAAGTACTGAGACACACCCATAATAGTACCAGTGGTGCCCATGCTGGACACAAAATGCGTCAGCGTGCCCGCCGTTTGCTGCCAGATTTCTGGGCCCGTTGTTAAAAAGTGCGCCTGCGGGTTATCCGGATTATTAAACTGATCTAAGATCACGCCTTTGCCGTCGGCGGCCATCTTATCGGCCAAGTCGCGCGCACCTTCCATGCCTGCTTGCTTACTCACCAAAATCAGCTCGGCACCGTAGGCCAACATAGCCGCCTTGCGCTCTTCGGTGGCGTTGTCAGGCATGATTAAGATCATGCGGTAGCCCTTAATGGCCGCCGCCATAGCCAGCGCAATGCCGGTATTGCCACTGGTGGACTCAATCAGCGTGTCACCGGGTTTAATATCCCCGCGGGCTTCAGCTTGGCTGATCATATTCAATGCGGGTCTGTCTTTTACCGAGCCTGCTGGGTTATTGCCCTCCAGCTTCACTAACACTTGGCTATTGGTATGGCTGGCCATGCGCTGCAAGCGTACCAGCGGCGTGTTGCCAACAAAGTCCTCTATGGTCGGAAATTGCATTGTTAATCCTTGAAAGCGATGCGTTTATGCCATTTTACCCGATGCAGCCACGGGTCTCGAATGCTTATTCTCGCAGCTGTTATGACTTGCTTGATAAAACCGATATTTAGCGAGAGCTTACCGCATAGCTAGCGCATGATCAGCCGAATGCCTAAGGCCATCATAATAATACCGGACAGTCGATTCATCATCACAGACGCACGTTTTTGACCCTGTAAGCCGCGTTTTAATTGCTGCCCAAGTAAACCGTAAGCGCCATTACACAGGGTAGCGGTCAAGGTAAACACCCCGCCTAATGCCAGTAATTGCATGGGTACGGAGCCCGAATCAGGACGAATAAACTGCGGCAGAAAGGCCAGAAAAAACAGTATCACTTTAGGATTGAGCAAGCCGATCATTAAGCCGCGATAAAAAATTTGCCGCCGGTTGCCGCTACTTTGTGCCTGCGGCAGATGAAACGTGGCAGCTGTGCGCAAGCTCATCCAACCCAAATAGACCAAGTAGGCTGCGCCAAGATATTTAATTACGCTAAAGATAATGGCTGATTGCATGATCAGCGCCGAAAGTCCTACCACGGCTAATAAGGTGTGCCCGAGATAAGATAACCCTAAGCCAAGTGCTGCCCACAAGCCTGCATAGCGCCGCTCACTAAAGGCTTGCGATAGCACAAAGAATATATCTGGACCCGGTGTTAAGTTTAACGCCAAGCAAGCGGGAATAAAGAGCAACCAAGGATCCATCTTATACCTCTCAAGTTCACGCCTTTAACAGCAAGCACAGGCCAAATCTCAGTTAATATGCTACAAACCTTAAGCTCAGCCTGTAATGACATAGTTATTTATGTTGTTATTTATATCGTCATACTCGCTAGGTAGATAACCGCCTTACCTCACTTATATTATCCATACCACAAGGAACTCCCCATGCCGCAGCAAGGACTCGATGCTCTGTTTCGCCCCGCTAGCATAGCCGTGATTGGTGCTTCACATCGAGATAATGGTGCTGGCAAGTTGGTGATGAAAAATTTACTAGCGGGTAATTTCAGCGGTCCCATTATGCCGGTCAACCCTAAGTATGAAGCGGTGGCTGGGGTGATGGCATATCCTGATATTCCTAGCCTGCCGCGCACCCCTGACTTAGCAATTGTCTGTACACCCGCAGCCCACAACGTCGCGATTATCGAGCAATTAGGCCTTAAAGGCTGTCGAGCGGTGATTATTCTTGCTGCCGGCACCTCGCCCGAGCAACTCACGCAAATGAAAGACAGCGCCCGCCTCCATAAGATGCGTCTGTTAGGACCCAATAGTATGGGGGTTATCTTGCCCCATTTAGGCCTCAACGCCAGCTTTGCCCCCTTTCCTGCCAAAGCCGGCCGCATTGCTTTCGTCTCACAATCGGCGGCCGTGTGCTCGACGATACTTGATTGGGCTCGTCATAACGAGGTGGGGTTTTCACACTTTATTTCTTTGGGTGATGCCTGTGATATCAATTTTGCCCAACTATTGGATTATTTAGCTCGGGATCGCCACACCAGCTCTATCTTGCTCTATATGGATGCCGTGCAAGACGCCCGCGCTTTTATGTCAGCGGCCAGAACCGCATCGCGTAATAAAGCCGTATTAGTGGTCAAAAGCGGCAAGACGCAACTCGGCGCCCAGCTTGGTTATTTACACTCCGGGGGCAATGTGGGCATGGACGCCGCCTACGATGCGGCAATTAGGCGCGCCGGCATGTTGCGGGTGCGCGATACTCACGATTTATTTGCCGCCGTAGAAACGCTCAATCATGCGCAAAGTCTACGGGGCGAGCGCTTAGTGATCCTTACTAATGGCGGCGGACCGGCCATTATGGCTATCGATACCCTAGTGGCGCGCGGCGGTAAGCTGGCAAATTTAAGTGAGCAAACCCAAGCTCAGTTAGATCAGGTGCTGCCCGCCGCTTGGTCCCATATCAACCCTATCGATATCGTCGGCGATGCTCCGGTAGCCCGTTATCTTGACAGCTTAAAGGTGTTACTCGACAGCGAAGATTGCGATGCAATCCTCATCATGCATGCCCCTTCCGCTTCTGTTTCTAGCACCTTAGTGGCCAAAGAAATCATTAAGCTATTACAGAGTCATCCCAGAGCCAGACGCGTTAATATCTTAACCAACTGGTCTGGCGAGACCAGCACCTTTGAAGCTAGACGCTGCTTTACCGAAGCCGGCATTCCCACTTACCGCACCCCAGAGAGTGCGGCCGGCGCCTTTATGCACTTGGTAGAATATCGACGTAACCAAAAATTATTAATGGAAACGCCTGAGTCTATTTCCGATCTGCCCAGCGATAAAGAAACCGTGAAAACGGTCATTCAAGAAGCCTTTGCCCAGCATATTTATCAGCTAGATACCCACGAAGTCAGCCGACTCATGGCCGCCTATGGCATTCAAACACTGCCCACTTGGATTGCTACGGATAGCACAGAGGCGGCACACATTGCCGAACAAATTGGCTATCCGGTAGCTATTAAGCTGCGCTCGCCGGATATTGCGCATAAGTCAGACGTATCGGGCGTGGTGCTTAATTTACGCTCGGCGGCTGAAGTGGCGCAATCTGCCGATGCTATTTTTGACCGAGTTAGCCAATCCTACCCAGGCGCGCGCATTACCGGCCTAATGGTACAGCGCATGGCACGCCGCGCCGGCTCCCAAGAACTGCACATAGCGGTGCGCTCAGACCCAGTATTTGGCCCCATTATACTGTTAGGCGATGGCGGCATTGATTGGGACGGCGAAGAGCAAGCCGCAGTATCGCTGTTACCCTTAAACATGACACTGGCCCGCTACTTGGTTATTCATGCCCTAAAAACCGGCAAGCTGAGAGCCAACCGCTCTCACCAATCGCTGGATATGGAAGCCGTGTGCCGGGTGCTGACTAAAGTCTCACATCTGATTATTAATCATCCAGAAATCACCCACTTAGATATCCACCCGCTGTTGGCGACCGGTAAAGAGCTGATCGCACTGGATGTAAGCCTAAAATTGGAGCCATTCGAGGGCGAGGGCCAAGCGCGACTCGCCATTCGGCCTTATCCAACTGAGTGGGAAGAGCAGGCAAAACTTAAAGATGGCAGCAACATCTTAATACGCGCCGTATTACCGGAAGACGAGCCAGCCCATAGAGACTTTGTAAATAACGTATCCGATGAGGATCGTTATAAACGCTTCTTTGCCAATGTGGTGATCGGCCATGAAGAACTCGCCCACATGACCCAGATTGATTACGACCGCGAGATGGCGTTTGTCGCCATCAATAGTGATGGCAAGATCTTAGCGGTAGTAAGAGCCATATCAGATCCCGACAACGAAGATGCAGAATTTGCCATCCTAGTGCGCTCAGACCTCAAAGGCATGGGCTTAGGCCGCTTATTAATGGAAAAAATAATCCGCTATGCACGCATTAAAGGTATTCACAGCCTAAGCGGCATGACCATGCCCACTAACCGCGGCATGATCAATCTTGCCCGAAAATTAGGCTTTAAGGTGAAGGTAGATTTGGAAGAAGGCGTCGCCGAATTGAAGTTGCAGCTGGCTCGAGGGGAGTGATACCAAACCTGCTCCCCCCACTAACTAGGAACGCTGCAGCATAAAGGTCCGGTACTCTAAATCGTTAAACTGCCTGTTTAGCATCACCAGACCAATTAGAGTGGTGAGTAACATGGTGATAGCGAAACCATACCCATAAAAGGTGGGTCCGAGATCGATACTGTAATATGCCAGTGTGAAGTTGCTGCACATCATAAAAAAGGTCAAGAATAAGGCGGCGTAACGACGATCCAGGTAATACATTACGTTCAAAATCGACATTACCAATACCTGCAGGCTGACACCTACCAGCACAATATGGAACAGAGGAAGATAGGTGAGATCAATATTCAATAAGGTAAGAATATCCTCAGCCCATAATAGTAACAGCGCCAACGCCATGCCCTGCACCTTAAAAATATCGTAAATACTACGCTGGCAAGACAGCACCATTTTATCTCGGAGTAGATTAATCGTCGTTAAAGTTGCACCTTGTCTGACCGCATCGTAAAACTTTAAGCAAGCATGGGCGAAACTGGTTTCCATCCTCAGCATAAACACCGCCATACCCGGAATAATTGCCAGATAAGCAATGAAGATAGGCAAGTCATAAATGTAGGATGCACGAAATGGTGCAATGATCAGATGAGAAGTTTCTTCTCGAAACCAGAACACGAATTTATCCAGCCACACCCCAAGGTTATAAAACAACCCGCATGCGATCAGAGAGTAAAAAGCTTTTCCACGGTGTAAAAACTCAAATGACACCAATTGTCGCGCCGGAAAATCCCGAAGTACAAACAGCAGAAAAGAGAAGGTCAAGACGGCTTGGCAAAAACAGAATATGAGTAATAAACCCAGCAGATTCAGCTCAGGGATGGTCAGGCTTAGTAATATCATCAAGCCATAACTCAACGCCATGGTGATCAGGATCCGATAGTACTTTTTCATACCACTGAGAAATATAATGATCAGCCACTGGTTACATAGCAGCACCAAGCAAGTAAAAATCGTCACTTTTACCGCTGGTGTTATGCTATCGGTACTAACCATAATGGCCGCACCTATTATACCGGCAATGGCACTCGTAATGAGCATAGAGCCAAGCAAGTTTGGCAACACCCGCTCATCTTCATTTGCATAAAGCCGGTCAGAAATGAAGCGCGTAAGAAGCAGCTGAAACAAGCCGCTGATAATGAGTGAGCCGGCCATAAGATAAGTAACGATAACCAGAAACTGTACCATCGCATACTTAGGAAACATCGAGCCCATTCCCAGCAGGCCAATGGTCAGCAACGCTAGAATGGATATTACCCAAGGTCCCGAGCTAATAATACCGGCCAAGCCATAGGCTTCCAATACGGAAAGCAGCGTATTCTTCTTCAGTATTTTGCGAAGTTCAAAGCCGATTCCCGCCATCAATAGCCTCCTGGTAAAGTGTTCTATATACGTGATGCATATCAGTTTCATTGTAATAGCGAGTGACGCGCTGTTTGCCTATATCGCCGGTTTTGTGCCATTGAGAGGTATTGGTTAAGGTGTCTATGATAGCGTGTGCCGCTTGTACCGGACTGGCAATCTGAATAATGCTGCCCGCCGCTCCCATGCAGGCATCTTCACCAGGTGCGCCATGGATAATTTCATGACAAGCACCCACCTCAGTCGCGATACAGGGAATGCCGGAAGCCATAGCCTCAAGCAGTACCAGAGGTTGAGCCTCACTAATTGAGGTGAGCATCACCACCCCAAGCTTGGGCATCATCTCTGCCACGTTCTGGTTTCCTAGCAGTTTGACATGCTCGGTCAGCCCTAAACTGTCAATCAGCAGTTCACATTCCCGTACATAAGTGGGGTCCTCTTCCGTGGGACCGATAATCCAGCCTTGTAACGTGGGCATTACTTCGACCGCCCCCCGAATAGCACGGATAAAGGTTTTAATATCTTTAATAGGCACCACTCGCCCAATCAAGCCCACCACTAACGGAGGTGTGACGGGCCGTTGAGCATACGCTTCTTCAAAGCGGGCAACATCAATACCGTTGGTGATAACTTGTGTTTTGTATTCAGGTGCGCCGTCGGCATGCTGACGCTGCCGGTTTCCTTCAAACAACGAGATTATCTTGTCAGCTTTATGATAGGCGGTAAGGCCCAGCTGCTCGAAAAAACGAACCCAAGTCTTTCGCGTCTGATCCATTTCTTTATGCATACTTATATCGATCAAGCTGTGGCGGTCTTCGATCCAACTCGCTTGAGATAAATCAATTTTTCGCTCTTTGGTATAGATTCCGTGCTCAGTGATGATGTAGGGCCGTTTGGTTTTCTGCTTGCATAGCGCCCCTAAAAACCCAGCATAACCAGTAGAGAGACTATGAAAAACCTTAGCGTCGGGCAGGTTTTCAGCAATATGCGCCAGCGTAAAAAGCGGTTGATGAATATTACGATACGTCCAGAAATAATCGACGAAAGACTTGTGAGGAGAGATGTCTCGATAGCGCTTGCTCAGCACTTCCCAAGACGAGCGGCTGTAGAGAAAATCTGCAAGAGATAAACCATTGTTATTACCAAGCTTTGAAAAAACCGCATCCAGTAGCTCATCAGGTATTGGTTCTTCTGGTTGCTCTAAGTAAGCGACAAGCTGGCCCCACTTTTCAAACATGACACTGTCACCTTTGCGCGCAGCTGGAGTCAGTGTGTCGGGCGTATGTAACAGGTAATGTGCTTCAAAGCCGACCACATTGTCCGGCAGTTCATACACTGGCTCACCGTAAAATTCTGGCGAGCCCCCGAGAAAAATGAGATGAAAGTGATACTGCGGTAATCCACTGATGATTTGATGCAGCCAGCTAGAGACACCGCCTCGCACATAAGGATAAGTTCCCTCTAATAGTAGGCAAATATCTACTTTTTTAGTCATAGCCAATACTCCTTAAGCTGGCTTAATTGGCTACTATTTTTATCCGGTAGGAGAGAAAGATACTCGCGAGTCTTGTCGTAATCTTTTACTAGATAGGCCGCTTCTGCCAGATAGGGCACAACCAGCTCTAACTGCAATCCCTGCTGACTGGCATGCTTTAAATGAGTCATGGCTTCCTCTGGACGCTGCTGTGCAAGCAATACCCGCCCCAACAACAGACTATTAGAGGCACCGATTTTTTTCTCAACCGACAGCCTGAGATACTGCTCGGCTTGCTTCAGATAATGTTTCTTCAAGATACCTTCTGCAATACCGAGGTAGCACAGCTCCCAGTAATGCTGGGCTATGTTGTAGGCAATATCAGGAAGCGGCTGCTGTTGATAACGTTGTTTGTAATTGGCAATTTGTTCATTAATTTGATTTTCAATGGCCTCTAACGCTGCATACGCCAATAAGCGTGTATAGTCAGCCGCGTCTTTCAGCGCCAGCTGGAGTAAGGGCACAGACTGTTGACGTGGAAGGTGACTAATGGCCGCCACCGCCAAGGCTCGTTGTTCCGACGAGTCGTTGTGCACCAGTATATCCCGCAGCGCCCCTGCTCCGAATAGCGAATGAGTGACCGTCTCTTCTGTTGGACTTTGCGGCAACGACAAGGCTTCTATCGACTGCCAATGATTACTGTGCTGCTTCTTGGGAAAATATAAGGCCAATAACATCGAGCAAGCAGTGCCTACGATTCCAACTACCGGCAATAATAGACTGAATAAGAACAAGAAACACAAGGAGCCAAAGAGTGGGATACAGTATTTTTTAGGCAGTATCAGCCAGCACCAACCGGTAAAGCTGGCACAAGCAACTGCATGACATATCAGTAGTAAAAGCCAGTCCGATAGGCCTAGGTGGGAGCTATTAAGCAGATAAATAGCAAAACCTTCAATGATGATGGATTGAATGAATAGCAAGGCCTTCATCAAAGACTCCATATTGATAGGTTAGATTATTGATTTCCTCAAAATTATTCTTAATTGAGAAAGGGCCTTGAATACCGATATCCGCAGCTGGAGAACTGTTACTGATACCAAATAGTTGCTCAATACGTTGAATATACTGCTGGGCGTCGTTTATCGACGATAAAGGCAGCAGCACAAACAGCGACGGTTCTCCTGTGGGGGATTGGCAGGCCCAGTAAATATCGGCTCCACGACGGTGATTGACGATAGCATCCAAGCGTTTCTTCTGATGATTACTGCTGGCCGTATACACCACCAACTGGCTGTCAACACCAAACTGAAGTTTACTTTGCTTGGCCTGAGCCAAATATTTCAGAAATAGCTCGCCTTCTTCTGGCTGTAGCAACGGCGTAACTAATGTATCACTAAGTAAATTAGCCGCATGGCTGGCCACTAAAGAGAGCAAGGCATGATTGGCGAGTGTTTGTTGAAAAAATTTAGCGTTTTCTACCACTACTACCGCCTGTAAGACATTCTGAGTATCCAACATCGGAATACAAAGCTGATAGCGAGATTTATGGGTCTGATGTGCCTCCGTTTTGGCGGCTGACAGTAAGGTGCGCTGCTCTAGCATGTCTTGCAACATAGGGTCATTAAGATCAAGCTTATGGTCATCACCAAGCCTAGCGCGAGGCTCAACATCAATATGGCCATTTACAATCTGGTAGACACCGGCGATTTCTAACCCCCCTATTTCTGCCAGCAGATGTAAAATCGGCTGACCGAGTTTATCCAAGCGGTTGGAGCTGTGTAAGGTAGCTATATCATGCAAAGCGCTAATGCTAGCCCGCAGACTGACGGCCTGACCGGCGGCTCTTTGTTCCAACTTATCATGAGAAACCTTAAGCAAATGATAGTTTTGGGTAAAGCTTTCCAGTTTGCGGCTCATCTCCCTGTGAGCCACAAACCGCTTATTATTTATTGCCTGCCAGTGATCCCGAAACTCGCCAGCCAGCATGGCGACTAGTAGTATTCCTACCGCTATCGAGAGCGGAAAGAGGGCCAGATTTCCTTGGGTACTCATCATGCTTGCAAGTCCTGCCAGTATGATGAGCGCGCAGGAAAAACCTTTGGCAAAGCCATAACGCAATGCCACCAACAAAGGTCCGAGCAAAGGCCAAAAAAATGACTGGGTAGTTCCGGCCACTGTGGGTACTCCTGATTGCAACCAGATATAAAGAGCAATAGCAGAGACCACTAGGGTCTCCAGCCACGCAATACCATCCTGCTTAAAGCCAGATGTCATTAGATGCTGCAATTTACTCATAGGCTGCTCTCATTTTTTACGTCATGGATCTTATTCAACATTCAAACCATCCAACAGTTCATCGATGACTTTCTGCCCTGCACTAGTGACACTCTCCCGTCCCCAACCGCTACGAGCACCGCTCGCCCGCCATTGAGTTACATTATCACCAGCGGATTGAACCTCTAGCGTAATACCCACGGCAGGCTCACCATCCAGTCCGCTTTTGTAATGCCACTCTTCAACCGAGCCACTGATAACATAATCGACATTCTGGCTAGCAAGCCAAGTTTGTGCATTTTTTCGTTTAGCGTTGTTATCAAGAATACTGGCTAAGTCGCTAACATCGCTGGCGGGATAAAATGTGGCATTAATACCTCTGGCGTAAAGATGAGTACCTAATATTTGCTCTGCTTTTTCCGCGGCCATCGGCGTATTGGAGCTATTGATCATCGGCATAATCGCCCAGCGGCTATTAGCAGGGAAAACCGGACTTTCGGGCACCTGATAGTTGCTACAAGCGGTCAGCGCGAGACTTGAAATAAGTAACCATGTTTTTTTCATCTTTTTATTCCCTTAAAAACGATAGGAGTATCCCAGCGACCACTTTAAAGCTTCGTCACCATTTCGATCTTGGCTCTGCCAGTCAACAGTCAATGAGATTTCATCATTGCCAAGCACTTCCCACCCCAAACCTGCAGAAACCGCCACATCAGGATGATCAGAACTCACGTTGTAACCCAAGGAGGTATCTACCCAATAACGTGGGCTGGGCACCGTGGGTCCCGGCAAAGCCGGTGTTCCTTGCCAAACTCGCTGGCCAATGGCCAGCCGTTGATATTCCTCACCAATAAAGTCGCCACTAGTGAGCGGCACAGAACCTTGGTGTTGTTTGTTAATGCCATCAAGCGGTGCATCACTCAGATTGATCTGCTGCATGTCTAGACTGGTATAAATCTGCCAAGCAGGGTCGTTAAAAAATAACTGTTCGCTAGCCCGCAGATTAAGGTCCCACCCTTGACCAATATCGTCACCATATCGGGTGGTAATGTCATGCCAACCCAACTGAAAAGATAATGACTCCCGAGCTGTTGGCCGATAATTTACGCCAAAATCGACGGTATTGTCTTTACCAGTTAGGGTAAGTAGTTGACTGCTTTCTACAGCGGCATCTAGCGCCACTTTTATTGAAACATCCCAGTAATCATTCAAAATATGCTGATAGTCACCAGAGAAGCCTAAACGCTGATCTCCGAGGCCATCAGCAATATCAACACCAAATGACCATCGGCTATCGTGGTTACGATAAAGCACCTCACCGCGTAGCCGCATTTCATCCTTCATATCAATACCAGTAAGCAGATCTGGGGTATCGGCTACTTGAAAATCGGTCCCTAGCCGCCAGTTACCTTGTTGGTGGGGCGCATAATAATCCATACTGTAACGGGTAAGATCCCACTCTGTGTTATGAGTCGCGCGCGCACTGATACCATGAACCTGATCCGGATGCTGGCCTACATGTACTGCCCGTAGCTGACGTTCTGCCTCAGGATCATTTAGCTTACCGATCAACTCCTCTCCCTGCAGCCAAGCTTGGGCATACTGGCCAGTTAACTGTAGAGCGGTATTTTTATCTGCCACCGGTAGGCTCATAGACTGTTGCAGCAAAGCCTCCATGGCTGATCTATCTTTTTTAAGAATGGCCAGTCCCAGCTTTTGCCAGTCGGGTAGCGAGTACCCCTTCAGGGCGGTATGTTGATGCCACGCTTGTAAGTTATCTGGCCTGCCAAGTGCTAAATAATAACCAAATAGCTCCTGAGCATTAGCCTGATCTGGCTTATTAATCAGCGCTTGCTGTGTCAATTGCAGAGCCGCTCCTTCTCCTACAAACAAGGCCACCAAAGAGCGATAGGAGACATCTCCCTCATTCAGTAATAGCAATTGATCAGTTAGCTGACTGACGAGATAACGCCGTAATAAATAGGCTTTCTCTTGTTCTCCACGTCTATCCAACAGACTGGCGTAATTTAGTAACACTGCAACCTGTGGCTCACCGGAGGTATCATTTTGTAGCAGCACGCGCTGATACCAAAAACTGGCTTCTTCCAACCGGCCCAACTGATCGGCCGCCGTAGCAAAAGCGAGCCAAAAAATACTATTGTGTTGTTGAGAGTGTCGATACTGGTCATAGATAGAAGCGGTAACCTCTCTATCATTAGTGTCAATGGCAAGCCAGAGCAAACCATTAATCGCGGTATCATCATAGGGTGCTAGCCGGAGGATTTGACGATAAAGTGCTGCGGCTTCGTCAGTTTGTTGGTTATCTCTGGCCAACTGCGCCCGATACAACAAGGTGGCGGTATTCTCTGCTAGGGTCGGATCTTGGCTGGCAAGCTCGACCAAACGGGCAAAAGTTTCTTGATCTTTGTTATCCAGGCTTGCTTGAATAGCCGCCAGCAAAGGAGCAGCATTGCCGTAATCTTGATAAAGTTGGACCAACTGCTCTATGTCCTCTCGGGACTTTATCGGATCACTGGTTCTTATATAACGATAGATATCCAGCTCACTACTAGCCCTAGTAATAAGCTGCTGATTGGCCTGCTGGGCAAACCCCCGTTCGCTGGTCTGCCAAGCCAAAGATGAAACTGTAGTGAGATAATCATCGTCGGCCTCAAACCAATTGATGGCCGAAGTAAGAATCTGTAACGCTAGCTCAGGCTGTCGAGTCATAATATAAGCATCGGCAAAGCGCAGCGCTTCACTGGGTGTCGGCTGACGTAGTGCTAACAATTTGTGCCGTTGCTTGATCACGTTAGAATAATCGCCGAGATAACCATAAATCCGAGATTGGTGCACGATAAGCGCAGCATCATCTGGCCGTAACGCCGCTAATAATTGCACACTATCTAATGCGGCCATTGACCCTTGGGCTTTTTCGATAGTGTTCACCCCATCATCATACTCAAGTTCATCAAGCTGATTTATTTCTGCAAGCTGCTGATAATATAAGCTTTCAAGATACATATCACCCAAGGCTCTAGCTTCAACGATGCCTTCGCGTAGTTGCGGTGTTGTTGCTCCCAATTCCAGTAAGCGCTGGCTGATATGTGACGCCTCTTCAATTTGACCCTGCCACCGATGCAGCGTATGTAATTGAGCTAAGTACGTTGGATCTAAATATGTCTCGGTGACCTCGGTGAGCAATGCAGTGGCCAGTTCAAGATCGCCGGTGGCAATAGCCAGCTGGGCAGTAGACACTTTCAAGGTATTATCAGGTGTAATGGCCAACAGCTTATTTGACTGTTCCAGCGCCATACCGCTATTACCAGCACGAGTTAAATGATCAATGGTCAGGCGGAGATAGTCGGGATCCAAGCTCAATGCACCCTGATAGTCTGCTATAAATCCTCGCCCTTGTTCAGTTTTCCCGGAACTCAAATACAAGTTCAGAATGCCAGCAGCTGTCTCTAGGTTCGGATTTTGCTGGAACGCCTCTTTTTGCAAACGAAGAGCCGGTTCATAATCAGAATTTTGCAATAACAGCGACACTAATTCTGGATAACTAGTTTGGCCGCTTTCCAAATGGGGCGACAATAGCTCCACCGCTTTCTTTGTCATCGACATTGTGATTGCAATATCAGCCAGTGTTCTGGCATCCGCGGCGTCAGACGGAGAGTCTACTCGCTCAAGAAAATGACGAAGCTTGCTCTCGCTCTCTGTAGCCGCCTCTTGCTGATCTTTGGTTTGATAATATTTATTCTGCAATAATTTGGCGTAAGTGACGGTTAGAGACGAATCGCTTAGCTCACTATCCTTATCAAGAATTGACTCAGCCAAATCAATTGCCTTGTCCTGCTCCCCCATTTGAGCGTAGTTATCTACCAGCAGCTTGCTGACCTCCGCATTTTCTGGATCTCGGGTATGCATTTGCTCTAAGAAAATCTGGGATACCTGGGGAGAATTTGTCCTACTAAGAAGCTGAAGCAGTGTGCTTTGGCTAGGCGCCAATAACCACAGCACCCAAATAGCAATCACCGCTAGAATAACCACAGTGCGGCGATTCAGCAGATTAAGCCTACTCTCGGATGGCTCTTGTTCAGAAACGTGCTTAGAAAATAATTCCATTTTTTCTCGCCGTCAGGTGGATATCTACAGTCTTAGCAGATCAAGTTATTAGCTACTAGCAGCGCAGCTCACCGCTAAACAGGCCGGCTTTCTCGCTGGTATAACGTACGGTATTTTCTACAGTGCTTACCTGGTGAAGTGTTGTATTACCACTTTGCTTGCACTTTGCAGCGTGGGCCAATTCAAACTCCAGCGGGACATGACTGAGAATACTCCAGCGGATAACATTACCGAGACGCTGCCATTTGAGCAGCTGTCCATTAGCATTCTTAAGACGAACGGTTCGATCCTTTTGATCTGATAAGGTTAGAGTTGCTCTAGCATCGGAAAGGAATAAATACTTGCCGTCTTCGCTGTCTTCCCAGCCAGCAATAGTACTCTTATTCATAACAGGCGTGCCAAGTCGATGAGGTAAGCGCAGGCTTTTTATGCCCGAACTGGTGATCTGCCATCGGCCGTCTAGCGTGCGAGCCAGCCCAGTTTCATATAAGGTTTTGGCCCGCATGGCATATTCACTTAAATAAAGCGGAGTCACTTCTTGCTGAATGGCCCACGCGTGAACATCTTTCACGGCTTTCAATGATGCAGGATAAGTACCAGAATACATATGATAATAAATACCAATGGTTTTTAATCTTCGCGGGCTACCCAACAACTCGAAGGTCTCAATAACACGGCGATAGCCTTCAAAATTTTCAGTCCATTCGCTGGTATAAACGTTTTCATTTAATACTGGAGCATAAACCTGAACGGCAGTAGGGTACCAAGCAATAGTAGGAGAAACCTGGGTTAGGCTACTATTACCGAACACCACATTAGTATTACCGCCATTAACATTAAGTAAATTTGCTCGCTCAGCAATACCCAGAGTTTTTTCATCTGGATTAGCTCCGCCACTCCAGAGAATAAGATTTGTTTTTTTATCTTTAGGGGCTAATCGCTGATTGATGTAATCAATACTGCCTATAATTTCCTTATGAAAATCGACGTCATAATTAGGGATAGGAAGGTTATCACCGTATTTTTTTACTTTAGTAGAGGTCGTGCTTTTCCAGAAAAACGGATGACTGAAGGTGTGAGATGCCACTTCAATATTCGGTAGAGAAAAAATATTACGAGCGATAGTTTCAAGCTCAGCACTGATTTCTGGATACAAGCCTTGTTTACTTACTTCACCTTCAATAACAGATACGGTCTGCGGAATATTAAAGGGCTTAAAGATATGCTCCATCAGTACTTCTGCGGTATACGGCTTACCAGGGAACCAAGACTTAGAGGGAAAACCATCACCATCAACATGGCTGGTTAAAATACGCCGTCCCGTTTCAGTAGTCACATCCGCCGCCGGGATCGCGGGAAGATTAAGCATCTTCTCAAGCAAACGAAAGGGATCGATTAACCAGACTTCCTTATCATTGGCCAATGTTGTTATTGGCAATGGTGAAAGTGCCGCCCCTCCCCAAGGAGCACTGAACAGTAATCCGGCTGTATCTGCGGTATCGTCAGTAACACCAAGTAGTACTTCTACTTCTGGCTTGGCGCTGAGCCATTTGGAATATGTTTCAAACTCGCTAAAGGCAATAGTATTGGTCGATTTCAGCCAATCTTTGCCTTGGGAAATATTTATCTTACCTTGTAAATCGCCCGCAGTTTGCAACCCTAGCTCTGCTCTAAGCGCAGGCAAGGTGGGTAAATCACCGAGAAAGAGCATAGGACGAACGTTGAGGTGTTGTGCCAGCCATGCTTGCAGTTGAGGCTGCTGGTTATAAGTGCTTTCGTCCAGCCAAGCCACTATGGCCGCATAACGGTTGATATCCAACCGAGCAAAATCAATGGTATTAACATCCAAACATTCAGGTACATAACCCAAATATTCGATAGATGTGGCACCAAGTCGATGGCATAAAGAGCCAGTGTAGTCTTCCTGGGTACCGTCGAAAAACCCGAGCACTCGCCTAGCTATAGGCTCAATAGTACTGACGCCAAACTGATAAAGCAGACCATCACTAATATAAGGCGTATAACCTTCATTCAGTAGACGTTGCGCAGCCACTTTTTGCGCCTCTCGCTCATTACCAGAAATATAATCAATGACGATGGCTTCTAAATTAAGAGCTTTAACCCTATTTAACTGATTAGTCAGCCATTCGCTATCGGTCTCGCTCATTTCTCGATAGCTATCATTGATAGGGTCATAGCCATGATAAAGAGATTCCGCGACCACCGCATGGGCAAAGCCACTGACCTGTTCCAGCACTTCAAAGCCGCGGTTCAAGATCAGTTTTGGTTTTGCATTCAACCCCGCTAACTCTTCGATAATCAGCGCTAACGCCTGCTGTTGACCAGCTTGAGCCGCTTCTTCTTCTGCAAACAGATAATAACTATCAAGAGTATCGAGAAAGAGACCATCAAACCCTTTAGTAACATACTGAGAAGCCCGTTGCAGAAGGTGCTCACGCCAAGCAATAGCAGACAAGTCCATTACATGACTTTGCCAATTAGTATTTTGTACAGGGGAGAGTAAGCTTAGCGACTCGGGCAGAATTTTTTCATCATATTCACCGATGCTGAGATAGGCAAAAACTTGGGTACCGGCTTTGTGTAGGGTTTCAATCTGTCGTTCAGTGATCAATGAGGGAGTCACAACAACCCGCTCATAGCTCATCAGCTCGCGTACTGAATCAATACTATCGTAATAGAAAGCAATGGATTTAGCTGGCCGCTCTGCACCTATCACCTGAATGAATAGGGTTGGCAACAGCAACAGAACCCAGATGAGAAGACGCATTACCACACTCCCTTGTCGATAGTTGTTTCGCGAGCAGAACTCTTCCTGAGTTAATCTGATTCGCCTCATCCTAATCTAGACTCAATTGAACAAATTAGATAATCAATTAAAACAAAAAACGCTATGGTTCACACTATTTAGTTAAAAATTTAGCGTTCTGTATGCCGCTGAGGATGTGAGGTATAAAATACCAAGCTATAGACATGAAAAAGCCCTTCACATCAGTGAAGGGCTTTTTGAATTGGTTGCCTGGCAGTGACCTACTTTCACATGGCAGCTGCCACACTATCATCGGCGCGGCTGCGTTTCACTACTGAGTTCGGCATGGGATCAGGTGGTTCCACAGCGCTATGGCCGCCAGGCATAAATTGTAATCTGGAAGGCTGATTTTGATTATCGTACTGTTAAGTACGCTAATCTGAATAATTTGTTTGTTCTTGACCGCAAGGTCTCACACTTCTTGGGTGTTGTATGGTTAAGCCGCACGGGTAATTAGTATTGGTTAGCTCAATGCATCGCTGCACTTACACACCCAACCTATCAACGTTGTAGTCTCCAACGGCCCTTTAGAGGGCGTAAAGCCCTAGGGATGACTCATCTTGAGGCTCGCTTCCCGCTTAGATGCTTTCAGCGGTTATCGATTCCGAACGTAGCTACCGGGCAATGCATCTGGCGATACAACCCGAACACCAGGGGTTCGTCCACTCCGGTCCTCTCGTACTAGGAGCAGCTCCTCTCAATCATCCAACGCCCACGGCAGATAGGGACCGAACTGTCTCACGACGTTCTGAACCCAGCTCGCGTACCACTTTAAATGGCGAACAGCCATACCCTTGGGACCGACTTCAGCCCCAGGATGTGATGAGCCGACATCGAGGTGCCAAACACCGCCGTCGATATGAACTCTTGGGCGGTATCAGCCTGTTATCCCCGGAGTACCTTTTATCCGTTGAGCGATGGCCCTTCCATACAGAACCACCGGATCACTATGACCTACTTTCGTATCTGCTCGACCTGTCCGTCTCGCAGTTAAGCTGGCTTATGCCATTGCACTAACCGTACGATGTCCGACCGTACTTAGCCAACCTTCGTGCTCCTCCGTTACTCTTTAGGAGGAGACCGCCCCAGTCAAACTACCCACCAGGCACTGTCCGCAACCCCGATAAGGGGCCTACGTTAGAACATCAGACATACAAGGGTGGTATTTCAAGGATGGCTCCACGACAACTGGCGTCATCGTTTCACAGCCTCCCACCTATCCTACACATGTAGGGCCAATGTTCAGTGCCAAGCTATAGTAAAGGTTCACGGGGTCTTTCCGTCTAGCCGCGGGTATACGGCATCTTCACCGCAAATTCAATTTCACTGAGTCTCGGGTGGAGACAGCGTGGCCATGATTACACCATTCGTGCAGGTCGGAACTTACCCGACAAGGAATTTCGCTACCTTAGGACCGTTATAGTTACGGCCGCCGTTTACTGGGGCTTCAATCAAGAGCTTCACCCGAAGGCTAACCCCATCATTTAACCTTCCAGCACCGGGCAGGTGTCACACCGTATACGTCCTCTTGCGAGTTTGCACAGTGCTGTGTTTTTGATAAACAGTTCCAGCCACCTGGTCACTGCGGCTGAGTCACGCTCCATCCGCAAGGGATTTCACATGCCTCAGCGTACCTTCTCCCGAAGTTACGGTACTATTTTGCCTAGTTCCTTCACCCGAGTTCTCTCAAGCGCCTTAGTATTCTCTACCCGACCACCTGTGTCGGTTTGGGGTACGATTCACGTGTACCTGAAGCTTAGAGGCTTTTCCTGGAAGCGGGGCATCAGTGACTTCACCGCCGTAGCGATTTCGTCTCAGGCCTCAGCATTGAGCGTCCGGATTTACCTAAACACTCTGCCTACACCCTTTCACCAGGACAACCAACGCCTGGCCCACTTAGCCTTCTCCGTCCCCCCATCGCAGTACACGTCAGTACGGGAATATTAACCCGTTTCCCATCGACTACGCCTTTCGGCCTCGCCTTAGGGGTCGACTCACCCTGCCCCGATTAACGTTGGACAGGAACCCTTGGTCTTTTGGCGTGGAGGTTTTTCACCCCCATTATCGTTACTCATGTCAGCATTCGCACTTCTGATATCTCCAGCATGCTTCACAACACACCTTCGCAGACTTACAGAACGCTCCCCTACCACGCACTCAATAAAGAGTGCATCCGCGGCTTCGGTGCATAGTTTAGCCCCGTTACATCTTCCGCGCAGGCCGACTCGACCAGTGAGCTATTACGCTTTCTTTAAATGATGGCTGCTTCTAAGCCAACATCCTGGCTGTCTGAGCCTTCCCACTTCGTTTCCCACTTAACTATGACTTTGGGACCTTAGCCGGCGGTCTGGGTTGTTTCCCTCTTCACGATGGACGTTAGCACCCACCGTGTGTCTCCCGGATAGTACTTTGCGGTATTCGGAGTTTGCATAGGGTTGGTAAGTCGGGATGACCCCCTAGCCTAAACAGTGCTCTACCCCCGCAAGTATTCGTCCGAGGCTCTACCTAAATAGATTTCGGGGAGAACCAGCTATCTCCCGGTTTGATTGGCCTTTCACCCCCAACCACAAGTCATCCCCTAATTTTGCAACATTAGTGGGTTCGGTCCTCCAGTTGATGTTACTCAACCTTCAACCTGCTCATGGCTAGATCACCGGGTTTCGGGTCTAATCCTAGCAACTATTCGCCCAGTTAAGACTCGGTTTCCCTACGGCTCCCCTATACGGTTAACCTTGCTACTAAAATTAAGTCGCTGACCCATTATACAAAAGGTACGCAGTCACCCAACAAGTGGGCTTCCACTGCTTGTACGTACACGGTTTCAGGTTCTATTTCACTCCCCTCACAGGGGTTCTTTTCGCCTTTCCCTCACGGTACTGGTTCACTATCGGTCAGTCAGGAGTATTTAGCCTTGGAGGATGGTCCCCCCATATTCAAACAGGATATCACGTGTCCCGTCCTACTCGATTTCACTGTAAATGACGTTTGGTGTACGGGGCTATCACCCACTACGGCTGGTCTTTCCAGGACCATTCCACTACATCATAAACAGCTTAAGGGCTGGTCCCCGTTCGCTCGCCGCTACTAGGGGAATCTCGGTTGATTTCTTTTCCTCGAGGTACTTAGATGTTTCAGTTCCCTCGGTTCGCCTCGTAACGCTATGTATTCACGTTACGATACTCTACTAAGTAGAGTGGGTTTCCCCATTCGGATATTACGGACTCAAGCGCTTCTTACCAGCTCATCCGTACTTAACGCAGGTTAGCACGTCCTTCATCGCCTCTGACTGCCAAGGCATCCACCGTGTACGCTTAGTCACTTAACCATACAACCCCAAGAAGTGTGTTTTATGCGGCTTTAGCTTAGCGATTTCTTCGTTATGCCGCTTACTCGTTCCATCACATAGATTAACTATGCTCAGGAACTCGTTCACGTCATGCCTTGAACTCGCGTTGCTAACGCTTGCCTAAAATACACTTTATAAAAAATGTAAATTAGACTGCATAAAAACAATTCTCTAAGCGGGGTCGTTTGCATCAGTGACTGATGCTTACAACTATATTTCGCCAAGAATTTCTAAGACACTTGCGTATCAAGAACTACAAATTATTTCTATCAGCTTTCCAGATTGTTAAAGAGCGTGACTTCCTAAGAAATCAAAGGAGTAAGCTGTAAACAGCGTATTACTTTGATGTCTAGACTTCGGTTTGTAGCACTAAATGGTGGAGCTATGCGGGATCGAACCGCAGACCTCCTGCGTGCAAGGCAGGCGCTCTCCCAGCTGAGCTATAGCCCCATTTAGTTCTTAGCTTTGTGTTTCGCTTTATATCATTCGCATAATATTCAGCGTGTCACCAAATCATTCTAACACTAGGTATAAGACGAGGAAGTTTAGCCTGCTAAACGACGAGTCTTATGACGACGTAGGAGATTGATTTGGTGGGTCTGGGTGGATTCGAACCACCGACCTCACCCTTATCAGGGGTGCGCTCTAACCAACTGAGCTACAGACCCAAACCTAGTTTGTAGCCTGGTAGCTACTAAAACCGTTTCTCGCCCTCAAATTTCGCTATAAAGCGCCTACTTGAGGGCAAAAAATCGCACCAGCTTTTTCAGCTTATGCGATTAAGTCACTCTTTTTTATCAAGCAAACTGTGTGAACACTCAACAGACGTTGAGTTAAGGTAAGGAGGTGATCCAACCCCAGGTTCCCCTAGGGTTACCTTGTTACGACTTCACCCCAGTCATGAATCACTCCGTGGTAAACGCCCTCCCGAAGGTTAAGCTATCTACTTCTGGAGCAACCCACTCCCATGGTGTGACGGGCGGTGTGTACAAGGCCCGGGAACGTATTCACCGTGGCATTCTGATCCACGATTACTAGCGATTCCTACTTCATGGAGTCGAGTTGCAGACTCCAATCCGGACTACGACGCGCTTTCTGGGATCCGCTCACCATCGCTGGTTGGCTTCCCTCTGTACGCGCCATTGTAGCACGTGTGTAGCCCTACCCGTAAGGGCCATGATGACTTGACGTCGTCCCCACCTTCCTCCGGTTTATCACCGGCAGTCTCCCTTGAGTTCCCGCCATTACGCGCTGGCAACAAAGGATAAGGGTTGCGCTCGTTGCGGGACTTAACCCAACATCTCACGACACGAGCTGACGACAGCCATGCAGCACCTGTATCAGCGTTCCCGAAGGCACTAAGCTATCTCTAGCGAATTCGCTGTATGTCAAGGGTAGGTAAGGTTCTTCGCGTTGCATCGAATTAAACCACATGCTCCACCGCTTGTGCGGGCCCCCGTCAATTCATTTGAGTTTTAACCTTGCGGCCGTACTCCCCAGGCGGTCAACTTAATGCGTTAGCTCCGAAACCCACGTCACAAGGACACAGACTTCAAGTTGACATCGTTTACAGCGTGGACTACCAGGGTATCTAATCCTGTTTGCTCCCCACGCTTTCGCACATGAGCGTCAGTCTTTGTCCAGGGGGCCGCCTTCGCCACTGGTATTCCTTCCAATCTCTACGCATTTCACCGCTACACTGGAAATTCTACCCCCCTCTACAAGACTCTAGTTTGCCAGTTCCAAATGCAGTTCCCGAGTTGAGCTCGGGGCTTTCACATCTGGCTTAACAAACCGCCTGCGTGCGCTTTACGCCCAGTTATTCCGATTAACGCTTGCACCCCTCGTATTACCGCGGCTGCTGGCACGAAGTTAGCCGGTGCTTCTTCTGTGGTTAACGTCACAGTAACCGGTTATTAACCGCTTACCTTTCCTCACCACTGAAAGTGCTTTACAACCCGAAGGCCTTCTTCACACACGCGGCATGGCTGCATCAGGGTTTCCCCCATTGTGCAATATTCCCCACTGCTGCCTCCCGTAGGAGTCTGGGCCGTGTCTCAGTCCCAGTGTGACTGGTCATCCTCTCAGACCAGTTAGAGATCGTCGCCTTGGTGAGCCATTACCTCACCAACAAGCTAATCTCACTTGGGTTCATCCAATCGCGAAAGGCCCGAAGGTCCCCTCCTTTCCCCCGTAGGGCGTATGCGGTATTAGCCATCGTTTCCAATGGTTATCCCCCTCGACTGGGCAGATCCCCAAGCATTACTCACCCGTCCGCCGCTCGTCAGCAAAGTAGCAAGCTACTCTCTGTTACCGCTCGACTTGCATGTGTTAGGCCTGCCGCCAGCGTTCAATCTGAGCCATGATCAAACTCTTCAATTAAAGACTTGATGCTCAATGAATTACTGATATATCTATTACTAGGTACACTTTGCAAGACATTGAAAAACAATATTATTTTGTTCTCAACGTACTGCTAAGTGCCCACACAGTTTGCTTGATAAATTGTTAAAGAGCGTTGACCGTATCTCAGGTCAGGGATGCGTATTCTACGCAAACCTCGGTGTTCGTCAAGTGTTTGTTTCAAACTAATTTTTCGTTCTTACAAACCCTTGTGACCGTGAGCGCGTTGCCCCGTGTCAGTGGTGCGCATTATAGGGAAGACAGTTTTAAGCGCAAGGGCTTTTTGTCGTTTTTAGTAAATAAAATGGCATTGCATAAAAATTAAACTTGTTTAGTACAAAAACTGTGCTAGCGCAGGCATTTTGGTGTTTTTAGCGCGGTTTTGCTGCTTTTCCTGTGCGTTACTGGAAACTTTACTGCTTACTTCTACACGTAGACATATGGGCAGCTATAAGTAGTGGCAGCCCATTGTCGCTACATATACTCAGTACTTGTCTTGTGCGATACGTTGAGCGAACTCTTGTACCTTATTCCAATCGGTAAACTCTATATCTTGGCTGGTGTCGGTACTGCCACCGGTCATCTTCATGATCAGTTGAATGATGCGCGTCTGCCACCAAGTGTATTGGCTGTATTGCAATGCTCCAGCAAACACACCTATGGTTCTGGGGCGCCAGCGGGATTGGGCGAGGAACTGCTTCACATAGGCATTATTACTGGGGTTGGCTTTTTCTGGTTTGCGAGCCGTAAGGCAGACACAAAAGAAGCTGGCATCTGCCGCCGCAAGTTGCTCACTGTGAATATTAATAAAGTGATACAGATCGGGATGAAACTTCCCATAGCGAATAGAAGCGCCAATTAACACCTTATCGTACTTGCTAAGATTTTTGCGCAGCGGGCCATGCAGATCCGCCAACTCCACTTCGTAGCCGCTAAATTCACCTTGCATAGCATCGATAATTTTCTTGGTCTGGCCATTACGGGATGAATAAAGTATCAACAGTTTTTCCATAGACTCCTCTTAGCTACGCCAAAATGCTGGCGTAAACAGTACTAGCAAGGTAAATATTTCAAGACGCCCAAACAACATGGCCAATATCATGATCCACTTGGCAGCTTCTGAAGTGGTGCCAAAGTTAGCGGCAACCTCTCCTAAACCCGGACCTAAGTTGTTCAGCGTGGCAGCGACTGCAGTAAAGGCCGTTAATTCATCCATGCCGGTCGCCAGCAGCGCCAACATGCACAATACAAACACCAAGGCATAAGCGGCAAAGAACCCCCATATGGCTTCCACCACTTTATCAGCTAATGCTTTATTGCCAAGCTTAATCCGATAAACGGCTCTGGGATGGATCAAGCGCTTTAATTCCCGCATGCCTTGCAGGTTGAGCAACATAATACGCACCACTTTCATGCCACCACCGGTACTGCCCGCGCAACCGCCGATAAAGGAAGCCATTATCAGCAAGACCGGCAAAAATAACGGCCATTGGGCAAAGCCTGTGGTGCTAAAGCCAGCCGTGGTGGCAATGGATACCGACTGAAACAAGGCTTGGTCTAAGGCTTGCCAAGGATCGCTATACACTTGGTGTGCGAGTAAGACTGACATGCAAATCAACGTTAAGACGATTTGTACGCCTAAAAAGAACTTTACTTCGGGATCAAAGCGATACACGGATAAGCGCAGGCCACGATTGGCGAAGGCGGCAAAGTGCAAACTGAAGTTAACGCCGGCTATTAATAAGAACACCACGATAATCATATTGATCATGGGACTATCGAAATGGCCGACGCTGGCATCGTAAGTAGAGAAGCCACCGATGGCGATGGTAGAGAACGCATGACAGATAGCGTCAAACATATTCATCCCAGCCAACCACAGCAATAAAGTGCAGGAGATAGTGAGTACTAGATAGATGTACCACAGGGTTTTGGCGGTTTCTGCAATGCGCGGCGCTACCTTGTTGTCTTTAACGGGCCCAGGTATTTCGGCACGAAACAACTGCATGCCACCGATACCCAAGATCGGCAAGATGGCCACCGCCAATACGATAATGCCCATGCCGCCTAACCACTGCAGCATTTGGCGATAGAATAAAATGGCCTTAGGTAAAGAGTCGAGCCCGCTTATAACCGTCGCACCTGTGGTGGTGAGGCCGGAGAAGGCTTCAAAAAAGGCCTCTGCCACCGACATGTCGAGCTCATTACTCAACATAAAAGGAATGGCGGCCACGCTACCCAGTACCGTCCAAAACAACACCACAATCAAGAAGCCTTCTTTAGATCTCAGCTCTTGGCTATGAGTACGATTTGGGAACCATAATATGAGACCTAAAATTAAGCAGATCACGAAGGCACTAAAAAAATCGAGGCCGGCACCATCTCGATAAATGTAAGCCACTAGGGCCGGCGCCAGCATAGTCACACTAAATAGCGCGACTAAAATACCGACGATGCGAATGATGGTGCGAATATGCATGGTACTTCCAAATAAGTATGAAAAGCAGCTGTAAGCCGCCAGCTTTACGCTATCAGCTATATACAGACACCGCCCTTTGTAGTCCACGCTTTAGCTGTGGGTTCCGCGCAGCAGCATGGTTTGGCTCTCGTCATCTTAACCCGTTCCGGCTGCGCCGTAATGCGAGAGCAAGCGTTCGCCTACCAAACCAAAACATCGCTCTTTGTTAAAGCTAGGCGCTAGTTTTGCTCTTATCCTCGTTCCCGGGTTCTGCGTGGGCATGTCGATTTGGCCGCTCTACGGCTGTGTCGGCCCTTCACTCTTTACCACATTGCTCGCAACGACTCTTCCTTGGCTACGATCTAGCAACTGTGCACAAAAATCTGCTACATCACGACTTTCTACGGCGAGCACGCCCTCAATCTCGGCGCCGTACTCGACGGTTTGCCAGTGGCCTTTAAATTCTGCTAATAGAAATTCCACTAACGGCATTTCACTGTACTGCAGCTTAAGGCTCAGCTCAGAAAAAATGCGTCGTTCTGTGAGTGCTAATTCTGCCAATGCCATCGACAAGGTGCCGCCGTAGGCACGCACTAGCCCGCCAGTGCCCAGTTTGATGCCGCCAAAATAACGCACTACCACTGCGGTAATCTCACCAATATTCGAGCCTTGTAATTGCGCCAGCATTGGCTTCCCGGCAGTGCCCGACGGCTCACCGTCGTCACTAAAGCCTAATACTCGCGAATCGCTGGGCTGACCTGCCACAAATGCCCAGCAATGATGTCGAGCCGCTGGCTCTCTAGCGCGAATAGCGTCCACAAAGGCTTTGCCATCTTCGGGAGTAGGAGTGTGGCCTATATAGGCAATAAAACGACTTTTTTTAATCTCCTGCTCCCACACTAAGGCCGTAGCAGGGATCAGATAGGGAGACATGTTCACGCTACTTACTCCCAAGTCAGACTCTCAGTTCAGGAAATGCGCCTAATATTGAGATCTTAGTCTCTAAATTAAGGCGATAAAAAATAGCGCAACATTGTTGCTGAATAGCGTCGGCTTGTCATCTTTTGCGCAATCAAGCCGCCGATTTTTTGCCGTTAACTGACCCATCACACAATTAAAACGTTTGTTTTAATTAGCAGTTGAAGTCTGTTGTTTTTCTGTTCATAGTAATTCTATCTCTGCCCTTTCTATATACCCTCTATATATACTTTCTATATAGACCTTTTATAGACAAACAATGGCAGCACTAGGGAGTTTTCCCTAGCAACCAAGGAGACATGGGAATGATCTACCAAGGCGAAGCCCTCTCAATAACATTGCTGGCAGACGGAATTGCTAAACTCTGTTTTGCTAATAAAGGCAGCGTTAACAAACTAGACCGTAATACTTTAGCCTCACTGGAAGCAGCGGTCAGCGCATTAGAGCAAAGCTCTGGCATAACAGGCCTGATGCTGACCAGTGATAAAGACGCTTTTATAGTTGGCGCCGATATTACCGAATTCTTAAGCATGTTCGACCTACCACAAGCCACCTTAGACGACTGGCTATCCCAAGCAAATCGCATCTTTAATCGCATCGAAGACTTACCCTATCCCACCGTCTCGGTGATCCGCGGCTACGCACTGGGCGGCGGTTGTGAGTGCGCGCTGTCTACTGACTTTCGTATCGGTGACGCCAGTGCACGCATCGGCCTGCCAGAAACCACGCTCGGCATCATGCCAGGCTTTGGCGGCACGGTACGACTGCCTCGCTTAATTGGCGCCGATAACGCCATGGAGTGGATCACTACTGGCAAAGATCACAAAGCAGATGCGTGCTTAACGTTAGGTGTATTGGACGCGATAGTCGAGACCGAACAGCTCGAAGCCTCGGCCATCCAGTTATTAAAAGATGCCGCCGCCGGCAAGCAAGACTGGCAAGCAAGGCGCGCCCAAAAAACCGCACCATTAACGCTAGATAAACTCGAAGCCGCCATGAGCTTTAACACCGCTAAAGGCATGGTCGCCGCCAAGGCGGGTCCGCATTATCCTGCGCCCTTGCTCGCCGTGAAAACCATTGAAGCAGCTGCAGGGTTAGCGCGCGACGAAGCGTTGAAACTTGAGCAACAGCACTTTATTAAACTCACCCAAACTTCAGTGGCGCGCGCCTTAGTCGGTATCTTCCTCAACGACCAATTTATTAAAGGCAAGGCCAAGCAGGCGGCTAAGGCTGCTCCGCCCACCAAGAAAGCCGCCGTGCTCGGTGCCGGTATTATGGGTGGTGGCATTGCTTATCAGTCCGCATCTCGTGGCATACCGGCAATCATGAAAGACATCAATGACCAGGCACTGCAGCTTGGCATGAGCGAAGCGGCCAAGTTGCTGAATAAACAGCTAGAGCGTGGTCGCATTGATGGCAAAAAATTAGCACAAGTGCTGGCCAGTATTACGCCCACACTGAGCTACGACGGCTTGCAAGGCGTCGATACAGTGGTAGAAGCCGTGGTCGAAAATCCTAAAATCAAAGGCCAAGTGTTGGCAGAGGTGGAAGCCGCAGTGGGCAAAGATACGGTGATTGCCTCTAATACCTCGACCATTCCCATTTCGGCTCTGGCTAAAAACCTTCAGCACCCAGAGCGCTTTTGCGGTATGCACTTCTTTAATCCGGTGCACCGCATGCCATTAGTAGAAATTATTCGTGGCGAGCACACCTCCGACGACACCATTAATAGAGTGGTGGCCTACGCCGCCGCCATGGGCAAGTCACCCATTGTGGTCAACGACTGCCCGGGCTTTTTCGTCAATCGAGTGCTGTTCCCCTATTTCTTTGGTTTTACCCAGTTAGTAGCCGATGGCGCCGACTTTGTGGCCGTCGATAAAGTAATGGAGAAAAAATTCGGCTGGCCCATGGGTCCTGCGTACTTGTTGGATGTAGTAGGCATAGATACCGGCCACCATGCGGCGGCAGTCATGGCCGACGGCTTTCCTGAACGGATGAGCAAGTCGGGCAAAGATGCCATTGATGTCATGTATGAGCAGCAGCGCTTTGGCCAAAAGAATGGCAAAGGCTTTTATAGTTATAGTGAAGACCGTAAAGGCAAGCTGCAGAAAGACGCAGATCCTGAGAGTTATCAGCTATTAGCCGACGTGGCCGGTAAAACGGTGGAGCTGAGCGATGACGATATTATCGCGCGCATGATGATCCCCATGATTAACGAAGTGGTGCTCTGCTTAGAAGAAGGCATTATCGGCTCGCCGGCAGAAGCCGATATGGCGCTGGTGTATGGCATCGGCTTTCCGCCTTTCCACGGCGGCGTGTTCCGTTATCTGGATAATTTGGGCTTAAGCGCCTATGTGGCATTGGCCGACAAGTTCGCCCACCTAGGCTCGCTTTATCAGGTGAGTGAGGGTTTGCGCCAAATGGCCGTAAACAACCAAAGCTTCTACTCAGTGGCGCAGGAGACAAAACATGAATAAGGCAATAAACGAAGTCGTGATTGTCGACTGTATTCGTACCCCTATGGGTCGCTCTAAGGGTGGCGCTTTTCGCCACGTACGAGCCGAAGATTTATCGGCGCATCTAATGCAGGGCTTACTGGCCAGAAATCCCGCTTTGGCGGCCAGCGATATCGAAGATATTTATTGGGGCTGTGTGCAACAAACTCTGGAGCAGGGTTTTAATATCGCCCGTAACGCCGCCCTGCTGGCGGGCCTGCCCAAGCAAGTGGCCGCCGTCACCGTAAACCGCTTGTGTGGCTCCTCAATGCAAGCGCTGCACGATGCCAGTCGCGCCATTATGGTCGGCGACGGCGAGGTATTTATGATTGGCGGCGTGGAGCACATGGGGCATGTACCCATGAACCACGGCGTGGATTTTCATCCTAAATTGGCACTTAACGTAGCCAAAGCCTCGGGCATGATGGGCCTGACCGCCGAAATGCTCGGTCGCATGTATCACGTCAGCCGTGAGCAACAAGACGCCTTCGCCGTGCGCTCCCACCAAAGAGCCCATGAAGCCACGCTCGCTGGGCGCTTCGCCAATGAAATTTTGCCTACTAACGGCCACAGTGCCGACGGCAGCCTGACCTTGTTTGAAACTGATGAAGTAATTCGCCCCGAGACCAGTTTGGAGTCTTTGGCCAAATTACGGCCGGTATTTGATCCAGTAAACGGCAGCGTTACCGCCGGTACTTCCTCGGCGTTATCAGATGGGGCTGCGGCCATGTTGGTGATGTCGGCCGCCAAAGCCAAAGCCTTAGGCCTTAAGCCTCGGGCGCGCATTCGCGCCATGGCGGTGGCCGGTTGTGACCCAGCCATTATGGGTTATGGCCCGGTGCCAGCAGTACACAAGGCCCTCAAGCGCGCTGGCTTGTCGATTGCTGACATTGACTTGTTTGAGCTGAACGAAGCCTTTGCCGCCCAATCTATACCGGTTTTAAAAGAGTTAGGCTTGTTGGATGTAGTAGACGACAAAGTGAACCTTAACGGCGGCGCCATTGCCCTGGGCCATCCGTTAGGCTGCTCAGGGGCGCGTATTTCCACCACGCTGTTAAACCTGATGGAAAATAAAGACGCTACCTTTGGTGTCGCGACCATGTGCATCGGCCTCGGCCAAGGCATAGCAACCGTATTTGAGCGGGTGTAATACCAATCGTATTAATTATTTGGTCAGCCTGACAGCTGGATTTAATGTGATTGTTTTTTGTAGTGTGCCCACCTTGTTGGTAGGCAAAGAGTATCGGCACGGTTTGGGTTTTGTTATTAAAACCATCCTGCTTCGCAGGACCACCGAACAAGTGGGTGGACTACAACACACGCTTTTTGTAGAAGCCTGCTTTAATTAGCTATGCAATGGGGCTTTTATGTCGATCTTAAATAGAACGATGATTTAGTGTGTTTGGTATAACTGTGTGTGAAGCGTGAAGTGAATGAAGATAAAGACACCAAGCCTAATAGCTGGGTGTCTTTTTTTGCCGTCTTCCTGATGAAAATCAGGATCTCGCTCTTAAGGCTTTCATAGCTAGGGCTATTCTTTGGTCGAATAAATTCGACCCTACAACTCGGTACTATGTTTGTCTGCTGTACCTCACCCCTTACGCTTCACCCCTCACGAATTTTCCGGTTGACCATTATTTCAACAGCTTTAAAATAGTCATCCTGTTTAAGGATCCTATGTTTAAGTCTGTAATTTCAAGGTAATCAGCTAATGACCACTGCTATTCTCGATGCTCAGCATAATTTAGATGCTATTGGCTTACGTTGCCCAGAACCGGTGATGATGGTGCGCAAACAAGTGCGCGGCATGCAGGCGGGTGAAACCTTGCTGATCACCGCCGACGATCCCTCGACCGCCCGAGATATTCCTAGCTTCTGCCAGTTTATGGATCACGCCTTGTTATCGAGCCAAATAGAGCAACTGCCCTATCAGTTTTTGATTCAGAAAGGGAATTGAAGGCAGTGATGAGTGAGGGGTAAAGTGTGAGGGAATAAAGCGTAAAATGTACCCCACTAAGTTAATGGGTTCGCCTCAGCCCTCACTTTTTAAGCAAAAAAATGCCCGCTGTTGCGGGCATTTTTGTTTCACCGGTTTACAAGCTCATGCTTACTGCATTGGGCTCAGGGTGATCTCTACACGGCGGTTTTGTGCGCGGCCACTTTCAGAGCTGTTGCTGGCTACTGGCTGGTTAAAGCCTACGCCACGGATGTTGAAACGGTTAGCAGCAGCACCTTGACCGATCAGGTACTGGCCAACGGCGCCGGCACGACGCTCAGACAACTGTTGATTGTGGCTCGCAGAACCTGTGTTGTCGGTGTGGCCCACTACGTTTACGTAGGTCTTGTCGTACTCTTTCAGTACCAAAGCCACACCACTTAAGGTGTTGTAGAAGCCAGGTGACAAGTCGGCGCTGTCTACCGCAAAGGTAATAGAGCTTGGCATGTTCAAGATAATATTGTCGCCACTACGGGTCACACTCACACCAGAACCACGCATTTGGTCACGCAGCTTGGCTTCTTGAACGTCCATGTAATAACCCACACCACCGCCTAATGCAGCGCCACTGGCGGCACCAATTAAGATACCTTTCTTACGGTCGCTAGAGCTGGCAGATGCACCACCAATTACTGCGCCGGCAAGCGCGCCTAAACCGCCGCCAATCGCAGCTTTAGAAGATTGTGATTCGCCGGTATACGGATTAGTAGTACAAGCAGAAAGAGCGATGGTAGTAACCACAGCTAAGCATATTTTTTTCATAATTAGGTTCCATATGTAACAAGCGCAATGTGAACCAATATAGCCTTGTGGACTGTGATCTACAAAGCATCCTTACCAGTAAACAGTCAAATACTGACGTTGCTGGGGTGACAATGGCAACTAAGTAAGTGGTCATTAACCATACCTGTGGCTTGCATAAAGGCATAGCAGATGGTGTCACCGACAAAAGAGAAGCCGCGCTTTTTTAGTGCTTTCGCCATAGCTTGCGATTCAGCCGTAAAGGTAGGCACCTCTTTCGCGCTTGGCCAATAGTTAATAATCGGTGCACCACCCACAAACTGCCACAGCCAATCGCTAACATTGATGCCCTCTTCTTGCATCAAGAGATAGGCACGAGCATTGGTAATAATAGAGCGGATTTTTAATCGGTTGCGCACTATGCCTGCCTCAGCATTGCTCATTAGACGTTCCACATCTTGCTCCGTAAAGCAGGCAATAAGGGCAGGTTCAAAGTTGGCAAAGGCAGCATGATAATTAGGTATCTTGCACAAAATGGTAAACCAGCTTAATCCCGCTTGCTGGCCGTCGAGGCACAGTTTTTCAAACAAGGCACGACTATCATATTCAGGCACCCCCCACTCGTTATCGTGGTAAGCCTGATATCTGGGGTCATTATTAACCCAAGCACAGCGCGTTAGCATAGATGCTCCTTTAAATACGTGAAGCGTAAAGAGTGAAGGGTGCAAGCCTTCGCCGAGCTAAAATCAACACCGGTCTTTTTTGGATCTGGGTGTTGCCTGAAGGTTTTTGTTTTACTGCGTAAAACCGGCCGACTAAAGATGGCCTCTACATCCGTGCAATATGTAATACCGACACCACCCTTGGTTTAGCTTGGCGCTGCCCTCATAATTCAGCCTATATTCGCATCGGGGCAGAAGGTATACTCTAACCCTTAGTTTCACTCTGCGAACGCACCTATATCAAGGCGCTAACATCATGCAAAAATTCGATATCAATACCTTTCAGGGTCTGATCCTGACACTGCAGGATTATTGGGCTCAGCAAGGCTGCGCCATAGTTCAGCCGCTGGATATGGAAGTAGGAGCTGGCACATCTCATCCCATGACCTGTCTGCGCGCCATAGGCCCAGAGCCGATTGCCACCGCCTATGTGCAGCCATCGCGCCGCCCTACCGACGGCCGTTACGGTGAAAACCCCAACCGACTGCAACATTATTATCAGTTTCAGGTCATCATCAAGCCGTCTCCCGATAACCTGCAAGAGCTGTATTTGGGCTCACTCAAAGCGCTGGGCTTAGATCCATTAGTGCACGACATCCGCTTCGTAGAAGATAACTGGGAAAACCCAACTTTGGGTGCCTGGGGCTTAGGCTGGGAAGTGTGGCTCAATGGCATGGAAGTGACGCAGTTTACTTATTTCCAGCAAGTGGGCGGCCTTGAGTGCAAGCCGGTCACCGGTGAAATCACCTATGGTTTAGAGCGCTTAGCCATGTACATTCAAGGCGTAGACTCAGTTTACGATCTTGTTTGGTGCGATGGCCCACTGGGCAAAACCACCTACGGCGATATTTTTCATCAGAACGAAGTGGAGCAGTCGACCTATAACTTCGAGCATGCCAACGTCGAGAACCTGTTTGGCTTCTTTGAGCAGTGTGAGCAAGAGTGTCAGTATTTATTGAGCTTAGAAACCCCACTGCCACTGCCTGCCTACGAGCGCATTCTTAAAGCCGGTCATGCCTTTAACTTGCTTGATGCGCGCAAGGCGATTTCGGTCACCGAACGCCAGCGCTATATCTTGCGCATTCGCACCCTGACCAAAGCCGTTGCCGAAGCTTACTATGCTTCTCGCGAGGCACTTGGCTTCCCTATGTGTAAAAAAGAAGGATAAGGGACCCGCATGTCTGAACAGAATTTTCTGGTTGAATTAGGCACCGAAGAGCTGCCACCGAAAGCGCTACGTAGCCTAGGCACTGCCTTTGCCGACAACCTTAAACAAGAACTGACCAGTGCCGATCTGCCCTTTTCACAAGTGCACTGGTATGCCGCCCCTCGTCGTTTAGCCGTGTACGTGACCGGTTTGAGCTTGGCCCAAGCGGATAAACAGGTAGAAAAGCGCGGGCCCGCAGTGCAAGCCGCCTTCGACGCCGACGGTAATCCAACCAAGGCCGCTCAAGGCTGGGCCCGCGGTAATGGCATTGAGGTTAGCCAAGCCAGTCGTTTAAAAACCGACAAAGGCGAATGGTTGATGCATATTGCCGACATTAAAGGCCAAGCCGCCGCCGAGCTGCTGCCCGCCATGGTCGAGAAAGCGCTGAGCCACTTGCCAATCCCTAAAGCCATGCGCTGGGGCGACAAGAGCATTCAGTTTATTCGCCCCGTGCATACGCTGACCTTATTACTTGGCGAGCAATTACTGCCCGCCAGCATCTTAGGTTTAGAATCCGCTCGCACTATTCGCGGTCACCGCTTTATGGGTGAACCTGAATTTGCACTGGATCATGCAGATAATTACCTGCAAACGCTGGAGAACACCGGCAAGGTATTGGCCGACTTTGAACGTCGTAAAGCCATTATTAAAGACGGCGTAACAAAAGCTGCTGCTGCTGCCGGTGGTGTTGCCGATTTAGATGCGGACTTATTAGAAGAAGTCACCTCACTGGTCGAGTGGCCAGTAGTGCTAACTGCTCACTTTGAGAATAACTTCCTCGAAGTGCCCGCCGAAGCACTGGTATACACCATGAAGGGTGACCAGAAATACTTCCCGGTCTACGACGGGGCTGGCAATTTAATGTCGACCTTTATCTTCGTGACCAATATTGAGTCAAAAGACCCAAGCCAGATCATCTCAGGTAACGAAAAAGTAGTGCGCCCACGCTTAGCGGATGCGCAGTTCTTCTTCGATAACGACCGCAAGGCCACCTTGGCCTCTCGTCTTGAGCAACTAGACAAGGTGTTGTTCCAACAGCAGTTGGGCTCGGTACGTGAGAAGTCTGAGCGCATCAGTGCGCTGTCTGGCTTTATTGCCGCCGCTATTGGTGCGGATCAGGCCAAAGCCGAGCGCGCAGGCTTGTTGTCGAAGTGCGACTTGGTCACCGATATGGTGTTTGAATTTACCGACACCCAAGGCGTGATGGGCATGCACTATGCTCGCCACGACGGTGAAGACGAAGCGGTAGCACTGGCGTTAAAAGAACAGTATCAGCCGCGCTTCTCCGGTGATGAACTGCCAAGCCAAGATATTTCTGCCGCCGTAGCATTGGCCGATAAGCTAGATACCTTGGTAGGCATTTTCGGTATTGGCCAAACGCCCAAAGGCGATAAAGACCCGTTTGCGCTGCGCCGTGCAGCCTTAGGTGCGCTGCGTATTATCGTGGAAAAAGGTTACAACCTAGACTTGCCGATCCTAATTGAGCAGGCCCGTGCGCTTTATGGCGATAAGCTGAGCAACGCTAACGCCGCCGATGAGATCTTAGACTTTATGCTGGGCCGTTTCCGCGCTTGGTATCAAGACTTAGGTTACGGTGTGGATGTAATTCAAGCGGTATTGGCCCGTCGCCCGACTCGCCCTGCCGACTTCGATGCCCGCATGAAAGCCGTGAGTGAGTTTCGCAAGCTCGATGCGGCCTTAGCTTTGGCTGCGGCGAATAAGCGTGTTGGTAATATTTTGGCTAAGTTCGAAGGCGAAAAGTCCGAAGGCGAAATTCCAGCGCAAGTTAATCCTGCTTTGCTGCAAGACGACGCCGAAAAGGCACTGGCCGCACAGTTAAGCGAACTCAGCGCGCGCCTCACGCCCTTATTTGCTAATGCAGATTACAACAACGCCCTAAACGAATTAGCGACCTTGCGTGAAAGCGTAGATAACTTCTTCGATCAGGTAATGGTGATGGCGGATGACGAAGCGCTGCGCTTAAACCGTTTAAGCCTGCTGAACCAGCTGCGTAACCTGTTCCTGCAAATCGCGGATATCTCGCTGCTGCAGTAAGTCTTTTGTAGGCACAGCTTTGAGCGGTGCGGTGTTTAGATTGATCCGGTGCGCCATATCCGGCTGCGCCGGATTTCACGGCTAAAGCACGTGACTACATTCGTGCCATATGATGTTTAAGCGTGGCAGATAGGCTCTTAGCTTTTGAACTGACTTATAGCGTACGACATACAGCTCTTACTTAAGCCCCGCCCAGTGCGGGGCTTTTCTTTAGTCGGTCGACAGTCAAGAGCAAATCGGCTAACGTGAGCCCTTATATTCACTTTTTCTGGTTGGTAAGTTAGCTCATGGAATTTTCAACGTTTGGCCAAAAATTTACCCGCCATGCGGGCATCACCCAATTGATGGACGACCTTAATCAAGGGCTAACCACGCCGGACACCATTATGCTTGGCGGCGGCAATCCGGCAGCTATTCCTGAAGTGCTGGCCTATCTCGAGCAACAAGCACAACAGCTGATAAAAAATGGCGATTTAATCAAGGCCATGGCCAATTACGACGGCCCCCAAGGCAAAGATGCCTATATCAACGCGTTAGCCAAGCTATTGTCGAACGAGCTAGGCTGGGCCATTGGCCCTGAGCATATTGCGCTGACTAACGGCAGCCAAACCGCCTTTTTTTATCTGTTTAACTTATTGGCCGGTGAGTTCGCTGATGGCCGTAAGAAAAAAGTGTTATTTCCGCTCGCGCCAGAATACATCGGCTATGGGGACGGCGCGCTCAGTGAAGATCACTTTGTAGCCTGCAAGCCCACCATTACTTTGCTCGATGACGGCTTATTTAAATATCACGTGGACTTTGAGAAGTTAGCAGTGGGCGACGATATCGGCTTAATTTGTGTATCGCGCCCCACTAACCCTACCGGTAACGTATTAACCGACGAAGAAATTATGCGCCTCGACGCCATCGCGCGCGAAAAAGGCATTCCGCTATTAATCGATAATGCCTACGGCATGCCGTTTCCGAATATTATCTTTACCGAAGCCAAGCCGTTTTGGAACGACAACACCATTTTGTGCATGAGCCTGTCTAAGCTCGGTTTGCCCGGCGTACGCTGCGGCATTGTGGTGGCTAAGCCCGAATTAATTAAAGCCATGACCAATATCAGCGGCATTATCAACTTGGCACCCGGCAGCGTAGGCCCAGCCATGACCTTGCCGATGATGGAAAATGGCGATGTATTAAAGCTAAGCAATGAGGTGATTAAGCCTTTCTACCAAAACAAAGCCCAACAAGCCGTCACCTGGTTACAAGAAGCCATCAGCTTGCCGCAGTTTCATATTCATAAGCCCGAAGGCGCTTTGTTTTTATGGCTGTGGTTTGAAGACTTACCCATTCATTGCCAAGAGCTGTATGAGCGCCTGAAGAAAAAAGGCTTACTGATCGTGCCCGGTCATTATTTTTTCCCGGGTATTGAAGATGAGCACTGGCAGCACAGCAAAGAGTGCATTCGCTTGAACTATGCCCAGTCCGAAGCAGACGTACAGGCCGGCATAAAAATCTTGGCCGATGAAATTTACGCTATTTATCAAGCGCCAGCAGCGGGATAAGTAAGAGCCTTCTGAAAGGCCTGATTTGCCACGGAATACACGGAAGAACACGGACTAAGAGCAACACTTAATAGAACGAATTATTCGTAAATTCTTAACCGTAAAAATTTCGATTTTAGTCTTAATCTTAATTTTTCCGTGCGTTCCGTGTTCTTCCGTGGCAAAAAATCTTTAGGTTTGAATGGTGGGTAGATATCAAGCCAAGCAAAAACGCCGACCCTAGGGTCGGCGTTTTGGTTTACTCAATCAGGAAAAGTTAGCTAGCTTGGCCGATGGCAATATTTTTGGGCTTAGCCGCTTCTGGCACGTCGCGCACTAAATCAATGTGCAGTAGGCCATTTTCCATATCGGCGCCGGTTACTTTAACGTGGTCGGCCAACTGGAAGCGACGCTCGAAGCCGCGCTCGGCGATACCCTGATATAAAAAGTTTTTCTGCGTTTCAGGCTGCTCTTTAGTGCCTTTTACGGTCAGGCTATTTTCGTGACTGGTAATTTCTAGATCCGCATCGGCAAAACCGGCCACCGCCATCGAAATTCGGTAATGGTTTTCGCTGAGCAGCTCAATATTGTAAGGGGGATAACCGTTATTACTGCTGCTATTACTGGCGTTTTCCATCATGGATGCTAAACGATCAAAGCCAATGGCAGTACGGTACAGGGGAGTAAGATCAAAACGTGACATATATTTATATCCTCAAATGAGCGATGTTGAATGTGCTCTCCATATGGACGAGCGTTAACCTTAATCAGCAACTATTTCCTAAAAAACTTTCTAGGAAACCCTAGAGCCCTCAAGCGAGCGACTCTCTTGCCTTAACTAATAGATAAGGGCACAGCCTGATACTTTCAAGAGCTATGGCTGAATTTTTAAACAAAAAAAGATCCCGCAGGATCTTTTTTGTTTACTAACCACTGTCATACCGGGCTTATCCCGGTATCTCTAGGCAGCGAGATCCTGACTTGCGTCAGGATGACGAGATACTATTCACTAAACTTAAAAATTATCGGTAACTGCACCGGTGGAAGCCGAGCTTACGGTGTGGGCGTATTTGGCTAATACACCACGACGATAATTAGGCGCCGGCGCTTGCCACTTGGCGAGGCGTGCTGCAATTTCCGCATCGGTCAGCTGTACTTCCAGCTTATTGGTTTCGGCATCGATAGTGATAATGTCGCCATCTTCCACTATTGCCAATGGGCCGCCCTGCTGGGCTTCTGGAGAAATATGGCCCACTACAAAACCGTGACTGCCGCCAGAGAAGCGACCGTCAGTGATCAGTGCCACATCTTGGCCCAAACCCTTGCCCATAATGGCAGAGGTGGGGCTGAGCATTTCACGCATGCCAGGGCCGCCTTTAGGGCCTTCGTAGCGGATCACTAGTACATCACCCGCTTTAACGGTGCCGTCCAAAATACGCTCTAAGGTTTCTTCTTCTGAACCAAATACGCGGGCCGGACCGGTAAACGCCAAGCCTTCTTTACCGGTAATTTTTGCCACCGAGCCTTCTGGTGCTAAGTTGCCAAACAATACTCGTAAGTGGCTGTCTTTCTTAATCGGGTTATCCAAGGGGCGAATAATGGTTTGGCCGGTAGGGTATGGCGTGACGTCTTTTAAGTTTTCCGCCATGGTCTTACCGGTTACGGTTAGGCAGTCGCCGTGCAGTAAACCGGCATCCAGTAAGATTTTCATCAGCGGCTGAATACCACCAATGGCCACTAACTCAGACATCATGTAATGACCGCTTGGGCGCAAGTCCGCTAATACTGGCACTCGCTCACCGATGCGCACGAAATCTTCCAGACTCAGTTCTACATTAATGGCATGAGCCATGGCCAACAGGTGCAATACCGCATTGGTAGAACCGCCGAGTGCAATCACCACTGTGATGGCGTTCTCAAAGGCGTCTTTGGTCATAATATCTGACGGCTTAATGTCATGCTCTAACAGGTGCAAGACCGCCGCCCCTGCGTCACGACAATCTTGCATCTTATTATTAGAAACGGCATTTTGCGCCGAGCTATTAGGCAAGCTCATGCCCATGGCTTCAATGGCCGAGGCCATAGTATTGGCGGTATACATGCCGCCACAGGCACCCGGGCCTGGAATGGCGGTGTCTTCGATTTGCTTAACATCAATCAGCGACATGTCGCCCTTGGCATAAGAGCCTACGGCCTCAAATACCGAAATAATATCGGTGTGATTGGCGCCCGGAGCTATGGTGCCGCCATATACGAACACTGAGGGACGGTCTAAACGCGCCATGCCGATAATGCAGCCCGGCATGTTCTTATCACAGCCACCGATGGCGACTATGCCATCGAAACCTTCACAACCGGCTACGGTTTCAATGGAGTCGGCAATCACTTCGCGGGACACCAAAGAATACTTCATGCCGATGGTGCCATTGGCAATACCATCAGAAATAGTAATGGTATTAAAGATGATGCTCTTGCCACCTGCCGCATCCGCACCCACGCCGGCTTCTACCGCCAGCTTGTCGATGTGCATGTTACAAGGGGTGAGATTACTCCAAGTGGAAGCAATGCCCACCTGCGGTTTTTTGAAGTCTTCGTCGGTAAAACCCACGGCGCGCAACATAGAGCGGGCCGGTGCTTTAGTAGGGCCATCTACCACCTGACTGGAATACTGGCGACGTTTATCATTACTCATCATGCTGTCCTTAATATGAATCTTGAATATTTCTCTCGGGCCAGTGTACCAGCCCAGCTAAAAATCGATACTGTGCGATAAAAAAATGCCGCCCCTCAAGGACGGCATTCACCATAAAGCGTAGCGCCAATAGCGGTTATATATCTAGGTTAGCTACGCGCAAGGCGTTGGCTTCGATGAACTCACGACGAGGTTCTACGTGATCGCCCATCAGGGTCGAGAACAGCTGATCCGCGGCGATGGCATCTTCAATCTTTACCTGCAGCATGCGGCGCGAGCCCGGATCCATGGTGGTTTCCCACAGCTGATCGGGGTTCATTTCGCCCAAGCCTTTATAACGCTGCACATAGAGGCCACGCTTACTTTCTTGCATCAGCCATTCTAGACCTTCAGCAAAATTGTCGACTGGCTTGGTTTTTTCACCGCGCTTCACGTAGCCGCCCTCTTCCATCAAGTTGGCGATACCTTCGCCTAACTCAACGATGCTGCGATATTCGCCAGAGGCAAAGAAGTCGTAGCTGATCGGGAATTCGCGGTCTATGCCGTGCTGGCGTACTTTAACTTTTGGCAAGTAGCAGCTGCGCTCCTCGAAGTATTCATACTCGAGTATATATTCGGCACCGTGGGTATTATCGACGATTAAGGACTCGTTGATATTTTTCACCCAAGTGGCGACCTGAGCTTCATCACTCAGCGCTTCTAGCGTTAACGCCGGCTGATAAATCAGCTCGTTTAACACTACCTCTGGCGCGCGACGAGCTAAGCGCTCAATGAGAATTTCCACTTTACGGAAATTCTTCACCAGCTTCTCAAGATGCTCACCGCCAATGGCGGGTGCAGACTCGTTAACGTGCAAGCTAGCGCCATCCAGAGCCATATTGGTCTGGTATTCCAGCATCGCATCTTCATCTTTCAGATACTGCTCGTGCTTGCCTTTTTTCACCTTATACAAAGGCGGCTGCGCGATATAGATGTAGCCACGCTCAACGATTTCTGGCATCTGACGATAGAAGAAGGTCAGCAAGAGCGTGCGAATATGCGCACCATCCACGTCCGCATCGGTCATGATGATGATGTAGTGATAACGCAGCTTATCCGGATTGTATTCGTCACGACCAATACCACAGCCTAAAGCGGTGATTAAGGTCGCCACTTCTTGAGATGACAGCATCTTATCGAAGCGGGCTTTTTCGACGTTGAGGATCTTACCCTTCAACGGCAAAATAGCCTGATTTTTACGGTTACGGCCTTGCTTGGCAGAACCACCGGCCGAGTCACCCTCCACTATGTAGAGTTCAGATAATGCGGGATCTTTTTCTTGACAATCCGCCAACTTGCCCGGTAAACCGGCCAAATCCAGCGCGCCTTTACGGCGAGTCATATCACGGGCTTTACGGGCCGCTTCACGGGCACGAGCCGCATCGATGATTTTGGTCACTACGATTTTGGCGTCGGCGGGGTTTTCCAGCAAATATTCGCTCAAGCGCTCGTTCATGGCCTGTTCAACGGCGGTTCTCACCTCAGAAGACACTAACTTATCTTTAGTTTGTGAGGAGAACTTAGGATCCGGCACTTTCACCGAAATCACCGCCGTTAAGCCTTCACGAGCATCATCGCCAGACGCCGAAGTCTTGGCTTTCTTGCTGTAACCTTCCTTGTCCATAAAGTTATTTAAGGTACGGGTTAATGCACCTCTAAAACCGGCCAAGTGAGCGCCACCATCACGCTGAGGAATGTTGTTGGTGAAGCAGAACACGTTCTCTTGGTAAGAGTCATTCCACTGCATCGCCACTTCCACCGTAATACCGCCTTCTTCTTCACTGACAAAGTGAAAGGGCTTGGGATGGATCGGCGTTTTGTTCTGGTTTAGATATTCCACGAAAGCACGGATGCCGCCTTCATATTCAAAATGCGCGGCTTTATCGGTCTGCTCATCGGTCAACTTAATCGAGATACCCGAGTTAAGGAATGACAGCTCGCGCAGACGCTTGGCTAAAATTTCAAAATGGAATTCGGTGTTGGTGAAGGTGTCGTGGCTCGGCCAAAACCGGATTAAAGTACCGGATTTTGCCGTGTCGCCCACTACCGCTAACGGCGCTTGTGGCACCCCATGGCGATAGGTCTGCTCATGCACCTTGCCGTCGCGCCAAATGGTCAGCAGCAATTTCTCAGAAAGTGCGTTTACGACCGACACCCCAACACCGTGCAAACCACCGGAGACTTTATAGGAGTTATCGTCGAACTTACCGCCCGCGTGTAACACGGTCATGATAACTTCGGCGGCAGAGCGGCCTTCTTCTTCGTGAATGCCCACGGGAATGCCACGGCCATCATCGGATACAGACACTGAGCCATCGCTGTGGATGATGACTACTATGTCTTTACAGTGCCCGGCTAAGGACTCATCTATCGAGTTATCCACCACCTCAAACACCATGTGGTGAAGGCCGGAGCCATCATCGGTATCGCCGATATACATACCCGGACGTTTACGGACGGCATCCAGACCTTTTAATACCTTAATACTCGAAGAGTCGTAAGTGTGTTCACTCATTGGCTTACTCGCACTCCTGGGTTTCGGTGATTTCACCCTGTTTCACATGAAACAGCTTGCTGTTATCCCGTGTGATCATTTGACTGAGCTGGGACACATCGATAGCGGACACAAACACCTGAGCACCCAACTCATTTAATTGGTGTGCCAGTAAGGCCCGCTTGTGTTCATCCAGCTCAGACGCAAAGTCGTCGATTAAAAAAATACAATCCTGATTGGATTGGGTTTTCAGGTACCGGCCTTGGGCCAAGCGCATGGCGCACACCAGCAATTTAAGCTGGCCGCGAGACAATAAGTCTTGCACCGGCATACCCCGCGCCTTGATGCGGATTTCGGCTTTATGGGGCCCAGAATGGGTATACCCTAAACCAAGATCTCGCTCCAGACCCTGCTCTAACACTTGAGCCAGCTCGACTTGCCGGTCCCAACCGCGAAAAAAATCAAAACTAAAATCGTACTCAGGCAGAAAATCCCGGGCAATTTCGCGTATTACTGGCTCTATAGCCTCGGCGTATTGCTGCCTGAATAGACTCAAATCTTCGGCCGTGGCCACTAATTGTTGATCCCAAAAGCGTAATTCGCTCTCCGGCCGCTGACGGCGCAACAGAGCATTGCGTTGCTTTAACAAGCGCCGATACTGACCCCACACGCTAAAAAAGCGGGCGTTGGAGTAAAATAACCCCCAATCCAGATAGGCGCGGCGTAATTTAGGACCGCCAGTTAATAGATTATACCCTTCTGGGTGGATCAACTGAATGGGCAATATGTGGGCCAGATCCGATAAACGCTCGGCAAGCCGCCCGCCTACTTTAAGTCGGGTGCCGCCACCGCGGGTTTTGCTTAACCCAATCGGTAAACTATCGTCATCGCCCTGCGCAATACGCGCGAACAAGGTAAAGGCCGTTTCGCCTTGGTGGATCACCCGCCCTGTTAAGTGGGTGCGAAACGAACGCCCTATGCCTAAATAGTGAATGGCTTCCAAAATACTGGTCTTACCGCTGCCGTTCGGCCCAATAAGCACATTAATGCCCGCAGCCGGTACTAAGCGGCCATGGGCAATATTACGAAAATCTTTTAACTGTAGATTCAGCAAGGCCATGCTTAGAGTCGCATCGGCATCACAACGTACAGTGCATCTCCGCAATCTTCCGCCTCAATCAAGCCACTGCTGCTGGCGTCTTTCAGGCTAATTTTTACTTTATCGGACTTGAGGGTGCCTAACACATCCAGCACATAGGAGACGTTAAAGCCGATTTCCAAATCCGTGCCTTGGTAATCCACGTCCAATACTTCCTCGGCTTCTTCTTGCTCTGGGTTGTTGGCGGTAATTTTCAGCACTTGGGCTTGCATGTTTAAGCGCACGCCACGAAATTTCTCATTCGATAAAATGGCCGCTCGAGAAAAAGCTTGGCGCAATTCTTCACGACCACAAATCAGTGTCTTATCGCATTCGCGCGGTAAAACGCGGCGATAATCCGGAAAGCGACCGTCGACTAGCTTAGAAGTAAACGTAAAGCCCGCCGTCACGGCGCGAATGTTGTTTTTACCGATTTGTAGGCGCACGTCTTGGTCGTCATGCTCCAGCAATTTTACCAGCTCTAGCACCCCTTTGCGCGGCACTATTACTTGTTGTGCCGGCAGTGATTCAGACAATAGCTCGCGCTGACAAGTGGCCAAGCGGTGACCATCGGTGGCCACGGTGCGCAGCAACTGGCCGTCAGTTTCAAACAGCATGCCGTTGAGATAATAGCGCACATCTTGTACCGCCATCGAAAACTGCGTCGACTCTATCAGCTTCTTTAATGCCAGCTGATTGATGTCGAACTCCAGCTCCGAGCTCCACTCTTCAATATTAGGGAAGTCTTCGGCGGCCAGGGTCGCTAAATTAAAACGGCTGCGCCCCGAGCGCAAAATAAGGCGCTCGCCTTCTTGGCTAAATTTAAGCTCGGCGCCATCGGGCAGCCCGCGGCACAAGTCCAACATCTTGCGCGCCGGTACCGTAGTGCGACCGTCGGTGACGTTACCCTGCAGTTCAACGCGGGCGATCATTTCCACTTCGGTATCGGTGCCGGTCATCAATAAGGCGTTATCACTCACGCTGAGCAAGATATTATTTAGGATCGGCAGATTAGGACGGCCACCCAAGGCACTGGACACCAGTTGCAGAGGACGCAATAGGGCTTCGCGGCTGATAGTAAACTGCATGGGGCTCTCCGATTCAGGAAGATAAGGTGCGGATAAGATTAGAGTAATCTTCCTTTATATCATGACTTTCTTCGCGCAGCTGAGCGATTTTCCGACAAGCGTGCAGCACGGTAGTGTGGTCGCGGCCACCAAAGGCATCACCAATCTCCGGTAAGGAGTGGTTGGTGAGCTCTTTAGACAAGGCCATGGCCACTTGGCGAGGGCGCGCTACCGAGCGCGAACGACGCTTAGATAAGATGTCTGACAGCTTTATTTTATAGTATTCGGCCACGGTTTTCTGGATATTATCCATGGTCACCAGCTTTTCTTGCAGCGCCAGTAAGTCACGCAGTGCTTCGCGCACAAAATCGATATTAATGGCACGGCCAGTAAAGTTGGCATTGGCCATTACGCGGTTCAATGCGCCTTCTAATTCACGCACGTTAGAACGCAAGCGCTTGGCGATAAAAAACGCCACTTCGTGGGGCAGGCGCATTTTATTTTCATCGGCTTTGCGCATCAAAATCGCGACCCGAGTTTCGAGCTCCGGCGGCTCTATGGCCACCGTTAAGCCCCAACCAAAGCGCGACTTCAAACGATCCTCTACGCCCACTATCTCTTTTGGATAGCGATCTGAGGTCAAAATAATTTGCTGATTACCTTCTAACAGGGCGTTAAAGGTATGAAAGAACTCTTCTTGGGAGCGCTCTTTATTAGCAAAAAACTGAATATCATCGATTAGCAAAGCATCGACGCTACGGTAATAGCGCTTAAATTCTTCAATGGCGTTGTTTTGTAGCGCTTTTACCATGTCTTGCACGAAGCGTTCTGAATGCATGTAAATGACTTTGGCATCGGCTTTGCGCGCCCGTATGCCATTGGCCACCGCGTGCAATAGGTGAGTTTTACCCAAACCGGTGCCGCCATACAAAAACAGCGGGTTATAAGCGCCACCCGGGTTCTCGGCTACCTGTTGAGCCGCCGCGCGTGCCAGCTGGTTCGACTTACCTTCGACGAAGTTATCGAAGGTGTAGTTGGCATTTACATTGCTCTTGTAAATCAGCTCTGGCTTATCTTCCGCCCGCTCAATCCAAGAAGGCACCATATGTGCAGGCGCTGCAGCTTTATGATTAGGCTGACTGACGGCACTTGGCTGGCTGCTTTCGTTATTGGCCATTAATTTAACTGGCGCGCGCTTTTTACCCACCTCAAATTTCATCTGCGGACAATTACTGCCGCAGAATTCACTGAGTAGGCTGTTAATGCGCAATAAATATTTATCCCGTACCCAATCCAGTACAAAACGGTTCGGCGCAGACAAGGTAAGCGTATTCTCGTCCAACTCCGCTTGCAGCGGCCGGATCCACATACTGAATTCTGCCGAAGGCAATTCATCTTGTAGCCGGTTAAGACACTGCTGCCAAAGCGTAGCGCTCATCAGAACTCCTGGAACAAAGGGATCAATCAAGGGGACGTTATTCTACTGAGGCAAGCGCCGGATCTCTAGCCGGATCGTGTCGATCCGCTAAAATATGATCCTTGACATCTGTGTATAACTTATGAGTCATACACAGGATCCTTGTCGTTATAAACAAGCTACCCACAAGCGAATCCGGCTTAGGATCCTATAGTGCGATCTGGATCATGTTTTCAGCATTTATAATGTGCATAATTGTCGTACTACTTTATGTAGCCAGCTATTCATTAAGAAAATCTATGTTAGGGTTACTGTGAGCTGGGTCATCTTAGTGTTGTGCTAATGCCGTGACTCGGGCCCTGTAAACCTTTAGGAGACATGCATGAAAAAGACACATTATTTAGCCGGACTGGTACTGATGTCAGCAACTGCGGCAATGCCAGCCTTTGCTGCCGATGACTGTACTATTGAAATCAACAGTAATGATGCAATGCAGTTTGACCAATCAGAGCTGAGCGTTCCAGCAAGCTGTGAAGAAGTGACCCTGACCCTGCACCACACTGGCACTATGCCAAAAGCAGCCATGGGCCATAACTGGGTGCTGAGCACTACTGAAGACATGCCAGCCATTGCCACCGATGGCATGGGCGCAGGTGCCGATCACGACTACATCAAAGCTGACGACGAGCGTGTTATTGCTCACACAGCTCTGATCGGTGGCGGCGAAAGCGACACTATCACCTTCAGCACAGCCGACCTGAAAGCGGGCGACGATTACAGTTTCTTCTGTTCGTTCCCAGGCCACATCGGCATTATGAAAGGCACATTCAGCATCACTGAATAAGCCCTCTACAGGTGCCCGCCCGGGCACCTGATTATTTTTACTTACCGCTCCGCTCTACCCCCGTATTTTAATCTTGTTCTTTCCCAGCTTTTCAAGACTCAGCAACTACCGCTATGCCTAGGCTCGCGCTGTAACGCATGGGCTTAAATCACGCCCCATCACCCCAGCTAAACCATTCTTAACTAGCCCAATGCTACTTTCATCCCTTATGCTGTGTTTATTGTCATGTTGCTGGCACTGCCGCTGGCGGTACTAGACGCAACGCTAGGAGAAGCCTTATGTTGAAATCAATCAAGCAATTGGGTAGCGCCCTTACCTTATCGCTACTGCTACTCACGCCAGCCTTGGCGGCCGATGCCGTAAAGGTGGGGATGTCCGGTGGTTATTATCCATTTACCTTTGTTAAACTCGATAAACTGCAAGGGTTTGAAGTAGACGTATGGAATGAAATCGCTAAGCGGTTAGACCGCGATGTGGAGTTTGTTACTACTAGCTTCTCAGGCTTGTTTGGCATGCTGGAAACAGGCCGTATCGATACCATAGCCAACCAAATAACCATTACCCCTGAGCGGCTGGAAAAATATAACTTCTCTAGTGCTTATGTTTACGATGGCGCGCAAATTGTGGTGCGTAAAGGCAATGACAGTATTCAGGGCTTGGACGACCTAAAAGACAAAAAAGTCGCCGTTAACTTAGGCTCTAACTTTGAACAGCTGATGCGCAAGCACGACACTAATAAAGAAATTAATATCATCACCTATGAAACCAACCTAGAGCAGGATGTGGTCTTAGGTCGTACCGATGCTTTTGTGATGGACAGAGTCGGGTCAGCGCAATTGATCAAAGAATCAGGCCTCCCATTACAATTGGCCGGCAAGCCCTTCGATACCTTAGAAAACGCGTTTCCGTTTTTGAAAACTCCCAAGCAAGAAGCTTTGCTCGCCGAGGTAGATATAGCACTGAGTGAAATGCGCGATGATGGCACCTTAACGCAGATTTCAGAGCGTTGGTTGGGTGCGGATATTAGTAGTCAATAATATGCCTTTTGATTTCGACTACACCTTAGCGCTGTTTCCTATCTTGCTCAGTTATCTGGGCACCACCATGAAAATGGCGCTACTCGGCTTTATATTTGCGCTGCTGATTGCGGGCGCACTAGCGGTGATCCGCACCTTTAAGCTGTTTGGCTTGAATGCTTTTGCCAGACTGTTTATTTCTTTTTTCCGTGGCACGCCCTTGCTGGTACAGCTGTTTTTGCTCTACTACGGCCTGCCGCAAATCATGCCGATCTTTATTGGCCTCAATGCCTTTAGTGCCGCCGTAATTGGCTTAACGCTGCATTTTTCAGCCTACATGGCTGAATCGATTCGAGCGGCGATAATTAGCGTCGATAAAAGTCAGATGGAAGCGGCACTCAGCATCGGCATGACCCGGGGCCAAGCTATGCGGCGCATAATTTTGCCGCAAGCGGCGCGTATCGCCACGCCCTCGTTAATGAACTACTTCATCGACATGATCAAAAGTACCTCGCTGGCCTTTACCTTGGGCGTGGCCGAGATCATGGCCTCCGCGCAAAAAGAAGCTTCCAGCAGCTTTAAGTTTTTTGAGTCCTTTGTTGCGGTGGCGCTAATTTATTGGGCGGTGGTGGTGTTTTTCACTTACTTGCAGACGTTATTAGAGCGTCGGCTTAACGCTGCATACTAGGAGGCCCATGATTACTTTGCGCAATCTGACCAAGATTTATAATGGCCAGACAGTACTCAATGACATTAGCCTCGACATTAAACAAGGTGAAATTGTGGTGATCCTCGGGCCCTCGGGTACAGGTAAATCCACGCTGTTGCGTTGCCTTAATCTGTTAGAAACCCCAGAAGCCGGCCAGTTAGACATTGATGGCTTTGCCATCGATTTAGCCCACCACAGCAGTAAAGACGCCATAGAGTTGCGTAAACGCACCTCGTTTGTGTTTCAAAACTATGCGTTATTTGCCAATAAAACCGCCCGCGACAACATAGCCGAAGGCTTGATCACGGTCTGGAAAAAAACCAAAGCTCAGGCTCACGCCGAAGCCTTGGCCATTTTGGGCGACATAGGTTTGGCCGATAAAGCCGAGGCCTATCCTTCGTCTTTATCCGGTGGCCAGCAGCAACGCATAGGCATAGCGCGGGCCATGGTTAGCCACGCTAAGGTGATGTTATTTGATGAGCCTACCTCGGCACTGGATCCTGAATGGGTCGATGAAGTGCTGGGCTTAATGAAGAAGCTGGCTTTGGCGCACCAAACCATGGTGGTGGTGACCCACGAAATGAGCTTTGCCCGAGAAGTGGCCGATCGCGTCATCTTTATGGACGGCGGCCATATCGTCGAACAAGGGCCGCCAGAAAAAATGCTCACGGATCCTAGCGACCCACGCACCCGCGCTTTTTTACGCAAGGTGCTGCCGCCGGCAATGTAATACCAGAGTTGTCAGCACTGCTATGTGCCACACCCGTTTGCCTGTCGATGCATTACTGCAGCAGCACCGATTTGCATGACGATGCGACTCAACTGCCACCGCTCTGCTCTTAAGCCCTTAAATGAAGCATCCTGCATTACCGCTTTCACTGACAACCTGACACGTAAGCTGCTTGTTTTTGTTGCTAACAGCTAAAGGCTCTGTATAATTTCAGCCCCGCGATCATTAAGGATCTTGGGATCGATCTAGGTGAGCTGAAATACTTGCTCTAATAGGTCGTCAATCAACGGCATGTGGATTGACGTTATAAACAGAACTGTTTAGAATTCGGCCTCTTTGGTGGGGCCGTCTCGGTGATGTTTATGCGTCAGTCGAGTACATGGCCAAACTGTATAGCAAACTGACACAGCGGTAATAACTACTATGAAACGCACTTTTCAACCTTCAAATTTGAAGCGCAAACGCAGCCACGGTTTCCGTGCTCGCAAGGCTACCGTAGGTGGTCGTAAAGTATTGGTCGCTCGTCGCGCCAAAGGTCGTGTCCGTCTGAGCGCCTAATGGCCAGACACACCTTTACACGGGAGTTACGTTTGTTAACTCCCGCCCATTTTAAAAACGTCTTCGACAACCCTGTCCGAGCCGCATCCCCACATGTCACACTTCTTGCCAGACCAAACGAATTGGGTCACCCCAGACTTGGGTTAGCTGTACCCAAAAAAGCACTAAAACGTGCCGTTTGGCGCAACCGGGTAAAACGTGTTGCTCGCGAAGCCTTTCGTTTAAAGCAACATCAATTACCCAGTGTCGATATTGTAGTGATCGCTAAAAAGGGAATCGGAGAGGTACCCAACGACGAGCTGTTTGAACTGCTGGATAGATTATGGCGCACGCTTTCTCGCCGTTGCAACGACTCAGCGTAGGCATTCTTCGCCTATACCAAGTGGTCATCAGTCCATTGCTTGGGCCCAGGTGTCGCTTTACTCCCACCTGTTCGCAATACGCCATTGAAGCCATCCGGCTGCACGGCTTTTTAAAAGGCGCTTGGTTAACTCTCAAGCGTCTACTAAAATGCCATCCTTTAGGTCCAAGTGGCCACGATCCGGTCCCGACAAAGCGAAGATAATAAATTATGGAATCTCAACGCAATATACTGATTATCGCTCTGCTGCTGGTGAGTTTTCTCATCTGGCAAAAGTGGGATGAACATCAAAACCCACCCGTTGTAGCGCAGCAAACCACGCAAACTGCAACCGGCAATAATGCGGATGACGCTAACTTCGTTCCTGAGTCAGATAGCGTGCAAGTGGATGGCGAAGTACCGACGGACGCCGCCGCACCCGCTAGCCGTAATCTCATTACCGTGCTCTCTGATACACTCAAGCTGACCATAGACACCCAAGGCGGTGACATTGTGGGCACTGAGCTGCTGGAGCATAACGACAGCCTAAACTCTGACGATAAGTTTACCTTGTTGAGCAATACCGCCAACTTCGTAAATATCGCGCAAAGTGGCCTGATCGGTAACGATGGCCCAGACGCGAACAAGGCCGGTCGCCCGATTTATCAAGCCGAACAGCACGACTATGTTTTAGCCGATGGCCAAGACACCTTGAGTGTGCCGCTGACCTTTACCAATGATAACGGCGTGGTGTTCACCAAAGTCTTTACCTTAACCCGTGATAGCCACGTGGTTAACGTGAGCTACAACATTGATAACCAAAGTGCTGAGCCAGTAGTCACTCAGCTTTACGGCCAATTGAAGCAAAGCGTGAATTCTGTTGATGAAAAGAGCGGCAATATGTTGATGGCTTCTGCCTATCGCGGCCCCGCTTACTCTACTGATGACACTCGTTATACCAAGTACGACTTTAAGAAAGTAAAAGAAGCGAACCTGAATCTAACCACGGCTAATGGCTGGGTGGGCATGTTGCAGCATTACTTTGTGTCGGCGTGGATTGCACCGCTAGAAGACGGCAATCAGATCTACAGCCGTAACTTAAACAACCAAGGCCAAGCCATTATCGGCTTTAAAGCCCAGCCTACTACCGTGGCCGCAGGCAGCACGCAAACTGTCTCTGCAGAGCTGTGGTTAGGTCCTAAGCTGCAAAAGAAAATGGCCGCCGCCGCCGATAACCTCGACTTAACCGTCGACTATGGCTGGTTATGGTTTATTGCTCAGCCGCTGTTTAAATTACTGCACTTCTTACAGAGCTTCGCCATTAACTGGGGTCTGGCCATTATCCTGACCACCTTCGTGGTGCGCGGTGTTATGTATCCGCTGACCAAAGCTCAGTACACCTCCATGGCTAAGATGCGCATGCTGCAGCCTAAACTGGCGGCCCTAAAAGAGCGCTTTGGTGATGATCGCCAGAAGATGTCTCAAGGCATGATGGAGCTGTATAAGAAAGAAAAAGTAAACCCGCTGGGCGGCTGTTTACCAATTGTGGTACAGATGCCAATTTTCATCTCCCTGTACTGGGTATTGATGGAATCAGTTGAATTACGCCATGCGCCTTTCATGCTGTGGATTGATGACTTGTCGGTTCGTGACCCTTACTTTGTGTTGCCAATTCTGATGGGTATCAGCATGTTCTTAATTCAGAAGATGAGCCCCACCACAGTGACGGATCCGCTGCAGCAGAAAGTGATGCAGTTTATGCCGATCATCTTTACCTTCTTCTTCTTGTGGTTCCCTGCCGGCTTAACGCTGTACTGGTTGGTGAGTAACGTGGTGACCATTACTCAACAGTGGTACATCTTCCGCCAGTTAGAGAAGAAAGGCCTGCACAGCAAACCCGACGCTAAGGCTTAGGTTTACTGGCTGCTAGCCGCAGAAATCAATACACTAAAGGCGACCCTAGGGTCGCCTTTTTATTGCCAATCGCCTTGAATGTGTAGTGGAGTAACAACAGATGTCGTTTGATACCATAGTGGCGCAAGCCACCGCCCCCGGCCGTGGCGGTGTGGGCATAATACGGGTCTCTGGCCCACAAGCGGTCGCCGTGGCAGAAGCTGTGCTCGGCAAGGTGCCCAAGGTGCGTTATGCAGACTATCTGCCTTTTAAAGATGCCCAAGGCCAAGTGCTAGACCAAGGCATAGCGCTGTTATTTAAAGGCCCCAACAGCTTTACCGGTGAAGACGTACTTGAGCTGCAAGGCCACGGCGGCCCAGTAGTGCTAGATATGCTGATTAAGCGTATTTTGGAGTTGCCAAATCTGCGCCCCGCCAAAGCCGGTGAGTTTAGTGAGCGGGCCTTTCTGAATGACAAATTAGACTTAGCCCAAGCCGAGGCTATCGCGGATCTTATTGAAGCCTCCAGCGAGCAAGCCGCCCGCTCAGCGCTGCACTCCTTGCAGGGTGAATTTTCCAACCATGTGCATGACTTAGTCGAAGCACTCACTCACCTGCGTATTTTTGTGGAAGCGGCGATTGATTTTCCTGAAGAGGAAGTGGACTTTCTCTCGGACGGCAAAATTGCCGGCGGCTTATACGCCATTATCGACCGCTTAACCGAAGTACAACGCCAAGCACGCCAAGGCGCCATTATGCGCGAAGGCATGAAGGTAGTGATTGCCGGTCGGCCTAACGCCGGTAAGTCCAGCCTGCTCAATGCCTTGGCTGGTAAAGAGTCCGCCATCGTCACCGACATTGCCGGTACTACCCGGGATGTGCTGCGCGAATTTATTCACCTAGATGGCATGCCGCTGCACATTATTGACACCGCCGGTTTGCGAGAAGCCACTGATGCGGTAGAGCGCATCGGCATCGAGCGCGCTTGGGCTGAGATAGAACAAGCGGATCGCATCCTGTTTATGGTTGATGGAACTACTACCGATGCCCTGCACCCCAAAGATATTTGGCCAGACTTTATTGACCGCTTGCCCGCACACATTGGTCTGACCGTAGTGCGCAATAAAGCCGACTTAAGTGGTGAAGCCCTTGATGTGGTCAGCGACGGTGAGCATGCGGTGTATCCCATTTCTGCCACTACCGGCCAAGGTGTAGAGGCCCTGAAAGAACACCTAAAAGACTGCATGGGCTTTCAGGGCGGTACCGAGGGCAGCTTCAGCGCCCGCCGTCGCCACTTAGACGCCTTGCATAATGCCGACCTTCACTTGCTGATGGCCAAAGAGCAGCTTGAAGTCTACAAAGCCGGCGAACTGGTCGCCGAAGAGCTACGCCTAGCCCAAGAAGAGCTTAGCCAAATCACCGGCGAATTTACCTCCGACGACTTGCTGGGCAAAATCTTCAGCTCGTTCTGTATCGGGAAGTAACCGTCAATTACAGTATGTTTTACTTCTATTTGAACTGGCTTTAGAGATAACAGAGCAGCCTCACACGACACGCTATAAACCCATCCATGGGAGCTCAGGAAATACCGTCCATGGTAAGCCCCCTCTCTGTTACCTCTTTTCAAGCGCTGAGGGGTCTGTAGACGGCGCGAACAAATAGCTCAATTGCATAAGGGCGGACAAAGGGATTTACTCCACCAATCGGCACATGGCAGCGCTGAAAAATAGTTCCTGTCATTTAGTTATGTCCAACGGGCATAAGATAAAAATAACTACGTAAGCACGGAGTAAGCTTAAAAATTAAAGTTTGCTTGAGCAATCGTGAAGATGTTTCTGGCTAAAAAATTAAAGAACATCACACAACTCTGGAGATATACAATTTGTCTTTGCAATCATGGAGTTCTCTTTTTAAAGAACTGACCGATCTTGAGGTGTTACGAACCGAGCAGAAAAAGCAGGGACTGAATGATTTCACTCTGCTTAGTTCCGTGTTATCAGTAAATGACGAAGCCAGACTTCATACTCGGTTTATTTACGCGCTACTAGACCCTAACGGCAAGCACTATCAAGGCTCTCGTTTTCTAGAGCTGTTTCTCAATAGTATCGGACGACAAGATTGGCTAGACCTTTCATCAGCTACTGTTCGCAAAGAATATTCTCCGAACAGCCAAGGAAACCAAATCGATCTCTATATAACTGATGGTAAGCGTCAGATAGTGATCGAGAACAAGCTTAATGCTCAGGATCAGAAAAACCAAGTTGCTCGCTATCTTGAAGCTGTTGGTGCAACAGATCCGGCGCTGGCTGATAACACTTTGTTTATTTACCTAACTAAAGGCAGACAAAGACCTTCCAACTATGGCTTAGGCACTCTAAGTATCTGCGATCTGTCATTTCGGTTGCTTAACGCAGAAATGCAGCCAATAGCCATATATCAAAACCTTAGTTATCTGCGCAATACCAGCAATAAAAGTATTCATACTTGGTTAGAAGCATGTGCGGAAATAGTAGAGCAGAACTCTAATTTAGCTTGGGCTATAAACGACTATAGATCCGTCTCAGAAAGAGCGACTCGGGAGTATGTAAGTAAAGTGGAAACATTAAAAGACGTGTTAGAAGCAGGTATTGCGGAAGGTAAACAATACCATCAGCAAGCGATTCAACTTGCCAAAGAGCTACCAGCCATTCATGCCAGTTGGCTCGACAGCGTTCTAACCGAGCAGCTAGATAAGTTGTTTCAGCCAGCAATTAACTCTGGGTTTCTAACAAAGATTGATGTTAACAACTCTGAATTACTCGAACCCTATATTCATAGTGTGCGTAAGGGTAAGGCAGCTGAACTACTGTATAAATCAAAATACAATTATTTTCGCTCAGGAAAAGGGACTAGAAATAGAGGCTCCTTCTACTTAGTAACGGCAGGTGTCTTTGCTCACCGTCTGGTATTAATGATGGTATACGGCACAAAAATGCTACACGTTGGTGTTTTATTACATGAGTCTGAGCTTGAATCCGAAAGGAAAACTGAAGCGGAAGTTAAAGACTTAGGCCTTTCAGAGCTAGCTAGATCAAACACTGGCTTTTTCCCTTTTGCCATGACAAATACAGAAATCCTAGGAGATCAAGGCATTCTCCACTTAGCAGACTTTGCTTCTAGCCCGCAGAAAAGAATACTAGAAAAAATGATGAAGACATTTGGCTGTATCTAAAGGCCGTTAATTAAAAGGACATAAATGATGACTTATGATGCAAGCTTCGACCAAATGCGGCTGGATATGCTCGCTCGGCAACATCTAGAAAATAGCGACGCCGTAGGTAGTGTCATCTATTCCAGTAACAATGAGAAGCAGCTAGATCATGCGACCTGGCGCTTTCCAAATGCTGATTACGTCGCATTTGGTGAGTCTGGTTTCAAGATGCACTTAATGGAACTATTCGACACTTTAATTACTTATCGTACGCAATGTACACAGCCTAACTCTGGCCAAGGAGTGGTCAATGTTCAGGGTAACCAGCTGTCTATCGAATGGCTAACACTAGCAGAGGTAGAAGCTCTCAGAGAAGATTAGTTCCTTAATAACCAGAATAAGAAAACCCAAATAAACAACGCGAGCGCTATCGTCAACATGGATATGGCAGCAGCCCGAACACGGCAATAGTGAAAGAACAGGCTCTATGGGTTTCGGGTGAGTGTGCCGAGATCGGGGTCGAACTGCATCTGTTTGAGGCGCTCGACAAACCACATGAGTCCCTTCCCTGTATCGCCGCGATGCCAAGCTACCGAGATTTCTACCGGGGGTCGTGGCGCATCCACTGTTAACAGCTCCAATCTCCCTTCCGCCAGCTCCTGCCTAATCCGGTGCAGCGGCAAATAGCCGACGCCCAGCCCTTTACACTGCGCCTCTATTTTGTGCCCTATGGTCGGCACGATAATGCGGCTGCGCCCATCCAACAAGCCGGAGGAGCGGACGGGTAAGCGCCGTGAGCTGTCGGCCACGATCACGGTGGGGTAATCCTGTATCGCACTCGCCGGCAGCGGCATTGGCAGTTTAGCCAACGGATGACCGGTGGCTACCGCGAACTCAAAGTCCACTTTCCCCAGAGAGTGAAGGGCGAATCCTGTAGCAGGGGGAGCCCCCTCAGCCCCAATGATCAGGTCACAACGATCGTCACTTAATGCATCCCAGCTGCCGCCGAGCACTTCTTCACTCAGGCGTATTTCGGTCTTGGGCTGTATACACAGAAAGGCTTTAATCAAGTCATATACAGGGTCGCAGCTCAGTACGCTGTCGATGCAGATCCGAAGCTCTGCTTCCCAACCGTCCGCCGCCTGGCGGGCCAGCGCCGTCAATTCTTCGGATGCCTTGAGAATTTGCCTGCCCTGCTCCAGTACCAGACGCCCCGTGGCGGTCAGCTCTGCCTTGCGCCGGCTGCGGTCAAACAGCGCGACGCCAAGATCCTCTTCCAGCTTGTTAACGGTATAGGAAATGGCGGACGGAACACGGTGCAGTTCTTCAGCAGCAGCGGCAAAGCTTTGGCGGCGCTCTATGGCGTCGAGTGTCTGCAGTGCATCCAGAGTGATAAGCGAAATCATAGTTCAGTTTTCCTGATGACAAAGTTCAAATTGTTCCGTTATTAATTGCCAACCCTTTTAAATATAGTATCTCCATCGAACAGCAGTATTGATGCTATATGGAGATAACCACATGAACAAAGAATTGATAAAGCGCGTACTTGTAACCGACAACAGCTTCACCAGCCTAGCACTTCGTGTTCCGGCCGGCGTCATGTTCGTCGCCCATGGCGCTCAAAAGCTGTTCGGCAGCTTTGGCGGCTACGGTCTGGAAGGCACCGGGCAGTGGATGGCTTCTATCGGCTTGGAACCTGGCTACCTGATGGCGCTGGCGGCGGGTAGTGCCGAGTTCTTCGGTGGTCTCGCCCTACTCATTGGACTACTGACCCGGCCCGCGGCCTTCATGCTGGCAGTCACCATGCTTGTCGCCATCATCACGGTTCACCTTCCCAATGGACTCTTTATGAGTAACAACGGCTATGAATTTGCACTTGCTCTGCTCGGCATCTCGGTGGCATTGGTGTTTAACGGCGGCGGAAAGTGGTCGCTGGACCGCAAGTTGAGTGACATGACGAGTAAAGACAGTGCTAAGCCAGGCCGCTCGTCATCACTGAGCTCCGGCGCATAACGCCACTGTTCACTCAATACCTATTATGCACAGCACAGGCACGCCAGGGGAGAAAGCTCCCCTAGCCAACATATTCAAATACAAACGGAGGCACCAACATGGGCTTACTTGTAGAAGGTCAGTGGGTTGACCAATGGTATGACACGGACTCTAACGGCGGTAAATTCGCGCGTAGTGAGTCGCAATTTCGCAACTGGATCACTGCCGACGGTAGTGCCGGCCCTACCGGTGAAGCTGGGTTCAAGGCCGAAGCCGGACGCTACCATTTATATGTTTCACTAGCCTGTCCTTGGGCACACAGAACGCTGATCTTTCGTAAACTGAAAGGGCTGGAGTCAATGATTTCAGTGTCAGTGGTCAACCCGCTAATGGTTGAACATGGTTGGACTTTTGAAGAAGACGAAGGTGTTATCGCAGACCCCCTCTTCCAGGCACAGTACATGCACCAGATTTATACCGCCGCAGACCCTGAGTACACTGGGCGCGTAACGATTCCGGTACTGTGGGATAAACAGCAAAATCGGTTGGTCAGCAACGAATCTTCCGAGATTATCCGCATGCTGAACTCGGCTTTCGACGGCATTGGTGCCAAAGCTGGCGATTATTATCCAGAGGCGCTGCGCACGCAAATTGACAGCCTTAACGAGCAGATTTACCACAACGTAAACAATGGTGTCTATAAAGCGGGGTTTGCTACCACTCAGCACGCCTACGAAGAGGCGGTATTTCCTTTGTTTGCGACCTTGGATGAGTTGGATCAGCGCTTGTCGAAGAACCGCTACTTGCTCGGCGATAAAATCACCGAGGCAGATTGGCGTTTATTTACCACGCTGATCCGTTTTGATGCTGTGTATCACGGGCATTTTAAGTGCAACCTGAAGCAGATCGAAGATTATCCGCATCTGGCAGGTTATGTACGCGAGCTGTACCAGTGGTCAGGTGTCGCCGAGACAGTCAATATGAAACATATCAAAGAGCACTATTACCGCAGTCACGCCACCATCAACCCAACGGGAGTTGTGCCGGCGGGCCCAGCATTAAACCTCGATGGTCCACACGGCCGCGAGTGAATGATGCTGCGTCAACTCGATTGACCTGTAGATTCATCCGCAGCTCAATCGGCGCATACCCACCATTGATAGAGGTCTCTTATGCAAGCGTTACAGTTTTCAGCAACCGGCTCTTTGGACTCACTACAATTACGCGAGCTACCAACACCCGAACCTGCAGCCGATGAGGTGTTGGTTGAGGTGCGGGCAACGGGCATTAACCCGAGTGATATCAAGAACCTGCTGGGGTTGTTTCCTTACACCAGCACGCCGCGAATTCCCGGCCGAGACTTTGCCGGTGTGGTAATTAGTGGGCCACCAGAGCTAAAGGGTAAGGCGGTTTGGGGCGGCACCGGTAAGGGCTTTGGTTTTTATCGTGACGGCAGTCATGCGCAATATGTGGTGGTGCCGGCCGATGCCGTCGCCCTGTTACCTGAGTCACTGAGCTTTGCTCAAGCAGCGACGTGCGGAGTGCCATTTATCACCGCTTGGGATGCACTTGAGCGTAGTCAGGTTCAGGCTGGCACCCGCTTTTTAATCATCGGTGGCGGTGCGGTAGCTCAAGCTGCGCATGCGCTGGCTAAAGCAAGAGGTGCCGAGGTGGTATTGGCTGCGCGCCGTGCTGAAGCGGTGCAAGAGCTGCAAGCCCAAGGTATGAGCGCTTTCCAGTTAACTGAAGAGGCGCGGCTACCAGAACAAGCGCTGGAACACTTTCAACAGCAGGCACCAGAAGTGATTTTCGATACCACCGGCTTCTGGTTAGCAGCGGCAATAAACAGCCTTGATACCTTTGGCCGCGTCGCGATTATTGCGGCACCAAAGGATGGCTTAATCAGTCTGTCACCCTTGGATTTATACCGCCGTGGCGGCTCGATTATCGGCGTTAACTCGTTGTTATACAGCCTAGAAGATTGCGCGCAAATACTGACGCAAATAGGCGCTGCATTTGACGCCGGCTTACCAGCTCCAAGTGAGTTTATCGAGTTACCACTGTCAGAGGCCGTTACGGCATATCACCAGGTTAGCAAAGGTGGTTCAGAAAAAGTGGTGTTGATCCCATAACCAAGCAGGTTTTGGCAGCAAAAAACCATATCAAAGAGGAGGTTCTGCAATGATCGAACTACGACCTTATCAAGAGCTAGGCGTCGCCCACCATGGCTGGCTGGACACCCGTCACCATTTTTCCTTTGCCGAATATTACGATCCCGAGCGCATGCATTGGGGGGATCTCAGAGTCTGGAATGACGACACTATCGCTGCACATTCGGGCTTTCCGCGCCACCCACACCGGGATATGGAGATCATCACCTATGTGCGCAAAGGTGCAATTACTCACAAGGATAGCCTAGGTAATAGCGGCCGTACTGAAGCAGGCGATGTGCAGGTAATGAGTGCCGGAACCGGCATTGCCCACAGTGAAATGAATGAAGAGGACGAGACGACGCAGATCTTCCAGATCTGGATTATGCCCAATGAAAAAGGCCTACCGCCGACTTGGGGTACCAAGCCCTTTCCCAAGGGGGAGCGCAGCGGATCTTTTGTCACCCTCGCCAGCGGCTTGCCCGATGATACTGAGGCGCTACCGATCCGTGCCAATGCGCGTATGGTCGCCGCAACTCTAAAGGCCGGGCAAGCTACCGAATATCATATCGCTGCCGGCCGTAAGGTGTATCTGGTTCCTGCCAGCGGTCAAATCGAAGTTAATGGTGTACTAGCTACTGCTGGTGATGGCGTGGCGATTAGCGATGAGCGTCTGCTGCAGGTTAGTGCTCAGCAAGACAGTGAAATAGTGCTGGTGGACGTGGCATAAGCCAGAAGCCCGGCTTGTTGGTTCCCAGATATGGCATTACTTTGAGGAGGCGTATTCCCGTCTCCCCGGACGCTGCATGGAGATTTCCCGATGGGATTACTTGGTGAGCTGATCGCCCGCATGACAAGAAGTACAGACACAAATCAAACCACACCTAAAGAGGATATAAAAATGACTAAAGTTCTGATTATTTATCACTCCATGTACGGCCACATAGAGACGATGGCGCATGCAGTCGCCGAAGGCGCTCGTGGTGTTGCTGGAGTCGAGGTCACGGTGAAGCGTGTACCGGAAACCATGAATGCCGAAGCGTTCACAGCTGCCGGCGGCAAGACCGCTCAAGATGCGCCCGTCGCCACGCCGGCGGAGCTGGCAGAATACGATGCCATCATAGTAGGCACACCCACTCGTTTCGGCAACATGTCCGGCCAGATGCGCAATTTCTTCGACCAAACCGGGGGCCTATGGGCCAAAGGCGCTCTGGCCGGTAAAGTAGCCAGCGTGTTCACTTCGACCGGTACCGGTGGTGGGCAAGAAATGACGATCACTTCCACCTGGACCACGCTGGCGCACCACGGCATGATAATCGTCCCCATCGGTTATACCACGCCAGAGCTGTTTGATGTCACCCAAGTAGGTGGCGGCACACCTTATGGCGCCTCGACCATTGCTGGCGGTGATGGCTCTCGACAGCCCGACCCGCGTGAGTTGAGTATCGCTCGCCACCAAGGTGAACATGTTGCTCAAATTGCAGCCAAGCTTAACGCTTAACAGGCCCTATCGGCACCCCTGGAAGGACATACACCTCCAGGGGCGCCGATGACTTTCCTTCAAGGTTATTCCCACCGCGAGCAGATGGACAACTATCGTGGATAAGATGCATGACAAGTACCCCATGCCTCAGGATTTGCAAGAATTAGACGAGAATTGAATTCTTCGGTCGAAAAACAAAAGAGCTCCTTTTTGGCAGGCAAAAAGAAGCTCGCTGAGCTATCTCAGAACGTGCCTCCGATTCAGGGGCACGTTCATTCTAGACATGATGATTGTTGTTACATATTTTAACGAGCCTGCGTTCAGCAGCTCGATTTTAATTTCATGTGATGGCTTCATCCCTTTCGCTCATCCCTGAAACTATTCTATAGCACTAGATCCCGTTAACTTCCTACGACTGGCTTCACATCTAATATATACATCTGTCGCGTATTTTCGTGTACCGAGTCGATACATACTTGGGTTCCGTCGTGATTCCAGCGAGGATGCAAATCGCAGCGGCTTACTTTCTTGAGATCTGAAGTGTAAAACTCGCCGATTTCATGTGCTACATCTTGGTCATTGTCGTAAATGAGCAACTTGCGAATGTTAGTTTCAGCATCGGGGTAAGTGTCAGTTAACAGCCAGCGCGTATCTACTGGTGAGTAACTCATGTGACCATTTTCGGTAAGCAAGTCACCACTGATTACTTTTACTTCACCATTGGGTGCATCGTGATAGAGGTGATAATGAATAGCGTCATTATGGGGGCCCCAAACGATGATGTGACTGTCATCTTTCCACATTGGATGAGAGATCTGATACTCGGACTTCTCGTAGTCGTAGGTACCCACTGCATTAGGGTCAAAGTTATCCTCTAGTTGCGGAAGTGGATGATCAGAGCACTCCAGTAGGCGCAGATCGCTACCATCCGGATTAATGGTCATCAAACGATGTATAAAGCAGGTCTCGTCCTCAACACGTCTAGTCCAGCGATGTAAAAATAGAATGCGGGAAGAGGCTGGATTAATCTCGATATGGCTGATCCAGTGAACAGCATCATCCATGGAGTCGCGATGGTGAAACTTGCTGAGTTCATCATAACTCACCAGCAGTGTTGTTTCGCCACTGTCCAAGTCTAGTCGGCATAAACCGTCATCAGCTGGGCATAGCGGCAGGTCTGTTTTCTTGTCGTCCGCTTCGCTATAACCTATGGTCTCGTGAGTGATGTAGAGCCGACTAAAGTCGACCGTTATAGCGTAGTCACTATTGGGAGCCACAGAGTAGATTGGGTCAGCCAACAATCGCTTATCACCACTTTCTAGGTCATGAATTACGGCGCCAAAGCTTGGATAGCGACCTTGAGGCTGATCAAGTCGCACGTTGTAAATAACCTGTCGCCCCGATCTTCCTGCCAACCACTGTAATTGGCAACCCATCTGCCAATTCCAGGTAGTGGTGTCACCGATCTTGTGGAAGGTGTCATTATTTTCAGTATCGAAGTAACCCACTTCGGCAGAAAGCTCGGGGGTTAAATCAGCATCCATCATGGGTACCCGATCGGCCAATATATAACGGCCATCCTGGCTCCAAGGACTTTTATTATAATAACCGAAGAAGTGATTGTACTCCGCATCTCCCAATTGGCGTATTGAGCAGGGAGTTTTAACGAGTTTGTGATGTGAAGAATCCATAAATTTATGCTCCGATGAATATCTATTGTTAGTAGAGGTGTTTAGAGGGTTCTGACCGAGTGCAGTTACACTCGGTCAGTGTTATCAGGTGTAATACATTATGCTGTTTCTTGACCGTCTTGAGACGCCCGACGTGATTTGAGATAACCCATAATTATCGACGCGAGGCAGAGCACTACCAGTACAAGGGAAAACGGTCGCGTGATGAATTGCACTAATAACTCTCCGACATCGCCACGCACTAAAGTTAGGGCTCGTGACAAATTCGACTCCGCCATAGTACCTAGCACCAACCCTAGTACCATGGGCGCGCGCGAGACCGAGAAGAACATAAATAAGTAGCCGATGACCCCGATACCCAGCATAAGTCCTATGTCACTTACTTGTCCGCGGATAGCATAGGAGCCGATAACAGCCAAGGTAAGGATAGAGGCAGCAAGGACTTCTTTAGGTAAAAGTATGACTTTTATGCAGTATTTTGCTACCAGAAGACCAATTGGTACGAACATCAAATTACTGAATAACAAACTGAAAATGAAACCGTAGGCTATGTCTGGCGAGTTATCGAACAAAATCGGACCAGGAGTTAAACCATGAATAATTAAGCCTCCCATCAATACCGCGCTCACGGCGTTACCGGGAACGCCTAGAGTGAGTAGCGGCACCAATGAGCCCCCAGTTACGGCATTATTAGCCGTTTCGGCGGCCACTAAACCCTCTTCAGAACCTTTGCCGAACTGCTCAGGCGTACGAGAGCTACGTTTTGCTGCATCGTAGGCTATAAAGCTGGCAATACTTTGGCCGGCTCCAGGTATGATACCAATCACAGTGCCGATCACGGAGGAACGTAGCACGTTAAGACGCTGTGCCAGCACGCCTTTTAAAGCGCTTAATGCTCCCGTGAACTCAGAGTTTTCACGCTTTTTCGCGGAGGATTTCTCGCTAAGGATATTGACAACTTCCGGTATAGAATAGAGTCCGATCAATGTGATGACGAGTGGAATACCATCGTATAGCGAAGGTTGGCCTAAAGTTAGACGCATTTCACCGGTCAGAGAATGCATGCCAATCAAACTGATGATTAATCCTAATACGCCCCCTATCATGCTTTTCAGCATGCTGCCTTCAGACAGCGAAGCAATAATAGTCACCCCGAATAAAGCGAGTAAAAAGTATTCAGGGGCACCTAACATTAAAGAAAATTCGGATAACATTGGTGCCATAAATAGCAGCACAATGGCACTAAATATACCGCCTATGCAGGATGCAAAAACCGAAAGTCCAATAGCGCGCCCCGCTTTACCGTTACGAGACATCGGATAACCATCTTGACAGGTAGCCACTGCGGATGGAGTACCTGGAATATTGAGCAAGATAGCACTGATTGAGCCGCTGAAGGTTGATGCTAAGTATATCCCGCCTAACAGGGCAAGCCCCACCGCTGGGGGAAATGAAAATGTTACAGGAATTAGTAACGCAACACCCATAGTGCTGGTTAGGCCCGGTAACATGCCAATAAAAACGCCGATCGTGACACCTACAAATGCTGCAAGCAGCATACTAGGTTGCGATGCGGTGAGTAAGCCAATAGATAGAGCGTCCAACATAGTGTAGATCCCCGTAAAAATTTATTAGACGATTTTAAAGAACTCGTCTAAAGGCAGGAGACTATCAGGCAAACTTACGCCTAATGCGTTAAAGAAAAGCATGAAAATTAATATTGATAAAATAGCGCTGTAGGCCAGATAGTAATTGCGATGCTTACCCGAAAAGAAACACATGGACAGATAGACGAAAAAGAAAGTTGCGAAAACAAAGCCAACTAATGTAATCGTCACGATATATCCACCCACAAGTCCAAAGACAAGTAACGCCTTGAACAGCTGGTGAACATCCTCGCTTTTAAAGTAAGGCGCTGAGTGTCCATTAGATATTACTAGGCGACGATATTGAACAACCCGAATAATAAAAAATGTGGCACTCATTACTACCAATATAATGGCTAATCCCCGCAAGAAAAAAGATGAATCCAGGGAGTAGCTGAACGATTCCCAAGTAATCCAGATTCCTAAGATAGTGAAAGCCAGCGCAAAGGCGGCATCTCTTTTAATATTCGTCACGTTGGCACCTCGAAGAAGAAAAGTCGCGTTTTATTCTTTGACGGAGTGAAAAAACTTTCCCGCAGGTAATATTGCCTACGGGAAAGTTGGATTATTTCATCAGGTCAATGTAGCGCTTGGTTCCGTCACGTGAAGATTTTAGTGTCGCTTCAAAAGCTTCACTGTTTTGATACGTTAATTCGATGCCTAAGTTTTGAGTAGCTTTGACAAAATCCTTATCTTTAAGTAATGACTCGAAGGCTGTTTCCAAATGTGCAATACGCTCTTTAGAAACACCTACTGGCGAGGCTACACCTCGAATAGCAGTTCCGATATCTGTAACATCAGTACCTGAAGCTTCCTCAATCGTCGGCACCTCTTTCAGTGCAGGGTGACGTTCGGGAGAAAAAATCGCTAACGGGCGAATTCGGCCGGACTCAATAAATGCTAAGGCTGAGCTGGTGGTCAGCAAAGCAGCTTCTACTTCATTACCTAATAGTGCCGTTGCAGAAGGGCCTGAACCGCTATAACTAACGAAGTTAATGTCTAACGATAGTGCATCTTCGAGAGCGGCCGCCTGAAGATGGACATTAGACTGAGGACCATCGCCGGAGACATTAATAGAGCCTGCATTGTTCTCGACTTTTTTGGAGAAATCCTCAAAGCTTTGATAATCGCTCTTAGCATTCACCGCTAACAAGATTGGGTCAGATTGAATGTTGGCAATCGCTTGGAAATCATCCAGTGTGAAGGCCACATTCTTACGTAACATCTCGATCATGAAAATAGATGGCGAACTAAGAAGCCCTAGTGTATAGCCATCGTTATCGGCTTTAGCTAGACGGGTAAAACCTATCTGACCGCCGGCTCCTGAGGCGTTCTCTACCACCATACGAGCGCCAAGATAAGGTTCAATGTGCTTTGCCATCAAACGAGCAACGGTATCATTGCCGCCACCGGGTGAGTAGGCGACGATCATTGTTACCGGTTTTTCTGGATAATCATCGGCTATCGCGAGTGGAGTAGTCAAAACGCTGGAACAAACAATGGCAGTAAAAAGCTTTTTATATAATTTCATCACGGCTTCCTTGTGTTTATTTAGCTTTTATTTTAAGAACATGGCGACAACGACTTCCGCTGAATAGCCACTTAGAGAAAACAATCGCCCGCCCCTGCTGATCATAGGTGGTGCGCTCATTTAATAGGCCCGCAGCAGGAGTATTCTCAATACCTAGCACTTTAGCTTCTTCTGCGGTGAGAAGAACTGGCTCTATTTGGAGCATTACCTCTCCAATGATAAAACCAAATTCTCTGGTTATTTTGTTTGAAAATACTTTAGTAGATATAAAGTCTTCTGCTACAAGCCTAGGAAATAACGACTTAGGTAGATATATTTTCTCAATAAATAAGGGTTCATTATCAGCGAGACGAAGGCGCGTCACCTTGATAACCTCTTCGCCTGCCTGCCCCAGTCGCGAGGTAGCGCTTGGCGAATGGTAGCTGGTATCAAAATTGATAAGCTCTACATTATTGGTATGACCACCCGCTTCAATTTGGATATCAAAGTCGTGCATACCCAGCAAGTCACGTTCCACTTTGGCTGCGCGCTTGACGAAATTACCCGCACCTCGTTGGGTTATCACTAGCTGCTCATTTTTTAGTTGGCTAATTGCCTCGCGCACAGTGGCGCGGCTAATGTCATGCGTCTCTTGCAGTACTCTTTCAGGAGGCAACATATCCTCTGGCTTCAATTTTCCTGTATTGATTTGCTGACGTAAAATCTCTGCCAGCTGCAGATATAGTGGGACGGGGCTTTGTCTGTCGATTGTCATATCAAGCATATTTTTCCATTTGCTGACCGGATGTCATGATGTCCGTACCAATAGCCAAACGTTACATTATTGTTAATTAATGTGTCAAGTAATGTTTTGAAATGTAAAGATGGTCGTTTGGTCTAGGATGGCTGCTATCGACGAAACTTGCAAAAAACACGCTTATAGCGTGAACATCAAGGTGCAGGTTTAAGCCCTGAGCAAACCAAGGTACTTAATCGGCTGCTGGACGGCGGTGAACGAGGCTTTACAGAGGGGAGCAGTGCCGCCCAGTACCAGAAAGTAGCCAAGGTCAGCAAGGCCACCGCTACGCAACACTTGGCAAGATCTGCTAGAAAAAGGCTGTATCGAAAAATTACCCGGTAGCGGGCGCAGCACGCGTTATCAAGTTAAGCGGTAATCGTTGCTATATTGGCTTAACCAGACAAGATTTATGCGGATCTTTCGTCAGATACGGTGACTGGTGGATAAGTTACCCGCCAAGATATCGGGAGGATGTGGATATACAAACGAGTGATGCACTCAAAGCGTTAGACGCTAGGCTGATGGAATTGGAGCACACAGGTGTAGTAGCAACCGGAAAATACATTGGCGAGGGGTTTGATCTACCCCGACTGGATACGCTGTTCCTGGCCTTACCCATCGCTTGGAAAGGGACGTTAGCGCAATACGTTGGCCGGATACATCGCGAGGCAGATGGCAAACAGCAAGTAACGGTGTACGACTACGTAGACATGCAGGGCGGGAGCATACTTTGCTTAATATTCAGCCAAAGAATAACTCTGCTCGATAATTGTCATCCCAGCCCGCTCTCTTCAGCTTGTTACGCTGGCTAGGCGCACCACATGTACTTTGCTTGAGGATGTTCAGAACGAACCGCCGAAACAATCCCATATTTTCTACCGCATCTCCGATGGCAATCCGGGAAGCATCTTCTTTAAATAGCACATCTAAAATGTAATGCTGACTGTTTTCTATCCGCCAATGTTGGCGAATATAGTGCCCTATCATCTTATGTTTAGGTGATAAGGAGCTGACGTAGTAAGCAGTATCGACTGTTCCTTTACCCTTCATCGTACGGTGTCGCTCGACGGCGATAATGCTGCGGATAGTGGGCCACTTCTCCTCTAACTCAGGAGGTAGTTTCGCTTTTAATTGAAAGACATAGCGCTCTTCTTTACGTCCATGGGCTGTCTCTTTATGCTCAGCAACCACTTCCTCTTTGTTAGCGTCGAATACCGCTTGGAACTGTGACTGTACGGCCTTACGTAGGTTAGGTTGGTTGTGTTTAACCTGCACCACAATATGCGCTTTCTTATCTTGTATCTTTTCTAATGTTTCCCGCTGACAGTGCAGCGCATCCAGGGTAACGACCGCCCCTTTTATGTTGAGCACATCGAGCATGTCTCTGACCGTCGCGAGCTCCCCTTTTTTGGATGGGGTGGCTTTCTGGCTCAGTACCAAGCCATTTTCAGTATCGTAAGCGGTGACTAGCTGTACGGCTTCGGAAGATTTATTGCGGTAAGAGCCCCGTAATACTTTGCCGTCAAAAGCTATCACCGGTTTACCATGATGAATACGATGCTCGTTAAGCCAGCTTAATAATGCGTCGAGCAAAGATTCGACTACGACACTGCGTAAAATACGGGCAATGGTGTGTCGGCAGGGAATACCGTGCGTAAAAGGACGATATTGACGTAGCCAGTCGGCCTTAGCTTCACCATAGGTTTCAATGTCACGCCACCCTTCAGCGCCGGCCATAATGGCGCTAATAACGAGAAACATGACATCGACCAAGTCATGCTTACGATTAATATCTGAGCGAGTTTCTTCAACAAGAGTAAGGTGGTCAATTAATGTCATGGCAAGGCTCCTCCAACTAGAGGAACGATTAGATCACAGACAATTCACTCATTCAAATTTTGTTAACAAAGTATGCTCCCGCCCTGCGTAGACATGGGCCTTCCTATGCTGCAGCGGATGTTTAACAAGCGTGAAAAGGGTTATAAGGCGATGGGCTATCAGTTTGCTTCGTCGGAACAAATCGCCCTGCTTTAACAAAACTCACTCTAGAATCATTGGTCAATAAGGCGAGGCTTGCACTAGTTGCCTAGCAACTGTGGTATATCTCTCAATCACTACCTAAAGTAACTTCCCCAAAACCACCCACATAAATCAATTATCTTACTAATATTAAAGATAATTTAACTTTTTGTAGTGGTAAGTAAGGGCAGCGCCAAGCGCCGTCTTTAAGCCGTCTTCCTGAACTCGATTCAGGATCTCGGGTTAGGTTTTAAAAACTAAAGATCATCTGCTACGGAAGAACGCTGAACAATAGTGATCTTAATAGCAGCACCAAGCGCCTAGCGTCCGGCACCAAGCTAAAAAAAGAGGGTGTTGGTCTTTCAGCTCGGTGCTTAGCGCTCGGCGCTGTAATTACTTGCCGCACGTGATCTCTTCCGTGAGTTCCGTGTTCTTGCGTGGCAAAAAATCGCTCTGGCTCTACACTTTTTAGTGTTTGGCCGTTTGTTAATCATTAGCTTGGCACCATCAATCAACTTTATTCGCTATTATTAAACGTCTTTTTTACTATTCGTTTAACATAGTTTATTTATTACCCACTATTCATTAGCCAACAGGAATAGCAAGATGTCAGCATTTGGTACCGTATTTGCCCCTGAAATGAGCCTAGCTCGTTACGATCAAGGACAGTGGAGCGCTACAGAGTTCGTGAGCAGCGATAGTCTCAACCTGCACCCGGGTGCCCATGTGCTGCATTACTCCAGCACCTGTTTTGAAGGTTTGAAAGCCTTTAAGCATGAAGATGGCTCCATCAATATTTTTCGTATGGAGCAAAACATTGCCCGTTTGATCCAAAGCAGCGAATTATTATCACTGCCGCCAGTGAATGCCGGACAGCTCAAATTGATGATCCTTGATATTGTGAAGCGATACGCTGCAGACGTGCCTCAGCCTCCTGGATCTATGTATATTCGCCCTACTCATATCGGTACCGAAGCCTCGATTGGCAAAGCCGCAGCACCGAGTAGTACGTCGCTGCTGTATGTGTTGCTGTCGCCAGTGGGTGATTACTTTGCCAGCGGCAGCAAGCCATTACGCTTGTTACTGGCCGACGAAACCCGCTGTGCCTCACACATGGGGATGGTAAAGAGTGGCGGCAACTATGCCAGTGCCTTACAGCCCATCTTAAAAGCTCGCCAATCAGTGCAGGCCGATCAAGTATTATTCTGCCCAGGGGGCGATGTACAAGAAACCGGAGCGGCTAACTTTTTACTCATCGACGGCAACGAGATCATTACTAAATCCCTCGATAGCTCGTTTTTACACGGCATTACCCGTCATTCTATTCTGACCTTGGCCCGCGATCGCGGTATGACAGTCTCGGAGCGGGCGTTAAGCGTGGATGAGTTACTAGAACGCGCACAAAAGCCCGGTGCAGAAGCTGCACTGTCTGGCACCGCTGCAGTATTAACCTCTGTTGGCACCTTAATCCACGATGGTAAAGAATATACCGTAGGTGACGGTGAAGCTGGCCCTATCACCAATGCGCTGCGCCAAGCACTCAATGATATTCAGTGGGGCAAAGCCGCCGATACTCACGGCTGGTTAACCAAAGTCTGTTAATCAACACATATTATGAGCCGAATAAACACCTTGTTCGGCTCCTTCTGCACTTTAAAAACGAAAGTTTTTGACACAGATTTCAAGCTACAAGCGGATCTCCAAATAAGCCAAGGTCAGCAAAGCTAGCGCTACTCAGAACTTAATCAGCCTACTACCGCGAACACACAATCCACTTTTCCTAGAGCATGATGAGCAAAGCCTGACGCTGCGCAAAACTGTTATTGCAAACCTCGGTTCAGAGCATGGAAATAAACACATCTCTCTAACTGCTACTGGTTAGGGTCTGTTGACCTTTCGAGATGATTTTTGCAGCAGTTTGTGGAGTCTTTATACAAGGCAGTGCTTATGCCATGTAGTTATTCTCCATAAATAAGTGCTAACGCAGTAGAAAGGCACCACAAGCGCTGCCCTGCGGGTTCGGCTAAACGCGTTTTTCTCTTTGTTGAGCGGGGTTTTGCTTAGAACGACTAAGCTACAACCCACTCGCCGCGATAAAAACGCGTTTAACTCGAACAAAATTTAACCGCGAAAGGTCAACAGACCCTAGGCGTTGCGTAATTTCTGATACCACAACGCCAGGGTAACCCACCGACTCCTATGAGCTTAATTAGCCCGAGAGTAACCGTACCTTGAATTCAACGGGATAATCATGTAAGATACTGATTATATTAGTTTTTTAAATAAATGAGGTTTTAATACTAGGAGAGCATTATCACTATTAATCAAGGTGACCGTATTTACCATCCCGGTTATGGTATCGGTATCGTTAAATCCATTCGTAAAAAAAGTTTTTCTGGCGAAAACAAAGCCACATTCTTCAAACTCTATTTCAAACGTAATGGCCTCACTTGGCTGGTGCGCGCTAACGATATGCCGAACAACATTCGTAGTGTGATGAGTGCTGGAGAAGCAAAAAAAATTATTCAACATTTAACCAGCTGGCAAGGCAAGCTCAGTGAGCAATGGAAAGTTCGTGCAACGGCTAATCAGGCGGCTATCGATAAAGGTGATCCATTTGGCTACGCCGAAGTCGTAAAAGGGCTGAGCGTGATGCAAGAACAGCTCCCCCTGAGCGCAACTGACCGCAAGCATTTAAACCATAGCATTGATTTTCTGTGTGATGAACTGGCCGATGCTTTGGGTAAGACTCACGACAGAGCACGTCAAATTATTGAAAATGCTAGATTTTCACAACCCACTGTAATCCACTCCCCCCTTCAATAAGATCTCACATTGCTAAATACGGTCCGCTGAATTGATGGAAGCGTTAGAGCATTCACTGATCTTGGATTATTACCACAGTGAGGTTTTAACTCGACGCTTCGGTGGCCAATCAGCCTAGCTTGTGAGCCCCAATATAACATTCCCGACTTTTTCCCCAGCATCGTCGCCGAAAGATGACTAGCACTGGGCATTTACGCCAATCCATAACGGACGTGCAGCGGATCAAATGAACGTCTGCTGCTCTTAAATTATTTTGACACCCTGAAAACTCTCAGCGAAAAAACATGGTCTAACTTACTTGTTCCCTTATACCGCAGAGCCGTTATCCGTTCGCTAATAAATTTTTGCTACCGCCAAAACAGCGAATAATTTATAATTTATAGTCCTAAAAACATCAAGAATTCTACATGCTAAAAAAAGTTGAGCAGTCCTTGGAAAGAACTATCTTTAACAGCCGCTGGATACTGGCTCCTTTTTACCTCGGGTTAGTGCTGGGTATAGTGTTGTTGTTTATCAAGTTCACCCAAGAGCTGTGGCACATGACCACTCATGTGTTTAGCGCCTCGGAAGCCGATGTTATCGTAGGAATATTGTCGCTGGTCGATATGGCGTTAGTGGCCAGTTTACTGCTTATTATTATCTTTAGCGGCTACGAAATTTTCGTGTCAAAGATTGATACCGGCAATCACACAGACCGCCCTGACTGGATGGGAAAAATCGACTTTTCTGGTCTTAAACTAAAAGTGATTGGTGCCATAGTAGCTATTTCTGCGATTGATCTTTTAAAGTCGTTTATGGATATCCCTCGTGAGATGAATGAGGCTGATGCCGCTAGCCTGATGTGGAAAGTCATCATTCACATGACCTTCGTGCTGTCCGGCGTATTCTTTGCCGTTATGGACAAAGTTGCCGGTGAAACTAAAAAGCACTAGTGCTTATCAAGGCTCAGCATCGGCATTGCATACCCACCACCAAGAGCCCCGCTCTTGGTGGTGGTAAGTCTCCTCACCATTGCTAACTCCCTCATTACCAATTTCCTAATGACCAGCTCCCTGGTGGGCAGTCCTCCTGCAAACAGTGTTGTTCGCGGATTATCCATCGCGTACATACACAAAAACCACTAGACGACTGGTCTAATAATATATAAAGTGCCGTTTATGAACGCAAAACATCAAGATACTCGCCAACACTTACTGGATACCGGTCGCGAAATTCTCGCAGCAAAGGGCTTTAGTTCGGTTGGTTTGAGCGCACTGTTACAACAGGCAGGCGTGCCCAAGGGCTCCTTCTATCACTACTTTAAGTCGAAGGAGCAATTTGGCGAGGCACTGCTAGAAGATTACTTTGATTTTTATCTGGCCGAGCTAGAGCAATTATTTAGCCAGCCTAATAAAACGGGCCAACAGCAGTTAATGAGCTATTGGCAGGAGTGGCAGCGCCGCTATTGTGGCCCAAATAGTCGCAGCGACTGCTTGGTGGTTAAGCTAAGTGCCGAAGTGGCAGACTTATCAGAGCCAATGCGGCTCACGTTAAAAGCCGGCACCGATAAGGTGATTGCGCGCATTACTCGCTGCATTGAAACAGGCGTGAGTGATGGCTCTTTACAGAGTGCGCAGCCGGCTTTTTTAGCCACCTGCTTGTATCAATTGTGGCTGGGCGCCAGCCTGTTAACCAAGTTGCACCGTGATAAACAGCATATGGATTTGGCCATGAACATGACGTGCCAGCTGCTCAACACCAAGTAATTTTAATTGCGATAAGCTCGCCAATAGTGCGAGCTTTTTATTTACCCTTTTTTATTTACTTAAGCACTAGACGACCGGTCTAATCTAAACTCAAACCCAAGGATAACTCATGCAAGATTTTAGCTTTTACAACCCGACCCGCATTGAATTTGGTGCCGGCAAGATTGCGACTATAGGCCAACTGGTTCCGGCCAAAGTAAAGGTGATGGTGCTGTTTGGCGGCGAGAGTGCGCTGCGTAACGGCACTATAGATGAAGTGACCACGGCGTTAGGAGATCGCGAAGTACAGTTGTTTGGTGGCATAGAGCCCAACCCCAGCTTCGAGACCTTGATGGAAGCCGTGCAGATGGTACGCGAGCAAAACATTGAATACTTACTCGCCGTGGGTGGGGGTTCGGTGATTGACGGTACCAAGTTTGTGGCGGCAGCCGCACTGTATGAAGGTGATGCTTGGGATATTTTGCTACAAGGCGGCCAGAATATTACTCGCGCCCTGCCCTTTGGCTCGGTATTAACACTGCCGGCAACTGGTTCAGAAATGAATAAAGGCTCGGTGATTACCCGCAAATCACTGGCCGCTAAACTGCCCTTTATGAGCGAGCATGTGTATCCGGTGTTTTCAATTTTAGATCCGGTCAAGACCTACACCCTGCCCACCCGCCAAATTGCCAATGGCGTGGTCGATGCCTTTATGCACGTGATTGAGCAGTACCTAACTTATCCCGCGAACGCGCCGGTGCAAGATCGCTTTGCCGAAGGTTTACTACAAACCTTAATTGAAATTGGCCCCAATGCACTGGCCGAACCAGAAGATTACCAAACGCGCGCCAGCTTAATGTGGACCGCCACTTTGGCGCTCAATGGCTTAATTGGCGCCGGTGTACCCCAAGACTGGGCAACCCATATGTTGGGCCATGAGCTCACCGCCTTGCACGGCTTGGATCACGCCCAAACGCTGGCCATTATTTTGCCGGAGATGCTGCGCCAGCGTAAAGCCACCAAACTGGGTAAGTTGGTGCAATACGCCGAGCGCGTGTGGCATATCCGAGACGGTAGCGATGATGAAAAAGCCGAAGCCGCCATTGAGCATACCCGTAACTTCTTCGAGTCGGTGGGCGTAAAAACCCGCCTAAGCGACTATGAGCTGGGTGCCGAGCATATCGATGCCATCATCAATAGCTTAGAGGCCCACGGCATGGTGGCGTTAGGCGAGCACGGTGATGTGACGCCAGAGCATTGTCGCCAAATCCTATTAGCCAGCCTGTAATTTGCCTTGTAGTCAACTAAGAGCGAAGGAGTAATTATGAAACAGACTCAGCACACCAATCGTCAGCTCACTTTGGCCTCGCGACCAATCGGTGCGCCCACTGTGAATGACTTTGCACTACAAGAAACGACTATCCCCGAGCCCAAACAAGGCGAAGTACTGCTGCGCACGGTGTTTTTAAGTTTGGATCCTTATATGCGCGGTCGCATGAGCGATGCCAAGTCCTATGCGGATCCGGTGGCCATTAGTGAGCCCATGGTCGGTGGCACCGTGAGCCGAGTGCACACCAGTCTGCATCCAGATTTTAAAGTCGGTGACTGGGTACTCAGCTACAGCGGCTGGCAGGATTATGCGCTGTCTAATGGTGAGGGCTTAATTAAGTTGGACCCAGCCCAAGTGCCGCCTTCCTATGCCTTAGGTGTACTGGGCATGCCGGGCTTTACCGCTTATATGGGCCTGCTGGATATTGGCAAACCACAACATGGTGAAACCATAGTGGTGGCCGCCGCAACCGGCGCCGTGGGCTCCATGGTGGCGCAAATCGGCAAACTGAAAGGGTGCCGCGTGGTGGCCATTGCCGGTGGTACGGAGAAATGCGCTTATGCACTGGATAAGCTAGGCGTAGATGTGTGTATCGACCATAAGGCTGAAGATTTTGCCGAGCAACTGGCGAAAGCTTGCCCCAAGGGCATCGATGTTTACTACGAGAATGTCGGCGGCAAGGTGCTGGATGCGGTATTACCGCTACTGAACACCGGCGCCCGTATTCCCGTGTGTGGTTTAATTTCACAGTATAACGCCACCGCCTTGCCAGATGGCCCAGATCGCTTAGGCCAACTGATGGGCACTATTCTCGTAAAGCGCATGACGGTGAAGGGTTTTATTATCTTCGATGATTATGCCCATCGTTATAATGAGTTTGCCCAAGACATGAGCCAGTGGCTACATGAGGGCAAAATTCATTATCGTGAGCAAATAGTGGATGAGCTAGACCAAGCACCACAGGCTTTTATCGGCCTGCTGCAAGGTGAAAATTTTGGCAAGCTGGTAGTGCGGGTCGGTGCCGACGCATTGGCGTAAATACTAAACGGGTGGCAGCTAAGGCTGCCCCCTGTAACAACAGACTAACCACTCCCGATATTGATCCGTCATAAATAGCTGCCGCACCGTATCTGAAGACCATCCCCCTCCGCCGACTGTTCCATAATGATTCATGCGACTCCGTCGCAACTCCACGATAAAAACATTGACCCTGCTGAGTTATTGAACGATGTTAGTCAATCAGACCGAGTTTCAATAAGGTCCGCGCTAGCACTTGCCGGTGCTTACATTTAGGAGTTCACGGATGAACACTGCCCTCTCAAGTCCCACTCAGGGCAAAATAAACAGCGCCCTACTTGCGTCTATTCTCACCCTATTGCTGCTGGCTTCTGGGCCAATACTGGCAGCAGATAAACCCGCTACCTTGACCTTCCTAACTTGGGGAGATTATATCGACGAACAGGTAGTCGCAGATTTTGAAACCGAATATAACGCCCACGTTAAATTCGCCTATTACGAGTCGGATGCCGCCCGGGACGAAATTCTCACCACCTCTAACGCCGATGGGTTTGATCTGATTCTGGTCGACTCAGTAACCAAGCTTTTCCATCATCAATTAGCTTGGATCACCGAGTTCGACGCCCAACAAGCCCCCAATATCAATCAGACTAAGCTGCCCAAGCTGGCCGGACTCGAAACGCGAGATAAGCTCTGTGTGCCTTATGCGTGGGGCACCACTGGCATTGCTTATCGCACTGACCTAGTCTCCGAGCCCATCACCCGTTGGCAACAGCTTTATGAGCCCACCCCCGAGCTTGAAGGTCGGATTTTGATGTCAGATATGGGGGAGGAAGTCATTGGCATGGCGCTCAAAACTCTGGGCTATTCCATGAATAGCGAGCATCCTCAACAGTTGGAGCAAGCCCGCCAGTTATTACTGGCCCAAGCGCCGGCGGTAGCTGGGTACTCACCGGTGGCGGTTGAGGCCGAAAAATCCAAGCTAGTGAGCGGTGAAGTCAGTGCCATTCTCACCTACAGCGGCGACGCCCTTATGCTCAAGGAGGCCGAGCCCCGCATCGAATATGTGCTGCCAGAAGAAGGCGGTGTGGTCTGGGCGGATTTTATCTGCTTGGCCGCCAAGGCGAGCAATCCAACGTTGGCACATCACTTCGTGGACTTCATCAATAGGCCTGAACAAGCGGCAAAAAATGCGCTTTATCTTAACAATGCCACGCCTAACCAAGCGGCAGAAGCCTTGCTACCCGCCGAATTTTTGAATGACCCACAGATTTATCCGGATAAAGCCAAACTGGCTAAATCCGAAACCCATCAGATTCTGTCACCTCGGCTTATCAAGCAGCACAAAAGAATAATGCGGGATATTAGCCAAGCACACCGCTAGCAGCGTAGCCATCGGCAGGAGAAGCAGATGCAACTAAAACCCAAAATAGCCCTCTGGCTATTACCCCTGCTATTGGTGCAAGCATTAGTATTAATTGGCACCTCTTATCACCTTTATCAGGACTACGTTAGAGAGCAGATCCAGGTGCAGACCAAAGACTCTCTGCTGCAGGTGAGAAGTACGCTACAAGCCAAATTGAAGGTAATAGAGGCCGACAGTGCGATACTGGCCAATAATGTGGTGCTTAATCGTTATTTAATGACCGAAGAAAACATTCGTGCTCATGTTATGCACAACGTGCTGGCTAAGGAGTTCGAGTCTTTTATGTCGGTTTACTCGGAATACCAAGAAATAAGCTTGCTGATGCCCGATGGCTATGAAGAGCTGGCATTGCTGCTCGACGACTCCCTCAACCAAAGCGATGACGAGAGCAATACCTCCTACTTCAAGGCCATACAAACCGCAAATACCGACTACAAGGTCTGCATCATCATAGATCCCGATACCGGTCGCTGGATGCTGATATCGCTCAGAAAGCTGGTATTACACAACCCGGTAGAAAGGACCCAAAATAGCCAAGGTGAGCTGCAGGGCTATCTGGTGATCAAGTCTAATTTGGATTTCTTCAATCCCATCGTCAATAACAATAACCTGTTCAGCGAGGGGTTCAGTCTGCTTTATCATGGTGACGGCACTCGAGTGCTGCAATTGGGCGATACCCGACTGTCCACCGCAGGCCTGTCGACGTTAGCAACGCTTAGGCAAGAGACTAGTGATGACGCTATTCATTATAAAGAAAACTTTATCCTCGATGCACAGCCTTACTTGGTAGGCCACATGCCGTTAATGGACGACCTTTATTTTTCCATTGGTTGGCCCGCATCCGAACTACACCAGCTACTGTGGGAAGTGGGCTCCAGCTCAATCAAATATACCCTCGCGGTCACGCTGTTCAGTATGCTGCTGTTGTACTGGCTGCTGAATCGACTGCTAATTAATCCTATCCAACAATTAGGCCATGCCGCCCGTCAGCTAGGTAATGGCTTCGGGTGGAACTTTGACAGCCGCAGCAATGACGAAATAACCAGCCTAGCCAATAGGGTGCGAGACATGGGCCAGGCCCTGCTTGAACAAAAGCGGGAATTACACGAAATCGCCTATTTAGATAGCCTGACTCGACTGCCAAACCGGCGCCAACTGCTGGAAGAACTGGATAAGCATTATGCGAACAGCGGTGGCGGCCCTCCAACCATTGCCCTCCTATTTCTCGATTTAGACGAATTCAAAAATATTAACGATACTCTGGGCCACGAAACCGGTGACGCCATGCTGATGGCCGTGGCGCGCTGCATTGAACAAGTACTGCCTAACGCCAATGCCTTAGAACACAAAAACTATCCCCTGCTGGCTCGGCTGGGGGGTGACGAGTTCACCATACTACTGCGCAACATTCGAGAACGAAGCGAGGCCGAGGCAGTGGCCCAACGCATCATACAGGCACTAAATTCACCACTGATGGTGGCCAATAAAGAACTGCGTATCGGGGTGAGTATCGGTATTAGTCTGGCCGTTGAGGCGGGCGACAGCGTGAGCGAGTTACTGAAAAACGCAGACTTAGCCATGTACGACGCCAAACATCACGGTAAGAACACCTATCGTTTCTTCTGTCGCAGCACCGCCTTGGCCTCACTCAGAAATCTAGAAATCAAAGATGACCTGCATAAAGCCATCGATCACAACGAGCTGCAGCTGGCCTATCAACCACAGATTTGTGCCCGCAGTGGCCGCTTGGTAGGCTGCGAAGCTCTGCTGCGTTGGCATCACCCAGACAAAGGCTGGATCCCACCCGACGTGTTTATTCCCGTGGCCGAACAGTCCGGACTTATTCTGCCACTGGGTCGCTGGGTCATTCTAGAGGTCTGCCAGCAAATTAAAGCTTGGCAAGATCAAGGTAAAATCGTGCCCAGAGTGTCGGTGAACGTCTCCTTTGTGCAGCTACTCCGAGAAGATATGCCCCGCCTACTGCAAGACTGTCTGACCCAGCAACATCTTCCTCCTTCAAGCCTCACGATAGAGGTCACCGAATCCAGCATCATGCAAGGAGAAGTAGCCATCGCCCGGCTAAGGAAAATCCGCGATACGGGGGTTCGAATTGCGCTTGACGACTTTGGTACCGGTTATTCCTCCTTGAGTGCACTTAAAGGGCTACCGATAGACGAGCTGAAGATAGACAAAAGCTTTGTCACCGACCTGAATCAAGGCAGCGATGGCAAGGCCATTATGTCTGCCGTTATCGCCATGGCTAAACAGCTAAACTTAGCAGTGGTAGCGGAAGGGGTCGAAAACGAGTTCGAACTGGCCTACTTGCAGCAAAAAGGAGTGGATATTATTCAGGGTTACTACTTCAGTAAACCGCTGCTAAAAGCTGCATTTACCGCCTACCTGAGCCAACATTCGGAGTTTCGGCTGCTGGCGACAGACTGCTAAAGCGCTGGCACGCCTCTTTTTCTACCAATGGCGCTTTTTCTATAGGTAATGGCAATCAAACCTTCACCCACTTAAATAAGACGTGAGATGCACGCTATATTTGAGATATAGATCACATTCACTTAATCTGTTGATATACCTTTTAGGGCGCTACGGCGCCCTTCTTGTGCTTGATCGATATATAAATGCAGTAAACGTCAGAGTGACGCTGTGCCACTGTATGTAGACCTTGTGTATTGTGTCTTTACGTATTGTTAAGGAGCCAACATGTTAAACCTTAAGTCAGGGACGCTGCTCAAACGTGTGTGCGCATTAGCACTGACCAGCCTAATCTGGGTAAGCCCAGCGCAAGCCGCAGACAAATTTAAAGCCGTGACCACTTTTACCGTGATCGCCGATATGGCGCGCAACGTAGCCGGTGATGCGGCAATTGTAGAGTCCATCACCAAACCCGGTGCGGAAATTCACGACTATCAGCCCACACCTGGCGATATTATTCGCGCTCACGATGCCCAGCTGATTTTTTCTAACGGTTTGAACTTAGAGCTGTGGTTTGAGAAGTTCTATCAAAACATGAAACAGATGCCAGAAGTGGTGGTCTCCGATGGCATAGAGCCCATGAGTGTAGTAGCCGGCCCTTATGAAGGTAAACCTAACCCCCATGCGTGGATGTCGCCGAAAAACACCATCATCTATGTAGATAACATTCGTGATGCCTTTATGAAATACGACCCAGATAACGCGGATATTTATCTGGCCAACGCCGCCGTTTATAAAGCCAAAATTGAAGCAGAAATTGCGCCTATTCAGCAATTGATCGCAGAGCTACCAGAAGATAAACGCTGGCTGGTCACCAGCGAAGGCGCCTTCTCTTATTTAGCTCGCGACTTTGGCTTAAAAGAGCTGTTTCTATGGCCCATTAATGCGGATCAGCAAGGTACACCGCAACAAGTACGCAAGGTTATCGATACCATGCGCCAGCATCAGATCCCGACCGTATTTAGCGAAAGTACTATTTCTGATAAGCCCGCCAAACAAGTGGCACGCGAAACCGGCAGTCACTATGGCGGCGTCTTGTATGTGGACTCCTTGAGTGCCGAAGATGGCCCAGTGCCGACTTACCTCGACCTATTGAGCGTGACCTCACAAACCATTGTTACTGGCATCAAAGAAGGATTGGCAAAATGATCGAACGGCATCAGCAACCGAATGCAGCCACCGCGCTAGCGGCCGATGCCGGCATGAAGGTCGAAGACGTCACCGTTACTTACCGTAACGGCCACACAGCATTACGTGATGCGAGCTTTGCTATTCCCACCGGCACCATCACAGCATTGGTGGGCGTAAACGGCTCCGGCAAGTCGACCTTGTTTAAAGCCATTATGGGCTTTGTGCGCTTAGCCAAGGGCAATATTAGCGTGCTGGGCATGAGTGTGGACGAGGCCTTGCGCCAAAACCTGGTGGCCTACGTACCCCAAGCAGAAGAAGTGGACTGGAACTTTCCGGTACTGGTAGAAGATGTGGTGATGATGGGCCGCTATGGCCATATGGGCTGGTTACGCCGCGCCAAGAAGGTGGATCATGAAGCCGTGAGCCAAGCGCTGGCGCGCGTGAACATGACAGAATTTCGTAAACGCCAAATCGGTGAGTTATCGGGCGGCCAAAAGAAGCGGGTATTTTTGGCTCGTGCCTTGGCGCAAAACGGCCGCATTATCTTACTCGATGAGCCCTTTACCGGCGTGGATGTAAAAACCGAAGATCAAATCATCGCCCTGCTCCGTGAATTACGGGCCGAAGGCCGAGTTATGTTAGTGTCTACTCACAACCTAGGCTCGGTGCCGGAATTTTGTGATCGCACTATCTTGATCAAAGGCACAGTTTTGGCCCACGGCACTACCCAAGAGACTTTTACTCAAGACAACCTAGAGCTGGCCTTTGGCGGTGTGTTGCGCCACTTCGTGCTCAATGAAAATCGCCACGGCCGCCAGCACGCCATTGGTATTATCAGTGATGATGAGCGCCCCTTGATCATCAAGGCCGGCCAAGTGCACAGCCGAGAAGCACAAACCCAGTGGGAGGGTGAAAACGATGACCATACTGCTTGAGCCCTTTGGCTATCAGTACATGATTAACGCCATGTGGGTCTCGGCATTAGTGGGTGGTGTGTGCGCTTTTTTATCCTGCTATTTAATGCTCAAAGGCTGGTCGCTGATTGGCGATGCCCTGTCCCACTCTATCGTGCCAGGGGTAGCGGGCGCTTACATGCTGGGCTTACCTTTTTCGCTGGGCGCCTTTTTTTCCGGTGGACTGGCGGCGGGCGCCATGCTGTTTTTAAACCAGCGCAGCAAGCTTAAAGAAGACGTGATTATCGGGCTGATTTTTTCCAGCTTCTTTGCGCTGGGTCTGTTTATGGTGTCGCTCAGGCCCACAGCCGTAAACATCAAAACCATAGTATTGGGTAATATTCTGGCCATAGATCCCATGGATATCTTGCAGTTAGTGCTGATAAGCGTGGTGACCTTGGTGATTTTGCTGTTTAAGTGGAAGGATATTTTGGTGGTGTTCTTCGATGAGAACCACGCCCGATCCATTGGCATTAATCCCACTAAAATTAAGCTACTGTTCTTTACGCTACTGGCCGCCTCTACGGTAGCGGCGCTGCAAACCGTGGGCGCGTTTTTGGTGATTTGCTTAGTGGTCACGCCGGGAGCCACCGCTTACTTACTCACGGATCGCTTTCCTCGGCTACTGATTATCGCCATCAGTATTGGCTCAGTGAGCAGTTTTATTGGCGCTTATGCCAGTTACTTTCTCGATGGTGCCACCGGCGGCATCATAGTGGTGTTACAAACCTTATTGTTTTTACTGGCCTTTTTCTTCGCCCCTAAGCACGGCTACTTCGCTGCTCGCAAACGAGCGGCGCAAGCACTGGAGGTGGCATCATGATGGAAACCTTACTGGCGCCCTTTCAGTTTAGTTTTATGACTAATGCGCTGCTTATTTCGGTACTGATTGCCGTGCCAACCGCGCTATTATCCTGCTTCTTGGTGCTTAAAGGCTGGGCGTTAATGGGTGATGCCATGAGCCATGCCGTATTCCCAGGCGTAGTGATTGCTTACATAGTCGGTGCGCCTTTTACTATCGGCGCCTTTATTGCCGGCATGGTGTGTGCGCTATCGATTGGTTTTTTAAAGAATAATAGCCGCATTAAGCAAGACACCATCATGGGAATCGTCTTTTCTGGCATGTTCGGCTTAGGCTTGCTGTTATATGTGAAAATTAACTCAGATGTGCACCTCGACCATATTCTGTTTGGCGACATGCTGGGCATTGGTTGGCCAGATATAATCGAAACCGGCGTTATTGCCTTAATTACGGTGCTGATCTTAGGCAGTAAATGGCGAGATTTTTTACTGCATGCCTTTGACCCCGCTCATGCACAGGCCATAGGCTTGCGCGTGAATGTGCTGCATTACAGCTTATTGTGTTTGATAGCACTAACCATAGTGGCCGCACTCAAATCGGTGGGCTTAATCTTGGCCATCTCGCTATTAATCGCGCCCGGTGCCATCGCCTTCTTGCTGACCAATAAGTTCAGCACCATGTTGATACTGTCGGTAGTGATAGCCGTTGTGGGCGCTTTCTTTGGCGTGTATTTGTCGTTCTTTATCGACAGCGCACCCGCGCCCACCATAGTACTGCTGCTCACGCTGTTCTTTATCGCGGCTTTTATTCGTGCCACTTATCGCCAAGCAAAGGTGGAAATCACGCTTTAGTCGTCACCTCTCTAACCGCTGCAAACATACAAAAATACCGAGCCTAGGCTCGGTATTTTTTTGTCTAACTCGCGATTAAAACTTTATTAAGCCAGTTCGGCTAAGGCCTTACGCAGTGGGTTAAAGTTTTGCGCGAAGCGCAGTGCCACGTAGCTGACCACCAAGGTCGCGATAACCAGCTCGCCTTCTGCCATCCAACGTAACTGATTAATAGCCGCAGTATCCAAACCTAGCGTTTCAGCCAAGGTCGCCACTTTAAATAAGGCAGTGGCACCTATTACCAGCGGAAAAGTAAAGGCAGCGTAGCCTGGGCTAAAGGGTAAGCGTAATAACTTAATAAAGGCCAAGTAAATAAGGGCGGTCATTAACACGGCGATACCTAACAACACGGCCACTAATACCGGTGCTGGTTCGGCGGTAACGGTTAAGTAACCCGCTAAAGATAGGCTGGCGGGAGCGGCCATAATAGCGATAGTCGGTTTGGCGGCATCCGGCACCTCGGCACAAAATATCAGGCGATACAGCATCATGGGTAACATCACCGCATAGCAAACGATACCAAACCACAGTAGCACTTGGGCCAAAGGAGCAAATGCACCACCTGGGCTGGCTACATCGGCCACTATGATGCCAATGGGCGGCACAAACCAGCTGGGCACCATATGGTGTAGTTTAAAGTCTTTCAGACGATGCCAGATAAAGGTCACCAAAAACGCCAGATGCAGGGCGATGGCAAACAGCCATAAGCCGCTACCTAACTGGTCGCTTACGTTCATGCTCACCGCTTTAGATACCACCATGGTGGCCATGGCAAAGGTCGGCACCACGCTGCCTACTACTGGGTGTGCCAAGTCTTGCATTAGTAACTGCGGATGCAGCACAAATTTAACGGTTAAGATCAGCAGCAACACAGCGGCGATCACAGCGCCCAGCAGTTGTGCGCCACCCGCAAACAGGCCCACATTCTCCCAAGCCCAGCCAAGGCTTGCGATACCTAACGCCAGCCCCGCCATGGGAGTGGGAACATTGGCAAAACGATGTCGAGAAATATTTAGCATGTGAGCCTCCTTGTTAACTGGCTCTAATCATAAAAAAACCTTAGTATTTACGATATCTAAATGATTTAAACAAAGTGTTTGGTTTTTCTAAATGATAAGTCTAAAACAGCTACAGGTATTTAGCAGTATTGCCCGCCACGGCAACTTAGGGCTGGCGGCAGCAGAGCTGTTTTTAAGCAAAGGTGCTCTTTCTCAAGCGCTGGCCGAATTGGAGCGCCAGCTCGGCCAGCCGGTCTTTGATCGGGTGCATCCACGCTTGCAGCTCAACGATCAGGGTCGCCAATTACAGCCGCTGGCCGAAGAAGTATTAAGCCGCATCACGGATATTGAGCACTTGTTTGATGAGCAAGGCGCGCCCAGCGGCTCTTTACGCTTAGGTGCCAGTCAAACCATCGGCAATTACCTGCTGCCCAAATTATTGGCGCAACAACCCGAGCTTCAGGCCAAGGTGCGCATCACCAATACTCATAACCTGTGTGACATGCTGCTGCGCTTTGAGCTGGATATAGCATTGATTGAAGGGGAAAATTTTCATCCCACCTTGGTCACCCAAGACTGGTTGCAAGATGAGATGTTAGTGATCGCTCACCCTCACCACCCGCTGGCCGAGAAAAAAACGCTCAAGCTCGCGCAATTAGCACACCACAACTGGGTATTGCGGGAGCCGCAATCGGGCAATCGTGAGCAGTTTGATCGCGAGCTGACGCCACAAATTGGCACTCTAGGTCAGACCCTAGAACTCAATACCCTAGAGGCGGTGATGCAGGCCGCAGAGCAAGGATTAGGGCTGGCGTTTGTGTCTAGAAGAGCGGTCAGTGATAGGCTGACCTATGGCCGTTTAGTCACAATCAATGTGAACACTTACTTATCCCGCACGCTTAAGCTGGTATGGCATAAGCAAAAATATCACTCGGCTTTATTACGCCGTTTTATCGCGCTGTGCCTGCAATATGATGAAACAAAGCGCTAAGCAAACAAAACTCAGGGCCTACACCCATGATCTTTGGCAACGGAACCTGCGAACCCCACGGAAAGTAAAAATAAGATCGGAAGAATACTAAGAGATTTTATTGGTAAGACCAAAGCCATTTGGCTGCAGGCATTGTGAGCAGAGGAGCTTTAGTTAGGTAAAGCGTATTCAACCGATTTGAGCCCAGTTTATAACTTTGCTCCAGTGCTATTACCTAAATGATGAGACCTTACAAAATATCTTTTTCAGATTTTATCACTATTTTTCCGTGGATTTAGCGTTCTTCCGTTGCAAGAAACTCTGATTTTTAAAGAAAAAAGCCCCGAGTCATCAGACTCGGGGCTTATCTTTATATTGACAGCTAAAGCCTAGCGCACGATGGCTTTGTTTTCTGCAGCCTGATAGGCGGTAGCTTTCGCTTCTTCAGCCTGACAAGCGGCGGCGGTAAACAGTACGTCGGTGGAGCTGTTTAAGCCGGTTTCTGCCGAGTCTTGCAGCACGCCAATAATAAAGCCCACCGCTACCACCTGCATCGCGATTTCGTTAGGAATACCAAACAAGCTACAAGCCAGCGGTATCAGCAGCAAGGAGCCACCGGCCACGCCGGATGCGCCACAGGCCGAGACGGAGGCGATCACACTTAATAGCAGTGCTGTGCCTAAATCTACTTCGATGCCCAAGGTATGCACCGCCGCCAAGGTGAGTACGGTAATAGTAATAGCCGCACCACCCATGTTGATGGTGGCACCCAGAGGGATAGACACTGAATAGGTGTCTTCATGCAGGTCTAAGCGCTTACATAATTCCATGTTCACCGGAATGTTAGCGGCTGAGCTACGCGTAAAGAAGGCGGTTACGCCACTTTCACGCAGGCACTTAAACACTAACGGATACGGATTGCGGCGGATTTTGAAGTAAACGATCAGCGGGTTCATCACCAGCGCAATAATCAGCATGGAGCCGATTAACACTGCCAATAACCGTGCATAACCCCAGAGTGCATCAAAGCCGGTGGCCGCTATGGTGCTGGCTACCAAACCAAAGATACCGAAAGGCGCCAAACGGATAACGAAGCGCACTATGCTGGACACGCCATCGGAAATATCCCGAAACACATGCTTGCTGGAATCGGCACCGTGGCGCAGTACCATACCTAAGCCAAGGGCCCAAGCCAAAATACCGATAAAGTTACCTGTGAGTAGCGCATTTACTGGATTATCAACGATCTTGAATAACAAAGTTTGCAACACTTCGGCGATGCCTTCTGGCGGCGAGGCCTCAATGCCGGTGCTGACTAATACCAAGGTAGTGGGGAAGATAAAACTCATCACCACAGCGGTCAGCGCCGCTACAAAGGTACCAATCAGATACAAAGCCAAAATAGGCTTGATACTGGTTTGGCTACCTTTTTTATGGTTGGCGATAGAAGACAGCACCAACACAAATACTAAGATGGGCGCCACCGCTTTTAGCGCGCTCACAAACAGGTTACCCAATAAGCCAGCCGACTCGGCCGCCGAAGGTGCCAGCACAGCTAACGCTACGCCGGCAATAATACCGATCAATATCTGCGTCACTAAGCTAACGCGATTACTTAAACGCAATAAAAAGGGCTGTGTTTGGTTCATAGTCATCCTTTGATGGTAAAAATCCATCTTATCCAATCATGTTTCAGCGACTTTATAGCAGAAGTCACTATAAAAAAACCGCTACTGCAGCATTTTGCAACGAGGCGCACATCTCGCTACTTTTTTATGCTACTTGAGTAATGGCCGCTAACAGAAAAAAACTGCATTTATGCTCCAGTTTAGACTGCACTGCTTACTTGTCACCCCCTCACTGTGCTCCTGCGGCTATGTTTTAAGGTCTTCATGTTAGGATGCGATTAAAGCCTAATACCACACCGCCTGAGTTTGGCTAAGCAAAGAAAGGATTCTTATGCGTTACCTGATGTTTTTTACGCTGTTATTACTCAACTTAAGCGCCCTTTCAGCTCGCGCCACCACGCCTATACCTGAGCCCTTGCAGCCTTGGGTGGAGTGGGTCTTAGCCGATGAGCCGCAACGCTTATGCCCTTTTTTATACAATCAAGCTCACGATCAGCCCTGTGCTTGGCCTACTCAGCTGAACTTGGACTTAACCGAGCGCGGCGGACAATTTAGCCAACAATGGCAGCTTTATAGCGATAGCTGGGTACCCTTACCGGGCGATACTCAGCATTGGCCACAACAGGTTACGGTTAATAATCAGCCACAACCTATCGCCTTAAAAAATGGCCGGCCCAGCGTTAAACTCGCCGCCGGCCAATATATGATCCGCGGCCAATGGCAATGGCATACCCTGCCCAAGAGCCTGATGCTACCGCCCGCTAGCGGCTTGTTAGCGCTTACTATTAATGACCAAGCCAAACGAGATCTGGATATCGACACCAAGGGGCTACTGTGGTTGGCAAAGTCCCAGACTGAGCAGCCCAATACGGCGCCGCCCTCAGATGCACTCACGTTGCAGGTGTTTCGAAAAATAAGCGATCTCAATCCGCTACAAGTGACCAATCAAATAACGCTAGAGGTAACCGGTGAGCAGCGCGAGCTAGTGCTGGGCCCGGTATTGCTGGATAAGCAAATCCCCTTGCAACTCGACAGCCCCTTGCCTGCCAAAATAGAGCCCGATGGCCGTTTAAGAGTACAGGTGCGCCCGGGCCGCTGGACTCTCACCCTGATTAGTCGCCACCCCAGTGCCGTGCATGAGATAAGCCTACCTACGATCAAAGCGCCTTGGCCTGAGCAAGAGGTGTGGGTATTTGAAGCCGCACCGCAGCTGCGCTTAGTCGAAGTGGAAAGTCTCAGCTCGATAGACCCACAACAAACTAATTTGCCCAATGACTGGCAACGCCTGCCCGCCTATCGCGTAAACCAAGGCGAGCGCATGGTGTTGCGCGAAATTCGCCGTGGCAATCCCGATCCACAACCCAATCAACTTGAGCTAAGGCGCCAGCTGTGGCTGGACTTTGATGGCGCTGGCTATAGCGTACAAGACCGGCTTACCGGCCAAATCAACCAAGGTTGGCGCTTAGAGGCCAACCCCGCATTAGAGCTGGGTCAGGTAACCCTAAATGGCCAACCGCAGTTTATTACTCAGCAAGTAGGCTCTGAATTGAAGGGCGTGGAAATTCGCCAAGGCAACATAGATCTTATCGCCGACAGTCGTTATCAAGGCTCTGTTAGCAGTTTGCCGGCGGTCGGTTGGAATACGGATCTGGCCTCCTTACAGACTCGGCTATATTTGCCGCCCGGTTGGAGCCTACTTTCCGCCTCGGGCATGGATAAAGCACCCAACACTTGGCTGTCCCATTGGACGTTGCTGGATTTGTTTTTGGTGTTAATTGCCGCCGTGGCCGCTTTTCGCTTATGGGGTGGCTGGTGGGGTTTGCTCACCTTAGTAACGCTGGCATTAATCTGGCATGAAAGCTCAGGCTTTGGCCCGCCGCGCTGGGTATGGCTCAATCTAATGGCCGCCAGCGCCTTACTCAAAGTGCTGCCCGCGGGCTTACTCAGAAAAGCGATGATCGGGTATCGCAGTGTTTGCTTAGCAGTATTGCTGTTGATTGCGCTGCCTTTTATGGCCGAACAAGTGAGGCTTGCCATGTATCCGCAGCTGGCTAAAGTGAGTTATCACTTACCTAATACGGCTCTAGAACACTACTCATCTGCCCAAGAGGCAGAAATGTCGGCAGCGGATGATATGGGCGATGTTCGGGATGGTGAGTATCGGTCTTTAAAATCTGAGTCCTCACCCGTGCAATCCTTAACCGACAGCTATGTGCGCCGCCAAGGCTCAGCGGCACCCATGGCCAGCAAATCACTCCCACCCGCTCGAGCTCTGCATCAAGCAGACCCCAATGCTAAGTTACAAACCGGCCCCGGACTGCCCCAGTGGCATGCCAACAACATAGACATGAGCTGGAATGGCCCGGTAGAGGAGGCGCAACAAATTAATTTAATCTTGTTATCACCGACCATGAATCTGGCATTAAGCCTATTAAGGGTGCTATTACTCAGCCTGCTGATGCTGCGCATGGCGGGCTTTACCCTCAGCCGCCAACGCGGTTTTTATCAAGAGTCGCGCTTATGGTCAGCCCTGTTACCCATCGGCTTATTACTGCCTTTGCTATTAGCTTTGCCCTTGCCGGCCCAAGCGGACATCCCTAATCAAGCATTACTGAATGAGCTAAAAACGCGTTTACTGGTGCCCGCCGACTGCCTGCCCGAATGCGCACAAATCACTAGGCTGCACCTCGTTTTACCGGCCTTATCTAATAACGTGCCTGAAAACGTACCTGATAACTTGACTGATAACCGGGCTGAGCACACACCTCAGCCGCTCAACATGGAATTGGAAATCCATGCCCAAGCGTCTGTGGCCGTCCCCTTGCCCCGTGCTCACGCTCATTGGCAGCTCAAGGCAGTATTAGTGGATGGGCAGCCGGCCACAGCTTTACGCCGTGATGCGGCTGGAGTCTTATATGTACCGCTGAGCAAGGGTATTCATCAGCTACAGCTGCAAGGTGACTTGTATGGCGAGCAATTACAGCTGGATCTACCGTTAGTGCCCCGTCATGTAAAAGTGATCGCTAACGGCTGGGCGGTGCGTGGGCTCAATGATAATGGCGTACCTAAAAGCCCGCTACAGTTTAGTCGCGCCCAAGCACAGGCTGGCTCCCAAGCGGGAGCGGCTCAGTTAGCGAGCGGCCCGCAACCGGACTTCGTGCAAGTTACGCGCACCGTGCAATTAGGGCTGGACTGGCAGGTAGACACCCAAGTAAGCCGCGTTTCTCCTTTAGGTCAGCCCATTATCTTGAGCCTGCCGCTCTTAAAAGGCGAATCGCTGCTCACGGATGGCCTCACCGTCAAAGACGGTAACTTGCAGCTCACCTTGCAGGCGGATCAAACGAGCGCTCATTGGCAATCGCGCTTAGATAAATCCGCTGAGTTAACGCTCACCGCCGCCGATACTACTCGTTGGAGTGAAGTGTGGCGCCTAGATAGCAGCGCCATCTGGCACGTAGAAAGCAGTGGCTTAGTGGAGAGCCAACCCAATAGCGCGCAAGGCGGCGAACAAAATACTTGGCTGCCGGTGTGGCATCCGTGGCCAGGTGAGTCGCTAACCTTGCACATTAGCCGACCAGCCGGGGTGCCGGGGCAAACCCTAACCATAGATAGTAGCCAGTTAAACTTAGCCACAGGACGCAAAGCAGTAGACGTGGACTTAAGGTTACAAGTGCGTAGTAGCCAAGGCGGCCAGCATAGCGTGCAACTGCCCGAGCAAATAGAGCTGCAATCAGTACTTATTAACGGTAGAAGCCATACTTTGCGCCAGCAAGCAGATCACAGCTTGCTGCTCCCATTAACGCCCGGCGCGCAACAGATACAGATTAACTGGCGCCAGCAGCCCGGCATTGCCACCCTCTTTAACACGCCCCACATTGTGCTGAATAGCGCCAGCGTCAATAACGATATTCAGCTCACCTTAGGCGATGACCGTTGGATATTATGGGCCTCGGGCCCGCCCATGGGGCCGGCGGTATTGTTCTGGAGCTTACTGCTAATTATCGTCTTGCTGGCCTTTGGTCTGAGCCGTGTGCGCTTTACACCGCTGCGCTTTCACCACTGGTTATTATTGGGTATCGGCTTAAGCCAAGTGCCACTGTGGATGGCGCTGGTGGTAGTGGCGTGGCTGCTGGCGCTGGGCTTGCGCGGCCGTTGGCAGCATCAAGCGGCGGGCGCGGCCTTTAATCTGGCACAAATTGGCTTGGTGCTGCTGAGTCTATTGGCGCTAGGCTTTCTGTTCTTGGCCATTCAACAGGGCTTGTTGGGTTTGCCGAATATGCAAATTAGCGGCCATGGCTCTTATGCAAACACCTTACGCTGGTATCAAGACCGCAGTGCCGGAAACTTACCCCAAGCTTGGGTATTATCGGTACCACTATGGGTGTATCGCTTGCTGATGTTGGGCTGGGCACTGTGGCTGGCTTTTGCCTTGTTAGGTTGGTTGCGTTGGGGCTGGGAGTGTTTTTCTCAGCAGGGAATATGGCGGCCGTTAAATATACAGTTCGACTTTGAAGCTAAGAAAAAAGCGAAAACGGGTAGTGAAACACCACCTAAAAACTGAGTCGAATGAAGATTGGATTGGGGTTAACGGCTTAGTAATCCCCTCATTTTAATAGCAGATCGCGTCATGTTAGCTGCACAATCTAAATATGCACTAACCCCAAAAATCAGCTGAGACCGCATTGTGCCTAGGGATAGGAAATTTTCTAAGTTACGCAGTACCACAGTAGAGTTTCGTCGTTTCTTGCCACTACTGCTCTCAAACTCAGGTGTGGCGCGGTTTATATGAGGGGATTGGTAAGGGTTAACGGTTTACCGCAAGATAAGCTTTGCATAAAGTATGCTTATTAGTAATTAATGTTGAGACAAGGATTAATAACATGAAAAAGTCGTTGGCTTCGGCCATGTTTAGTCTTTCTTTGGTGATGACTATGCCCGCCCTGGCTACCGATGCCATAGTGGTATCCTCCAAGATAGATACCGAAGGCGGTTTGCTGGGCAATGTTATCTATTTAGCGCTAAAAGATGCTGGCCTTAAGGTAGAAAATCGTTCTCAGCTGGGTGGCACCCCCATAGTGCGCAAGGCAATTATTTCTGGTGAAATTGATATTTATCCGGAATACACCGGCAATGCGGCCTTTTTTCATCATCAGGAAGAAGACCTAGTATGGAGAGATTTTCAGAAGGGCTACCAGCAAGCCAAACAAATGGATTATGACCAACATCAGCTGATTTGGTTAGCGCCAGCCAATGCGAATAACACTTGGGCCATCGCACTGCGCCAAGATATTGCCGACAATAATCAGTTAGTAACCATGTCTGATTTTGGCCGCTACGTTAGCCAAGGTGGCGAGGTTAAATTAGCCGCATCAGCTGAATTTGTCTCCAGCCCAGCGGTATTACCTGCCTTTCAGCAAACCTATGATTTTACACTGACTGATAAACAACTGCTGGTGCTGGCCGGTGGCAACACGGCCGCCACCATTAAAGCGGCGGCACTGCAAACCGACGATACTAATGCCGCCATGGTATACGGCACCGACGGGGCTATCGCTTCGGTTGGTTTAGTGGTGATGGAAGATGATAAGGGTGTACAACCGGTTTACGCTCCCGCTCCCATAGTGCGTGAGCAGATTTTGCAGGCTCACCCAGAAATTGCGACTATTTTGGAGCCTATTTTTCAGTCCCTAGATGTCAAAACTCTGCAGCAATTAAATAGCCGCATCGCTATCGCTGGCGAAAGCCCTGAAGCAGTTGCCAAAAGTTATCTATCCGAAAAAGGATTTTTGTAGGACTAATTAGCAGAGGCCAAACCGCCTACTTTGCTGACTCGCTATAAATTCCCCCGTTACACACTCTGTTTCATCCCTGAAGCAGAGTGTCGGCGGAGCAAATCCTATACTAGGAGTCTTTTTGACGCTTTCTAATTTGGACAAGGTCGGGAGTACGCTGGTCGTTGCCCTACTGCTGTCGCTGTTTACTTTGCCTCTGGTTAGCCTGCAACCTAACCGCATTATGCCCGGCCAGAGCATAGACCTGCTGAATGTAACCAGCCTCACCACACTCACACCCTTGCTTGTTTTGTTAGCACTTACTAGCTTGCTATCACTATTCAAAACAGCCATTACCTTTCGTTTATTACTTACCCTGGTCACGTTAATTACGTTGATATATACGCTAGGCATTAGTGCTTCTCAATTGTTAGTTGAAGCTAGCCCTTTGGCGCGGGTTTCTCTTAATGGTGGCTTTTGGTTGGCTATTTTCTGGCTGGCACTACTGATCACCGATGCCACCATTAAGCTGGCACTCAGCCCGCTGCTTCGTCTTGCTCTGGTAACTTTAATTGTAGGAGCCGTGCTGTTCTTGCTAGCCAGTGGCCAATGGGACTCGCTCTCGTTATTGCGGGAATATCACAATCAAACTAACTTCTGGGATCAGGCGATTCGCCATTTGCAGCTGTCACTCGGCAGCATTATACCCGCCGTCTTAATCGGCATTCCGTTAGGGGTGCGTTGTCATCGCTCGCCCAACTTAAAAGCGGCTGTCTTTCCGGTACTTAATATCTTACAAACCATTCCTAGCCTCGCCATGTTTGGTCTGCTGATGATACCGCTGAGTTTACTGGCCAACCATTATCCCATGTTATCCGAATTAGGGATCCGTGGCATAGGCGCAACACCGGCGGTAATCGCACTATTTTTTTACTCTTTGCTCCCTATTGTGAGTAATACCGCGCTCGGCTTCGATCAAATTGATAGCAAGGTGCGAGACGCCGCCAGAGGTATGGGCATGAGCCGGCGCCAACGCTTGTGGCAGCTGGAGTTTCCGCTGGCGTTACCGGTGATCCTGACTGGATTACGAGTGGTGGTAACCATGAATATCGGTTTAGTTGCCGTTGCGGCTTTGATCGGCGGTGGTGGTTTTGGCACTTATATTTTTCAGGGACTAGGCCAAACGGCTACCGATCTGGTGATACTCGGTGCGGTACCGACACTGATACTAGCTTTCTTATTTGCCATGGCAATCGACACTCTCATCGCCCTGCAACGAGGCAACAAAACATGATTGAAGTAAAAGACCTCAGCAAACAATTTGGCGATCACACCGCCGTTAAGAACCTTTCGTTTAAAGTAGAGAGCGGGCAGTTCTGTATGCTGGTAGGAACTTCCGGTTGCGGAAAGTCCACCACATTACGCATGCTTAATCGCTTGATTGAACCCAGTCAGGGCCAAATTTTAATTAATAATCAAGATGTAACAACCTTGCCGCCAGAGCAATTACGCCGGCGCATCGGTTATGTCATTCAAGGTGTGGGCTTATTTCCGCATCGTACTATTTATCAAAATATTGCGACCGTGCCCAAGCTGCTCGGTTGGAAAAAAGCGGATATTGATATACGGGTAACCGAATTACTGACTTTATTTAAGCTCGATGCTGCCACCTTTGCCGGTAAATATCCGCATCAATTATCCGGTGGTGAGCAGCAACGCGTCGGCGTGGCTCGTGCTCTGGCAGCTAAGCCTGAGTTACTGTTGATGGATGAGCCTTTTGGTGCCCTAGACCCACTGACTAGAGAACTGTTACAAGATGAACTATTAAAAGTTCAGCAGTTGCTGGGGATCACCATCATTATGGTGACTCACGACCTAGAAGAAGCGATAAAAATGGCTGATGTGATTGCGGTCATGGATAAAGGCGAACTACTACAATTAGATACGCCAGAAGCATTATTGCGTCAGCCTAGAGCCGGTTTTGTTCAAGAGCTCGTTGGCGGCAGTGAGCGACCATTACGTTTGTTAAGTACCAAACAAGTCAGCCAGATCATGACTACAAAAATAACAGTGGTAAGTCATCCGCTGCCCAATATTCATGCCGATGCCAGCTTACGCGAAGCCATGGCATTACTGATCTGGGAGCAAGTAGAGCAATTGCAAGTTGTTGATGCCGCAGGACACGCCATAGGCCAGGTTTCTATGCATGACTTACTACAACAGGGTGCGCGAGCATGAAAACACCGACTGTTCGTGGTTGGTTAGGGCCCGGCCTGCCGGTGCTGCTATTACTGATTATGACCATTAATATCGAGTGGTTAACGCCTCTATTTAGTTACTTTGTCGACGAGCGAACCCCTGCTATTTATAGCCGAGACAGCGTATTTAACCTGTTACTCTGGCACCTCACCGCCGTTTTTCTTGCCATTGCCGCCGCCACCCTAGTAGCCTTAATCGGCGGTATTTGGGTGACTCGTGCCAGTGGCCGAGAGTTTTTACCGCTGGCCCGAGCCATCGCCAACTTAGGTCAAACCTTTCCACCTGTAGCAGTATTGGCATTGGCGGTCCCCGCGCTGGGCTTTGGGTTAACCCCAACTTTAGTGGCGTTATTCCTCTATGGCATGCTGCCTATTTATGAAAATACCGTTACCGGTTTGCAGCAAGTACCCAGCCAAGTCACTGACGCCGCTCGTGGCATGGGTATGAATCCGCGCCAGCAATTATGGTTTGTTGAGCTGCCCTTAGCACTGCCGCTGATCGTCGCGGGGATTCGCATATCACTGGTGATCAGCATAGGTACTGCCACCATAGGCTCTACGGTAGCGGCAAAGGGGTTTGGTGAAGTGATTATTGCCGGTTTACTCACCGACAACATGGCTTTCGTATTACAAGGCGCCATTATGGTGGCACTGATGGCCATTATTATCGACTCGCTGTTGCAGCGCTTAGAGCGAAGACTATCGCCAACCGCAATAACTAGTAAATAAAACCTATTTTTGCCACGGAATCCACGGAAAAATAAAGATACCGGGTCGTGGCCCGATATGACGGCATAGGTCGGCCTTTATGCCGTCTTCCTGACGAAAGTCAGGATCTCGCCCTTAGGCTTTATCTTTAACTGACAGCTTAAAGCTTACGGCGTACAGCTGCCCGAAGGGCTCGTTAATGAATGGGTCACTGAAGTAGCGCCAGCAAGGCCTCGGCAGTAGCCGCTGATGACGCCGGATTTTGGCCGGTGATCAGCAAACCGTCCGTTTCTATATGAGGCTGCCAGTCATCGGCTTTATGATATTCACCGCCATTCTGTTTAAGCATGTCTTCCACCAAGAAGGGCACTATATCCGTAAGCCCTGCCGCTGCTTCTTCGCTATTACTAAAACCCGTCACCCGCTTGCCACTTACCCAAGGCAAGCCATCAGCCGCATTAATATGGCGCAACACACCCGGTGCATGGCACACGGCAGCCACCGGCTTATTAGCGGCCAGCATAGCTTGAATCAAACTAATGGAATGCGGGTCTTCGGCTAAATCCCACAATGGCCCATGACCGCCGGGATAAAAAACCGCGTCAAACTCAAAGGCAGAAAAATCTTTTAGCTCAAAAGTATTCGCTAATTGCGCCTTGGCACTGGCATCAGCTTCAAAGCGCTCGGTGGCCGGAGTAAGCGCATCGGGCTCAACACTATTGGGATCTATAGGCGGCATACCGCCTTGAGGCGTTGCCAAGGTAATATCGGCGCCCGCATCTTTAAATAAGTAATAAGGCGCGGCAAACTCTTCAAGCCACAGGCCGGTTTTTTTGCCACTGTCGCCTAATTTTTCGTGAGAGGTCATCACCATCAAGATTTGCATGCTAGCTCCTAAAGCTGAAAAAAGAGTTAATAGACACGCTTTTTAGCATAGGTGGTTTTTAGTGCAGCGGAGGTGTGAAGAGTGATGAGTGAGGAGTGAGCAGTAAAATATGGATTCCGAAAGAGAGGGGGCATGGGGGGAGGCTTTACGCCTCACCCTTTCCCCCTCACGGTCAGTTACGGCTTAGCCAAACCTAAGTGGCCGCGTAAGGTATCGGTTTCATAATCGCGACGAAATAGACCACGGCGCTGTAGCTCGGGCACCACCTGATCCACAAAGTCATTAAGGCTGTAGGGCAATGAAGGCGGCATTAGATTAAAACCATCGGCGCCTTCATTGTTAAACCACAGCTCCATCTGGTCGGCAATTTGCACCGGCGTTCCCACTATAGTGCAATGGCCACCACCGGCGGCTAAACGACCCAATAACTGGCGCACCGTCGGCTGCTCGGTTTCTATAATGCGTAAAATGGTGCTGTAGCGGCCTTTAGGGCCAGTAAATTCAGCCAAAGATGGCAGCTCAGGTACTGGCTTATCTAATTCCCAGTTCATGCAATCTTGTTGAGTATATAAACCGAGCTGGCGCAATGAGGCATCAACGGGTAATAGCTCATCCAGCTCGCGCTGCTTGGCTTTAGCCTCTTCTTCGGTGGCCGCCACATAAGTGACTAAGCCCGGCATGATGGGCACATTAACTTCACGACCGGCAGCCTGCACGCGGCGTTTAATGTCTCGGTAATATTCTTGGGCCGCCGGCAAGTCGTACGCCACCGCATAAATACCTTCGGCGCGGCGCGCGGCTAATTCTCGACCTTCTTCAGAGGCGCCAGCTTGAAACATAACCGGATGCCCTTGGGGCGAGCGTGGCACGTTAAGCGGGCCATCCACCAAGAAGAACTCGCCGTTATGGTTAATGGCGTTCACCTTGGTCGGATCTGCATAGTGACCAGCGCGATCAAAACTAAGCGCGTCAGCTTCCCAAGAATCCCAGAGTTTAAGCACTGCATCCACAAACTCATCGGCGCGGCGATAGCGGTCGGCATGCACCGGCATGGCTTCGTAGTTATGGTTACGCGCTTCCATATCAAACATAGACGTCACCACGTTCCAGCCCATACGACCGCCAGAGATATGATCCAAGGACGCCATATAGCGCGCCGCGTGAAACGGCGTGTAAAAGGTACTGGACACTGTGCTGATCAGGCCGATTTTATCGGTGGCACGGCTCATGGCGGCCAAGGCCGTTAACGGTTCTAAAAACCACCAGCTGCCATCGGACACATTACCCGCGGATTGGCCGTCGGCAAAAAACACCGCATCCAACTTGCCACGCTCGGCGGTTTGCGCCAATTCTTCGAAAAAACTGATGTCGCCTAAACGTTCTACCGACGATTTAGGATGGCGCCACGCGCCCTTATGATGGCCACAACCAAATAAAAATACGTTCAGGTGCATCATGCGTGGGGCTTGTTGATCTGCTAATTGTTGATTTACCAATAGTTGTGCTGCCATTAGTTTTTCACCAAGCCGCCATCCACCACCAAATTTTGGCCGGTGACAGAGCGTGACCAAGGTGAGGCAAAAAATAAAGTGGCATCGGCAAATTCAGCGGGCGTAGTAACGCGGCGCAGCGGTGTGGCGGCGGCAATGTAATCAAACACCGCTTCTGGGGTGGCCGCAGAGGCATCGGTGGTGCGCAGCAAGCCGCCAGATACCATGTTTACGGTGATTTGGTCAGGACCTAAGTCTTGAGAAAGGGTGCGGGTCAGCGAGAGTAATGCGGCTTTGGCAGCCGTGTAGTCGTGGTATGGCACTACTGGGTTTTGGAACAGATTGGTACCAATATTCACGATACGACCAAAGCCCGCTTCGCGCATACCGGTAAGGGCGGCTTGGGTGGTGTTTAACGCCCCCTTAACCACACCTTCAAACTGCTGCTGCACATTACTCCAGCTTAATTGGTCGGCATTTTCACGGGCATCGCCATTAAATGAGAAAGCCGGCAAGGCGTTATTGATAACAGTGGTAATGGGCTGACCAAAATGGGCTTTCGCCTCGGCAAACAGAGCTTGCACAGCCGCCGCATCGGTCACGTCAGCTTGTATGGCTAGCGCCTGAGCAGGGTAATCGGACGCCAGCTGTTGGGCGGCCTCGGCACTGTTTAAATAGTTGATGACCACCTTGGCACCTTCACGCAAGAAGGCACGCACTAAATGCTCACCTAAGCCGCGAGCGCCGCCGGTGACTAATACCAACTGTTGCTCGAATGGCTGTGCAGTGTGCAGATTTTGAGGATCGGTTTGGTTGTGTTGCATGGGCTTTTACTACCTCTAAAAAGTCAGAGGCGAAGGCAGATGGGCAGCGTTGCCGAGAGCCGAATGGCTGACATCCCTTCGCCAGTATGAACTGGATCAGGTTCGACGGGTGTTATCTCAGCCAGGCAGATGTGCTGCCAGACACCCCGTGTCACGAGCTAGACCATAGCATAAATAAAGTGAAGAGTGAGGCGTAAGGAGTGAGATGAAAAACCTAACCGTAAGTCTGCAGACTCACAGTTGTTGTCACCCTAACACCTTACTCTTCACCCCTCACGTTAATGGGGATTTGGTTAAAACAGCTCGGCAGTGGATAATGGCCGCCTGGATGCAATGGAGAACCCACCCAATGAGCACACAACTGACGAGCCTGACCATTACCCGCCCTGATGATTGGCATTTACACCTGCGTGATGGCGAACAACTCAAAGACACAGTGGCTGATGCTAGCCGTTATTTAGGTCGCGCTTTAGTGATGCCTAATCTTTTGCCGCCGGCCACCACTACCGAGCTGGCGCTGGCTTATTACGACAAGATAACGGCCGTGCGCCCATCAGGCAGCCTGTTTGAACCTTTGATGAGCTTGTACCTCACCGATAAGACAGATCCAGAAGAGATCCGTCGTGCCAAAGCCAGCGGTAAAATCGTGGCCTGTAAGTTGTATCCAGCGGGTGCCACCACCAACTCGGACTCCGGCGTAACTGACGTGAAGAATATTTACTCGGTGCTGGAAGTGATGCAAGAAACCGGTATCTTGTTATTGGTACACGGCGAAGTGACCGACGCCAGCGTGGATATTTTCGACCGCGAGAAGGTGTTTCTTGAGACTATCTTGCCCGACGTAGTGCGTGATTTTCCTAATCTGAAAATCGTCCTCGAGCACATTACTACCGAGCACGCAGTTAAGTTTGTAGAGCAAGCCGGTGATAACGTAGCGGCTACCATTACCACCCATCACTTGATGTTTAACCGTAACCACATGCTGGTGGGTGGCATTCGTCCGCACTATTACTGCTTACCGATTTTAAAGCGCAACACCCATCAGCAAGCGTTAGTGCGCGCGGCCATCAGTGGTAATAAGAAATTCTTTATCGGCACCGACTCGGCGCCGCACTTTAAGCAAAATAAAGAAACCGCCTGTGGTTGTGCTGGCGCTTATACCTCTCATGCCGCCGTTGAGCTGTATGCAGAAGTGTTTGAAGAAGCGGGTGCTCTGGATAAACTGGAAGCCTTTACCAGCCATAACGGCCCCGACTTTTACGGCCTGCCACGCAACTCAGACACCATTACCTTGATGAAAGAGACCTGGTCTGTGCCCGCCACCCTGCCCTTAGGTGGTCAAGAGTTGGTGCCAATTCGCGCCGGTGAAACCATCAGCTGGATGGTTAAATAACTTATCGCCCAGCGCCCAGCGCCCAGCGCCCAGCGCCCAGCGCCCAGCGCCCAGCGAAATAATAAGCCCCGAACCTATGGTTCGGGGCTTTTTTATGCCGTCATCCTGACGCACGTCAGGATCTCGATTTTGGTGTGATGTTTTAACCCGTTCCGCCTAGGTTGAAATGCGAGAGTTTTGCTAATTCCGTAGAGGCCGATTTATCCGGCCGGTTTTGCGCAGCAAAACGATAAGCACCAACCTAGATAAAAAGCCCAGAGCCAAGCTCGGGGCTTTTTTCACCGTCATTCTGACGTATGTCAGGAGCTTGGTTTGGAAATATCATCTTGTTTGATCACTTTATGCCGCTACGCGCCATCGGCCAGCTAAAGCGGCCTCTACCTCCCACCTCACGTAAGTCCAATATTTGACAAGCATCACATTTATTCTTACTCTCATCGTCATTCCTGGGGGAGCCTAAGGTGCAGAGATTGCACCCGAATCGGCTGAGATTCCGCTACTTGCAGCGGTAACCCTTAGAACCTGATCCGGATAATGCCGGCGAAGGGAAGGAACAAGTCTTACACTCCCTCTCTGCGCCCGTATTCTCCGGCATACTATCGCCCATATAACCGTCAATGACTGACGATGTTTATCATGTTTGCCTTTAGGCAAAGGGAGAATTCATGCTACTTAGCACCACCGAAGCCATTCTTTGGCTCTGTTTATTTGCCGCCATGTTCGCCATACCCGGCTTATATTATGCGCGCCGCCAACAAGACAACATCGAAGACTTTGTAGTGGCTCGTAATAGTCAAAACGGCATGGCCACTATGCTGACCTTATTAGCCACCACCCTCGGCGCTTGGATATTATTTGGCCCAGCAGAAGCCGCCACTTGGGGTGGTATAGGAGCGGTGATCGGCTATGCGCTGGGCTCACTTGCACCTCGTTTTATGATGATCCCCTTAGGTAAAAGGCTGCGCGAGCTGATCCCAGAAGGCCACACCCTCACTGAATTTGTGCTGCACCGCTACGGTAAAACCATGTATTGCTTCGTGATGGTGATCATGATGTTCTATATGTTTATCTCACTGACCGCAGGCCTCACTGCCGTCGCGAAAATGGTAAGTTTGCTGGCACCCGTGCCCTTATGGGCCACCGCCTCTATCGTGATGCTAGCCACTCTGCTCTACACCTTATACGGCGGCCTGCGCGTCACCATTTTTACCGACCGTCTGCAAATCATAGTAATACTGCCGTTTTTATTACTGCTGATTATGTTTGGCTGGCAAGCGGTGGGCGACATTGGTCCCACCATCGCTGGTCTCAAAGAAAAAGCGCCTGAGTTACTTAATCCCTTTGATATGAATGGCTTTAAGTCGGGACTGACTTTTTTTATTGCGGTGGTACTCACCGGCCTCTTCTACCAAGGCACTTGGCAGCGTATTTTTGCAGCCCAAGACAATAAGGCCATTCGTAACGGTTTTATCGTCAGTGGCCTAGTGAGCTTCGTCTTCATTTTTATTATGGGATTATTTGGCTTAGCCTTCGTCGGTTTAGGCTTAGCCGGAGATGGCTCGGTGGCGGTATTTGATGTACTACTGTCAAATATTCCAATGTGGTTTGTGATTGGTTTATTGCCCTTTGGCTTAGCATTGATCATGAGCAGTGCCGACTCTACTATCAGTGGTATTTCTAGCATGATAGTGGTCGACTTACGCCGCATGTTGCCGGATTTTAGTGCCAACCGCCTGCTGGGTTTATCGCGCTGGCTGATTGTGTTGATCTCGATTCCGGTATTAATAGTGGCGTCTCAAGGCTTTAGCGTCTTGTATCTGTTTTTATTGGCCGACCTACTCTGTTGTGCCGCGGCTTTTCCGGTATTTTTTGGCTTTTATAGCGCCCGTTATCAAGCCTATAACGCCGTGCTCAGTACCGCTGCTGGCTTAGTTGCAGGCTTGTGGTTGTTCCCAGCCCCAGGGGCCGAAATAGAGTATCTATTAGAGTCTTTCTTGCTGGCGAGCTTAGTACCTGTGCTGGTCTCTGTGTTATTGCAGTTTATGCCTAACCGTCAGACCTTTGATTTTTCTATCTTGCGCCAACGTATTCGCAGTTTAGAAAGTTAAGTTTCAAGCGCAGGCTTTACACCCTAACCACCTCTCACACCAAGCCGGCCCCCAATGGGTCGGCTTTTTTGGGTCGCGAATCACGGTGCTATTCTCTAAACAGCGAGGCATAAGCAGGCAGACGTTAGCCAGACAAACTGCTACACTCGCGACCCCTTGCATTAAGCATTCAGGCTTATGCCAGCCCATTTTATAAACAACCACTTAATGATCGGCTTATCATCTTAAGATAAGGCGCCAACTTATTATTTTGGAGAACCCATGAAGATTATGATCCGAGGCTTATCTCGCCTCACCACCGAAGAAAAAATCTTAGCACTGCTCGCCCCTTACGGCTTAGTGCAGTACTTCCATCTGGTTATGGATCCTAATACCAAGAACTCAAAAGGTTTTGGTTTTGCCTTTATGCCAAACCCTGCTCAAGCTAAAGCCGCCATCAAAAGCTTGAACGGTATCGAAGTAGACGGTGAAAAAATTCGCGTGAAAAAAGCCGAAGATAAGCCAGAAGAAGCTAAAAAAGTGGAGCCTAAATAAGATGACTAATAACGATATTTTACGCCGCGTGCGTTACTCACTGGATTTAAAAGATGCTCAGTCACTCGCCCTGTTTGCTCAAGGTGGTATTGAGATTGATGAAGCGCAGTTTTTAGCCTTGCTCGCCAAAGAAGAAGATGAGAACTACCACAGCTGCAGCAATGAGCAACTGTTGGGCTTTTTAGATGGCTTAGTATTACAAGAAAGAGGCCCACGCGAAGGTGGACCTGCGCCTAAAGCTGAAGGTGCCGAGCCGATGAATAATCAGGTATTTAAAAAGCTGCGCGTGGCCTTACAGCTAAAAGAAGAAGATATTTTAAACTTGCTGGCCTTAGCCGGTTTTATTGTCAGAAAGCCTGAGCTAACTTCTTTGTTTCGCAAACCCGACCATAAACATTTCAAAGCTTGTGGCGACCAGTTCTTACGTAACTTCTTACAAGGCCTAGCCCTGCAACGCCGCCACGGCGCAGAGCCCAGCTCTGAACAAGATGCTGACGTTACTGCCGAGTAATACCATTACTGTAAAATTAACAGCTTAAAGCCAGCCCCTTCGGGGAGCAGTAAGCTTGAAGCCGTAAGCCAAACAAAGGGCGAGAACAAAAACTCAAGACTAGGGCTATTTTTGCCACGGAAAAGAGCAGAAGGCACGGAAAATAGGGATAGTTCTGAAAGGACTTTAATGGGTAAGGGCTAAATATCAGTTCATCAGCAGGCAGGCTCTTACCATTAAAGCTCTGATCCCTATCACTTTTCGTACCTGAATTCTTCTGTGGGTTCCGTGTATTCCGTGGCAAAAAGACACTTGGCTCTGGCCCTTCGGACAGCCGTAAACTTAAAGTATACGGCTGACGATTATTCTCTAAAGCTGGTCGCCGTTAAGGGCAAAGTACGACCTTCAGCCGAGCTCTTTTCTGCAATATTAATAATATTAAGTCCATCTAATGCGTCTTGCATGGTCACAGGTGGCGGCGCTTCGCCGCGAATTGCCTTGGCCGTGGCTTGATAGAAGTAACGATAACCGCCCACCTCAGACTCAATCACTTGTGCATCATCATCGGAATAGAAAATACCGTAGTCGGTTTCTGCTTCTTTCGCTAAATACGGCGAGTCCGGCACTATGCCGTTTTGCAGACGCTCTTCTTGCGGATCAAAGCCACGCTTAATATAGCAGCCCAGTTCGCCCTGTAACTTAAAGCGTAAACTCGGTCCGGGATGATAAGGGCTGGAATGCAAAATCACTTCTTTATCGCGGTAATGCAACAGCACATGAAAGTAGTCCGTCACTTTGCCACCTGGGCGCATCGATAAACAACGGCCCGTCACCGCTTGTGGCTTACCAAATAATACCAACGCCTGATCGACTAAATGCCCGCCTAAATCAAACCAAATACCGGCACCCACACCTGGGGTTTCTACCCGTACCCGAGGGCGAAAGCGATCAAAGTGGGATTCAAAACCATGAATTGGGCCCAAGGTGCCATCTGCCAGTAATTTGCGTAACGTTAAAAAGTCACTGTCCCAGCGGCGGTTATGAAATGGGATCAAGCACAGGTTATTAGTTTCAGCTAAGCGCATTAACTCTGTACCTTGATGCAGCTGAGTGACGGTGGGGTTTTCCATCACCACATGCAGCCCCAAGCTCAAGGCCTTGCGCCCTAACTCGTAGTGCACTTCGTTAGGAGCTGTGATCACCACTAGCTCTGCACCGGACTCGGCCAGCATCAGATCTACATCTGTGTACACAGCCACATTTGGCCATTCCTCTGCCGCCAGCTCTGGCTTAGAGGTGCTAATGGCGACCAGTTCAAAGTCCGCCAAGCTATCGATAAAAGGTAAATGAAAAATACTGGCAGACTGGCCGTAGCCGATAATGGCGGTTTTAATCACGGTTAACCTCGTTAAAAATCATATTTGTTATACCATCAGAGAAAACTGCCACTCAAGCAACACAGGCTTAAGTAGCACAGTAAAATCGCGACAGTGATTGTCTTACTCTAGCCTAACCTGATGTGGTCGATAAATCAGAATAAACTGAGACTTACCCTTGTTAGGACCGAATCATAAGCAGGCCTTATCATAAGGCGCAAGCACAGCTAAGGAAGCACTTTGATGGGCTCTCGTTACACTGTATTACTAACGGCACTGCGCAATATATTACCCGCAGCGCGTATTATTACCGATCCTGCGCTGTGCTTAGCCCTGGGCACAGACGCCAGTTTTTATCGACTGTTACCTAAAATGGTGTTGCGTTTAAGCAGCACCGAAGAAGTCGTTCAGGTACTTCAGCTATGTAGCGAGCACGCCATTCATTGCACCTTTCGCGCGGCAGGCACCAGTTTGTCGGGCCAAGCCATTTCCGACTCGGTACTGATCACCTTAACCGATGACTGGCGCGGCCACACCATGAGTGAAAACGCGACCATAATTAAGTTACAGCCAGGCGTAATAGGTGCGGACGCCAATAAATATCTGGCGCCGTTCGGGCGCAAGATAGGCCCAGATCCCGCGTCTATTAATAGCTGTAAAATTGGCGGCATTGCCGCTAATAATGCGTCTGGTATGTGCTGTGGCACTGCCCAAAACTCTTATCGCACACTAGCTGGAATCAGCCTAGTACTGGCCGATGGCACCTATCTTGATACCAGAGACTCCTTAAGCAAGGCGCGCTTTGCTCAGTTACAGCCGCAGTTAATCAGCGGCTTACAAGCATTGCATCAGCAAGTGTTAGCCAACCCAGCCTTAACTGAGCGTATTCTTCATAAGTACCGATTAAAGAACACCACCGGCTACAGTCTAAATGCCTTACTAGATTTTGCCGATCCCTTCGATATGCTGGCCCACTTGATGATTGGCTCCGAAGGCACGCTGGGCTTTATTAATGACATTAGTTACCACACGGTACCCGATCATGCCTTTAAGGCCTCTTGCCTATTGGTGTATACAGATATAGAAAGTACTTGCTTGGCGGTCACCGAATTAGCCAACACGAATGTGGCGGCAGTAGAGATAATGGACGGTCGCGCCCTGCGCTCCATTGCCAATCTGCCCGGCATGCCCGACTTTATTCAGACCTTAGATTTAGAAGCAGCGGCGCTATTAATAGAAGTGCATGGCGCTACTCAAGCCGAGTTAACGCAAAACTGTGCCCAAGCAATGGCCGCCATTAAGAACTTCACTCTGCTTGAGCAGGTCGCGTTTACGCAAGATACTAAGCTGTGCGCTAATCTGTGGGCCATGCGCAAAGGCATGTTTCCTGCAGTGGGAGCAATACGTGAAACCGGTACTACTGTGGTTATTGAAGACGTAGCGTTTCACGTGAAACATTTAGCGGCGGCAGTGCGTAAGTTAACCGCTCTCTTCGAACAGTTTGGTTATCACGAAGCCATTATCTTCGGTCACGCTTTGGCCGGTAACCTGCACTTTGTGTTTACCCAAGGCTTCGATAGCGAGACAGAGCGCCAGCGTTACGGTAATTTTATGGCGGCCGTTACTCAGTTGGTGGCTGTGGAATATCAAGGTTCACTCAAAGCTGAGCATGGCACGGGCCGCAATATGGCACCCTTCGTGGAGTTGGAATGGGGACAAGACGGCTACCAATTAGTGCAGCAGATAAAAGCGCTGTTTGATCCGCAAGGTATTCTTAACCCCGGGGTGATTGTTAACTCAGATAACCAAGCCCACCTTAAAAATCTTAAACCCCTACCCGCCGCCGATCCGCTGGTTGATAAATGTATCGAGTGTGGCTTTTGTGAGGCAGTCTGCCCGTCAAAGAATTTAAGCCTCACGCCGCGCCAACGCATCGTCTTGTATCGTGAGCTACAACGTCGCCAAGCTAATCACGAAGTAATCGACGACAGCTTAGCCCAGGTATTTGAGTATCACGGGATTGATACTTGCGCGGCCACCGGTTTATGCGAACAGCGCTGCCCAGTGGGTATTAATACCGGCGACATGATGCGCAAGCTACGCACCGCCCGCTATCAGAAATTTCAGCCCATTGCGCGTTGGACGGCTCAACACTTTGCCGGCACCACTAAGGCAGTAGGCATAGGTTTGAATGCGGCTAATCTGGCCCGCAAGTTAGTAGGCAACCAAGCGATGACTCGCGTAAATAGCAGCTTGCGCAGTGTTAGTCGTAACAAGCTACCGATGTGGTTTCCTGAAATACCGGCGGCGAACTCGTATCAGCTGCAGAAAGAATTAACCAAATCTGAGCAAAGGCAGTTTCAAAGGCTACCGACTGGCAGCGATAAAGTGGTGTATTTCCCCTCTTGTGCCAGCCGCACACTCGGCCAATCTTCGCACGCCACCGACCCTCGCTCCTTAACTGAAATCACCTTATCGGTATTAACCAAGGCAGGATTTGAGGTCATCGTACCCGCAGCGCTGAATAGTCTGTGTTGCGGCATGCCCTATCAAAGCAAAGGCATGTTTGAGCTGGCAGCGGAGAAAATACAGGAGCTGGAAGCACAGTTATGGCAGGTATCAGAACAAGGTAAATGGCCGATACTGATGGACACCAGCCCTTGTGCCAAGTTGAGCCAAGATAGCTTCGGTGAACAGAAGAATGGCTTTACTCAAGACCTAGCCGTTTATGAGCCGGTTAGCTTTATCATGGAGCATGCCTTGGAGCGACTACAACTCTCGCCCCTTGATGAGACTGTGATGCTGCACATTACCTGTAGCAGTCAGCGGATGGGGCTGGCAGACAAGATGTTAGCGTTAGCTAAGCTTTGTGCGACGTCGGTAATAGTGCCAGAGCATATCAGCTGCTGCGGTTTTGCTGGTGATAAAGGTTTTACCCTACCCGAGCTTAACGCCTCGGCATTGGCCACCTTAAAGCAGCAAGTACCGTCTGGCTGCACACGAGGTGTCAGTAACAGCCGCACCTGTGAACTCGGATTAAGCCATCACAGCGGTATCAACTATGAGTCCATTCTTTACTTAGTAGATGAAGCGGCTAGGCCGTGAGGGGTATTGGGTGAGGCGTACACCATAAGAGCAGGTAAGCTTGAAGCAGAGATCGAGAAGAAGTCTCTAAAATCTAGAGCCAGAGCTATTTATGCCACGGAAGAACACGGAACGCACAGACGCAGTTCACGTGCGACAAGTATTAACAGCGCCGAGCGCTAAGCACCAAGCGCCGAGCTAAAATATAAACACCATCTTTTGTTAAGCTTGGCGCTAGGTGCTGCTGTTAAGATCACTATTGTTCCGTGTTCTTCTGCTCTTTTCCGTGGCAAATAATCCCTAGTCTTGAGTCTTTAAGGTCGTAGAACGAGATCCTGAAACTTCGTCATGCCGGACTTGATCCGGTATCAGGATGACGGCATAAAGATACCTGATTACCCACAAAGCTCAGCCATGTTTCAGAGAGCTCGGTACCAATGAATTCAATAGGTCACAGGGAGGTGCCGTATCTTCGGCAAAGAACATGAGGCTCAATTTAGTATTTTGACCTTGTAGAGGCCCGTCTCTTCGGCGAAGAGGACTTCGGCCCGGTTTGGTGTTTTGTTTAAATCAAAACCTCAGTAACAGCCAGCAGAGCTGGCCTGCCGAATAAATTTGGCAGCTACAAAGAACAAACCGAAACAGGGTGCATTATGGCTGAGGTTCATACGTAATCAGGTAAAGATAAACAGCGTCTTTTATTTAGCTTGGTGCTTGGTGCTGCTTTTAAAGCTTGTTCCCTTCACTCTTTACCCTTCACTCCTCACCGTATTTTCAAAACCACATCCGTTAGCGGCACACAGCAACAGGTAAGGACTATACCGGTTTCGCGTTCGGTTGCGGATAACGCGGGGGCTGGCGGTTGTTCCACTTCGCCAGATACTAACTGCTGCTTGCAGCTGCCACAAATACCGGCACGGCAAGACCAAGGCAAGGTCATGCCTTGCTGTTCGGCCTGAGTCAGTAAGTCGCGCTGGTTATTGCCGGTAAAGCGACGTTCGCCAATTTGAATAGAGACTGACTGTGTTTCACGTGAAACATCTTCGCGCTGCAGACTACCAAAGTACTCTTGTTGTAACAGCGTTGCGGGTAACCCTAACGCTAATAACCAGCTGCGTGCTTGCTGCATAAAACCGGCTGGGCCGCAGAGATAGGTTTGGCGTGTTGGTAACTGTGGGATAGCCGCCAATTGCCCCAGCGTCAGTCGACCGCCCTCGCCTACTTGAGGTTGAGTAAGTACAAACTGCAGGAGCATGCCAGGATGCTTATCTGCCAAGTGCTGTAGCTCTGCGGCGGCAGGAATATCCTGCTCTGTTCTACATACATGAATAAACACCACATCATGTAACTGCTTTTTATCTGCTAATGCGCGGATCATAGACAGCAAAGGCGTAATACCGGAGCCTGCCGATAACAGCAAATAACGATCCGCCGCTTGCAGTACGAAGTCGCCGGCTGGTGCATGCGCCAATAACGTTCTACCCGGTTGAAAGTGTTCCGCCAACCAAGATGAGACTTTGCCATCGGGCTGGCGTTTCACACTAATACCATAGCGCTCATCCTGAGTAGGACTGGAGCTGAGGCTGTAGTAGCGCACATAGCGCTGACCATCGATATCGACGGCAATAGGTAAATGCTGCCCCGCTTGATAATTAGGTAACGCTTTGCCATCGCTCGCCGCCAACCAATAGCTTTCGATATCGGGGGTAAGTGCTTCCCGTGCCACGCAAATAAGTTCACGGCGCTTAGGTGCCGCATCAGGGTAAATCGCGGTACTGGCGTATTCTAAGACCTCAACTTTATCTCCTTGGCGGATAATGCCTTCATTAACCGCAATCAGATTTTGGCCAAAATACACCTCACCATCGCTACCGTGCCGATAACGTAGCAAGGTTGCTAAGGGTTCTTTAAGCGCATTAAAACGTTCTGTACCAGGTGTGATGGTAGTCATCACACAACGGCTACAAGGTTTAGCGACCACAAACTCCACTTCGCCGATACGAATACGTCGCCAGCCATCTTCTTCAAACGCCCGCGTCTCTGATACCACCAGATTCGGCCTAAACTGCGACATCTCAAGCCGCGCATCGGCGCGCAAATTAAGATCGTTTACCGAGGCTTGTGAGATCAGCAGTAACGGATAACCATCGGCAAAGCTAACCGCCGTATCCAAGCGCTCGCGATAGCGTTGAGAATACTCACCCAACCAAATAAATTGCACCGCTTCACCCAACAGCTCACTAAACCACGCATCGTAATAAGGATGGGTACTGAATGCGGTAAAGGTGTCGTCCCACACAGAGGCCGTCACGGGCTGCTGTAAAAACTCGCTATAACGTACCGCTAACGGGTGCTCGTCGCCGTAGGGTAAATTAAAGTGTAGATCTAAACCGCCGGCCACCGGCTGCACCTGAATACCCTGTAATCGCGGATGAGTACGGGCGCTAATAAAACGACCATCGGGCTTGGCGAGCATAAAGCGACGATCACCCAGTAAGCCTTCATAAGTAACAAAAGCCTCATTTGAGGTTAATCCAGCCGCAGATTTCAGTGGGTACAGGTAGAGCTGCGTGATCACCGCCATACTATTTCATCCTTATTGATATTAAACGTTTACAAGCTCAGCTCAGAGGTTAAGGTTTGCGTACTAAAAGATAGCGCCTAGCACCAAGCGCCGAGCTAAAAGAAGAGATAGGTCTTTGTTTTCCTTGGTGCTCGGCGCCGGGCGCTTAGCGCTCTCTCTATAAACCTAACCGGAGCAGTCATGACTATAGAACGCCAACAAACTAGCGAGCGTATGAGCCGCATCGTCAAACACAATGGCATCGTCTATTTGTGTGGCCAAGTGCCTAAAGACGCCAGTAAAGATATTACCGAACAAACGGTCACCATGCTGGATAAAGTGGACGAATTACTCTTAGTAGCAGGCTCGAGCCGCGAACACATGTTGACGGTCACTATATTTTTAAAATCCATGAAGGATTTTGCTGCTATGAATGCGGTGTGGGATGCTTGGGTACCAAAAGGCCACGCCCCTGCTCGCACTTGTGTAGAAGGTGCCATGGCACGCGAAGAGTTACTGGTAGAAATAGCAGTAACGGCAGCAATACGTGAAGCGTGAAGCGTGAAGCGTGAAGCAAAAATAACGTCATAAATTAGAAAAATAAAAAGCCCCGAGCCATTAAGCTCGGGGCTTTTTTTATTGAAGAATTTCGTTGGCAAAGGGCAAAATCAAGATCCTGACTTTCGTCAGGATGACGGCCTAAGAACGCCGGCTCTAGCTTGGCGCTCGGTGCTATCTCTTCCTCTTCACCCTTTACCCCTCACTCTTCACAGCAGTTAATTAAACTACGCCCTGCTCTATCATGGCATCCGCTACTTTACGGAAACCGGCAATGTTAGCGCCCAGCACTAGGTTGTTTGGATCACCGAATTCGGCGGCGGTTTCGCTGGCATTGCGATAGATGTTTTTCATGATAACTTTGAGCTTTTCATCTACTTCTTCAAAGCTCCAACGCTGCATGCTAGCGTTTTGTGCCATTTCCAACTGACTGGTCGCAACGCCACCCGCGTTGGCAGCTTTACCTGGTCCATAAAGAATTTTAGCGCCCAAGAACACTTCTACCGCATCTTGGGTAGAAGGCATGTTGGCCCCCTCAGACACAGCGATACAGCCGTTAGCCACCAGTGCTTTGGCGTCAGCTTCGTTAAGCTCGTTTTGAGTCGCACAAGGGAAGGCCAATTGCGCGCCGGCTAAATGCCACACTGCATTACCGTCCGCAGGGTAATCCGCCACCGGAATAAAGGTCGCATCAGGGTGCGCGGTTAAGTACTCATTCAAGCGAACGTGGCGTACTTCTTTCAGCTCTTTTAGGGTATCTAAGTTAATACCGGACTCATGGTGAATGGTTCCGCTAGAGTCTGAACAGCTCACTGGGATAGCACCCAATTGATACAGTTTTTCGATGGTATAAATAGCCACGTTACCCGCGCCAGAGACTAAGCAGCGTTTACCCGCTAAGGTATCGCCTTTGTCTTCTAACATATACTGAGCAAAGTAAACGCAACCATAACCGGTGGCTTCTTTACGCGCTAACGAACCGCCCCACAACAGGCTCTTACCAGTGAATACGCCATCGAAATTACCGGTTAAGCGCTTATATTGACCAAACATATAGCCAATTTCGCGCCCGCCTACGCCAATGTCACCTGCGGGCACATCGGTAGTTGGGCCAATGTGGCGGTATAACTCACTAATGAAAGACTGACAAAAACGCATGATTTCGCCGTCAGACTTACCTTTAGGATCAAAGTTGGCGCCGCCTTTACCGCCGCCAATAGGCAGACCGGTTAACGCGTTTTTAAAGATTTGTTCAAAACCAAGGAATTTGATGATGCTGGCATTAACGCTGGGATGGAAACGAAGGCCGCCTTTATAAGGACCTAATGCCGAGTTGAATTCAATACGATAGCCTTTGTTGACCTGTACTTTACCTTGGTCATCAACCCAAGGAACTCTGAACATCAGTTGGCGCTCTGGCTCAACGATACGTTCAATAATGGAATGCAGCTGATATTTTTCGTTGGTTTCAAGGATGGGCTGTAACGATTCCAGCACCTCCTCTACCGCCTGATAAAATTCAGCTTGTGCTGGGCTGGTCTGTTTGAGTTTGGTGATGGTGTTATGAATATACGTCACGATATCTTCCTTGTTATTTTTGGTACCACTTATGCCGGGATACTGCTGGTGGTTGAGACCCACTTCTATTGAAATATGAATGGGGTTTTCGGTCAATGCCATTGATGAATTAAAGGTGGAATATTTGTGTTTTTTTATCATTTAATACCCCGTGATCCCGCCTTATTGACCGTGGGTTTGACTCTTTAGTTAGACTAAAGTGGTCTTGCCAGGCTCTATCTTACACCGACTATTTAAGATGATGGTGCTAAAATCACCAGTTTTTTATTTTATTAGGAGCAATATGAAACAGGTAACCCTCTTGGTGGGCTCAACTTTGGGTGCGGCCGAGGATCTGGCAGCAGACTTAGCGGAGATCCTAGAACAAAATAGTTATCACACTGTTATTCACACTTCTCCCCAAGTTGATCACATCTTGATCAGCCTTGAGCATATCTTATTATTGATCTGTTCTACTCATGGTGCCGGAGATCTTCCGGAAAATATTCAACCTTTCTATCAGCAATTACTTGACCAAGCACCAAATTTAAGTGGCCTTAACTACTTAGCAGTGGGTTTAGGTGATTCTGCCTACGATACGTTCTGCCAAGCCATAGAAACACTGGATCATCGACTCAACCTACTCGGTGCTACTCGTCTAGAAGATCAACTCAAGATAGACGTGAGTTTGGCCGATCCACCGGAGATGATCGCAAAAAAATGGCTCGATCTCTGGTTAACTAAGCAATAGATCTATTAATTAGACCTCTTGAGGGGATCGGTTTATACATGGGATCCCCGCTGTGGATAAATTCTTTCCACCAAGTTATCAACAGATCTCCTCCTCAATTTAGTGTTGTTATTGATCCCGTCCTTTTCCTCACTTGTGTATAACTATGCTTGAAACCGGTGTTAAACCTATAGTTATCCTCTTAATTAAATATTTCACTGGTAGTGCCTGTGTATAACTAGGCTAGTTACCCACGGGTCTAAGGGGATCTAACTAAAGGTTGTACACAGGTAGAGATCGTACTTAAGCTTATGATCTTTAAGATCAAAAACGCCTTACTCACAGAAAAGAGGATCACTAGTAGTAGTCATAATAGAAGATCTCTCTAGAGATCTAAGATCTATTAAGCACAGCAAAGATCCTCTCGATCGCATTTCCATCTCAGTCGTAAAACAGCTAAAATGATCGGCCTTCGGGATCCTTACACCTGCTTGTTTCAAGAGTATCCGTTATGCATTATGAAGAATCGTTTGATGTCATCGTTGTTGGCGGTGGCCATGCCGGCACAGAAGCCGCCGCTGCCGCTGCTCGTATGGGAGCAAACACCCTGTTATTGACCCATAACATTGATACTTTGGGACAAATGTCCTGCAATCCCGCCATCGGTGGCATTGGCAAAGGCCATTTGGTCAAAGAGATCGATGCTCTAGGCGGGATCATGGCCATGGCAGCGGATAACGCCGGGATCCAGTTTCGTACCCTCAATGCGTCCAAAGGGCCCGCAGTAAGAGCGACCCGTGCACAAGCGGATCGTCAGCTGTATCGTCAAGCCGTGCGTACTCGGTTAGAGAATCAGCCTAATTTAAAGATCTTCCAGCAAGCTTGTGATGACTTGATCCTCGAAGGCGAGACGGTGGTGGGGGTGATTACCCAAACCGGCTTAAGATTTAGAGCCAAAACCGTGGTGCTCACCGTGGGTACGTTTTTAAACGGCTTGATCCACATCGGCATGGATCATTACAAGGGCGGTCGTGCAGGGGATCCCCCTTCCACCGCCTTGGCTCAACGCTTGCGTGAATTACCGCTGCGTATTGACCGACTAAAAACCGGTACTCCACCACGCATTGACGCCAATAGCGTGGATTTTTCGGTGATGCAAACTCAACCTGGTGATAACCCGACCCCAGTATTTTCGTTTATTGGTAGCCGAGCGGATCAACCCAGACAGATCCCCTGTTACATCACCCACACCAATGAAAAAACTCATGATGTGATCCGCAAAAATTTGGATCGTAGCCCCATGTATGCTGGTGTGATCGAAGGGATCGGTCCGCGCTATTGCCCATCGATCGAAGATAAGATCATGCGCTTTGCCGATAAAACGTCGCACCAGATCTTCGTCGAGCCTGAAGGCCTAACCAGCACAGAGCTGTACCCAAATGGGATCTCTACCAGCTTGCCGTTTGACGTGCAGTTACAGATCGTACGTTCGATCAAAGGTTTTGAGCAGGCGCACATCATGCGGCCCGGTTATGCCATCGAATATGATTACTTCGATCCTCGAGACTTAAAGATCAACATGGAAAACAAGTATTTACATAACTTGTTTTTTGCCGGACAGATCAACGGCACCACCGGCTACGAAGAAGCGGCGGCCCAAGGTTTGCTGGCAGGCCTTAACGCCACGCTACGCGCCTTTGGCAAAGAGCCGTGGTCAGCACGTCGTGATCAGGCCTATATGGGCGTGATGATGGACGACTTGTCCACACTCGGCACCAAAGAGCCCTACCGCATGTTTACCAGCCGCGCTGAATATCGTCTGCTGCTGCGTGAAGACAACGCCGATCTGCGTTTGACCGAAGCGGGCCGAGAGTTAGGCTTGGTGAACGATCATCGCTGGGCGCTGTTCTGTGACAAAATGGAGCAGATCACCAAAGAAACCCAACGTCTGCGGGATAACTGGGTAAATCCGGTGCATGCGTCGGCTGCCAGCTTGAATGAATTACTAAAAAATCCGTTAAGCAAAGAACACACCTTGGAAGAGCTGTTACGCCGCCCTGAGCTGGACTATCCGACCTTGATGTCGGTGGACGGCATAGGTCCGGGCATTAGCCACGAGCAAGCGGCTGAGCAAGTTGAAATTCAGGTTAAATATGCGGGTTACATCGAGCGCCAGAAAGGCGAAATCCAAAAGCAGCTGCGCAATGAAAACACCCACTTGCCACTGGACTTGGATTATCAAGAAGTCCCAGGCCTGTCCACTGAGGTGATCATTAAGCTTAACCAAGCGAAACCTGAAACCTTAGGCATTGCCTCGCGTACCCCGGGTATCACCCCGGCGGCGATTTCAATTTTGTTGGTTCACCTTAAAAAACGTGGCTTGCTGCGCAAATCAGCGTAAGACATTGGCGTAAATAAATAACATGAAAGAACAATTAACAAGCACCCTAGCGCGTTTACTGGCTCAAACAGAGCTGGCAGTCACCGAGCAACAAGTGGAGCAGTTAGTCACGCTGGTGACGCTGCTCGACAAGTGGAACAAGGCCTTTAATTTGACCTCGGTGCGTGACCCTCTCGCCATGGTCGGCCGCCATATGGTCGACAGCTTAGTGGTTAGCCCCTATCTGGAAGGTACCCGCTTTATCGATGTGGGCACCGGTCCTGGCTTGCCCGGCTTACCGCTGGCTATCATGAATCCGGATAAAGAATTTGTGTTGCTTGACAGTCTCGGCAAGCGCATTCGTTTTATCCGTATGGTTATTCATCATTTGGGGCTGACCAACGTCACCGCCGTTGAAAGTCGTGTGGAGGCCTACCAGCCCGAACAAAAATTTGATGGCGTGCTAAGTCGAGCCTTTGCTTCACTGGATGACATGGTAAGCTGGTGCGCACATCTGCCGGGCCCTGAAGGCCGTTTCTTGGCGCTCAAAGGACAATATCCCGAGCAGGAGCTACAATCATTGCCTGCTCACCTGCAGTTGGATAAGGTTTACGCCTTAATCGTGCCCGAGCAAGACGGAGAGCGACACTTGGTGGTGCTAAAGCAAGTTAGTCAATCTAAGTAGTTGTTAACGCAGTATATAATTACCATCCTGCAAAACTTAACCGCATAAGATCACAAAATCTTAGCTAGCCAATAGAGGTGTTCGGTGGGAAAAGTCATCGCCATTGCCAACCAAAAAGGGGGCGTGGGTAAAACTACGACCTGTGTCAACTTGGCAGCCTCCATGGCTGCAACCAAGCGCAAGGTACTGGTGATAGATCTGGATCCGCAAGGCAACGCCACTATGGCCAGCGGCATCGATAAATATCAGGTGCCTAATACCGCCTATGAGCTGTTAGTGGATCAAGTGCCCATCGAGCAAGTGGTTGAAAGAGAAACCAGCGGTGGCTATCACCTGGTGGCGGGCAATGGTGATGTGACCGCCGCCGAAATCAAGTTGATGGAAGTGTTTGCCCGCGAAACACGCCTGCGCACGGCGCTGGCTCCGGTGCGTGATTATTACGATTATATTTTTATCGACTGCCCTCCTTCGCTAAACCTGTTAACCGTGAACGCCATGTCTGCGGCAGATTCGGTATTGGTGCCCATGCAATGCGAGTATTTCGCGCTGGAAGGCTTAACCGCCTTGGTGGATACCATCAGTAAACTGGCAGCAGTAGTGAATCATGACTTAAAAATCGAGGGCATATTACGCACGATGTACGATCATCGTAATCGGCTATCGAGTGATGTTTCTGATCAGCTTAAAACCCATTTTGGTGACAAGGTGTATCGCACCGTGATCCCGCGCAACGTGCGCCTAGCCGAGGCGCCCAGCTTCGGCCAGCCTGCCATGCATTACGATAAATCTTCTTTGGGCGCTAAAGCCTATTTGGCGCTGGCAGGAGAAATATTGCGCCGCGAGGAATTGTCTTTAGATTCTAATGAAACTTCGGAACAACTAGCATGAACATGAAACGACGGGGTTTGGGCAAAGGTTTGGATGCGCTACTGAGCACCAGCTCGGCGGCCAATGTGCGTCAACAGCAGGCCGATACCCATTCGCAACCCGATGCGCACGGTGAGCTGCAAAGTTTAGGCTTACATGAACTACGACCGGGTAAATACCAGCCGCGGCGCGACATGTCTCAGGTGGCACTGGAAGAATTGGCCACTTCAATTCGCCAACAAGGCATTATTCAACCCATCATAGTGCGGCCCGTCAGTGAGGGCGGCTATGAGATCTTAGCCGGTGAGCGTCGCTGGCGAGCAGCACGCATGGCGGGCTTAAGCCAAGTACCTTGTCTGATTAAAGACGTGGCCGACCAAGAAGCCATGGCCATTGGCCTGATCGAAAACATTCAGCGTGAAGACTTAAACGTGATTGAAGAATCGCGCGCTTTATCTCGTTTGATTGAAGAATTTGGCTTTACGCATCTGTCGGTCGCCGAAGCCGTGGGCAAGAGTCGCAGTGCGGTTTCTAACCTCTTGCGTTTGGCGCAATTGAACGACGAAGTGAAACAATTGGTTGAACATGGCTCATTAGAAATGGGCCATGCGCGCGCGTTATTGGCCATTACCGGCGAGCAACAAACTGAATTAGCACGCCTTGTGGCGCAAAAAGGCCTCACAGTTCGTGAAACTGAGCGTTTGGTCAAACAAAGTCAAAACCCGAAAAAAGTGCCCTTGGAGCAACCCAGATCCTTGCTAATGAGCCAACTTGAGCAAGAAATTGGATCCAAACTCGGCGCTAAGGTAGAGATAAAGTCGACTAACAAAGATAAAGGCAAGTTGGTTATATCTTATAACTCTTTGAATGAGTTGGATAAAATCAGTCATTTCTTCGGAATTAATGACCAAGCTGATCTTTAAGTTACTCGATGTAAACAAACAGTTAATATCCATGAGTAATAGCTAAATGCCAGCACTTAAGCTGTGAAAATAAGGGCTTACTGCAATTGCTTTTACGCCAAGCACGGGTATAATTTGACCTGCTTTTTTGGGGCTTAACTGACAACGCCTATCTATCTCGATATGTGTGGCCAATAAGCCCCTAACTGTATCAGGAGTTTTTGTGGAACAAGTGAAGCAGCACCTGAGCGACAAGCAACTGGCGCTGGTGAGTTTGAGTTGTCAATTACTCTTGATTGTGGCTGTTGCTACCCTGTTTTTTTACTTACAGGGTGAGGCAGCCGCTCGTTCTGCCCTTTTTGGGGGCGGAATCTACTGGGTTCCCCAATGCTTGTTTAGCGTGCGTGTGTTTGCCTTTACGGCGAAGCAGGCAACGCCAGACAGCGTGATGGCGGACTTTTACAGCGGGGCTGGGATTAAGTTTGGTAGCACTATCTTGTTGTTTACGATAGCGCTCAAGTTTATGGAAGTGCTACACGCACCTCTGTTTGCTGCTTACATCACAGCATTGCTGATGCAGTGGATTGTTTCGTTCACTCTCAACAACCGTTACTAGGAAAACACATGGCTGCAACAGGAGATGTCTTAACTTCCCAAGGTTATATCTCACACCACCTGACACATTTACAGGTTGGTTCGGGTTTTTGGGCGTTAAATATCGATTCTTTGCTTGTTTCCGTTGTCCTGGGAATGCTGTTCTTGTGGTTATTTCACAAGGTTGCTGTTCGTGCAACCAGTGGCGTACCCGGCAAGTTGCAATGTGCCGTTGAGCTGTTAGTGGGCTTTGTAGATACAGCCGTTAAAGACGTCTTCCATGGTAAAAGTAAGTTAGTGGCCCCGTTGGCGCTAACCATTTTTGTCTGGGTTTTCTTGATGAACGCAATGGACTTACTACCGGTCGACTTACTGCCTTATGGCGCACAATTGCTCGGTGTTCCTTACCTGAGGGTTGTTCCTTCCGCCGATGTTAACATCACCATGTCCATGGCATTTGGTGTGTTCTTTTTGATTATTTACTTCAGTATCAAAGAGAAAGGCGTGTCTGGCTTTATTAAAGAGCTGACACTGCAACCACTAAACCATTGGTCAATGATCCCTGTTAACTTGGTGCTTGAGACCGTATCACTGATCGCTAAGCCTATCTCTTTAGGTTTGCGACTGTTCGGTAACATGTATGCGGGTGAGATGATCTTCATCTTGATCGCAGGCTTGTTACCTTGGTGGTCTCAATGGGCCCTTAATGTGCCTTGGGCGATTTTCCATATATTGATAATCACCTTGCAGGCTTTCATCTTCATGATCTTGTCTGTTGTTTACTTATCAATGGCGTCTGAAGAGCATTAATAATAAAAGATAACAATACTTTAACAAGCAGTCGTTAAACCGCTAATATTTGGAGAAATAAAAATGGAAATGATCTACATCGCTGCCGCCGTTATGTTGGGCTTCGCCGCTATCGCTGCATCTATCGGTATTTCTATGCTGGGTGGTAAGTTCATGGAAAGTGCTGCTCGCCAGCCTGACATGCTGCCAGCTTTGCGTACTAACTTCTTTATCGTAGTTGGCCTGGTTGACGCTATCCCAATGATCACCGTTGGTATGGCTTTGTACCTGATTTTCGCCGTTGCTGCTTAATGCCTCGGTCTGTCAATCAGTCTGTTAACTATTTAAAAGGAGAGTTGCGATGAATATGAACGCAACAATCCTCGGTCAAACGGTCGCCTTTATTGTCTTCGTTTGGTTTTGCATGAAGTTTGTATGGCCCCGATTATGGGCGCCATTGAAGCTCGTCAGAAAGAAATCGCCGAAGGATTATCTTCAGCGGAGAATGCCAAGAAAGATTTGGCCCTGGCGAAAAACAATGCAGCCGAACAGTTAAAAGAAGCCAAGCTACAGTCTGCTCACATTGTTGAGTTGGCGAATAAGCGTAAGGCGCAGATCGTCGAGGATGCTACACGTGAAGCGCAAGCCGAACGTGAAAAAATTCTGACACAGGCTCAGGCTGAAGTTGAAGCCGAACGCAACCGTGTCAAAGAGGAACTGCGTAAGCAGGTTGCTGCTCTTGCCTTGGCGGGTGCAGAAAAAATCCTCGAGCGTCAAATTGATGCCGCTGCTAATAGCGACATTGTTGAGAAAGTAGTAGCTGAACTGTAAGGGACATAGAGCTATGGAAATGAAAACCATTGCTCGCCCCTATGCCAAAGCAGCTTTCGATTTTGCCGTTGAGAAAAAAGCGGTTGATAAATGGTTAACCATGCTGGGTTTTGCTGCAGAAGTAGCAAGCGACTCGCAAGTGGAAGACCTTATCAACAGCAATCTGAACGCGGAAAAGATGGCCGACTTGTTTTTGGCTGTCTGTGGCGATCAGCTCGATGAGCAAGGCCAGAACCTGATAAGGGTAATGGCCATAAACGGACGCTTGAGTGTGTTGCCAGCAGTGGTCTTAGAGTTTGCCGCACTGAAGGCAGAACAAGACCGGGAAGTAGAAGCCAATGTGGTTTCTGCCGCCAAACTGACTAAGCAACAAATGGCCAAGATTCAAGCCTCACTTGAAAAGCGCTTAGATCGCAAAGTGAAGCTGAATTGCAGTGTCGATAAAGCACTGATGGCCGGCATTATTATTACTGCCGGTGACTTAGTAATCGACGGAAGTGTTCGGGGCAGGCTGTCCCGCTTGGCTGAAACGCTGCAATCTTGATTGGGGAATAGAGCATGCAACTGAATTCAACTGAAATTGCCGAGCTGATTAAACAGCGTATCGAGCAATTCAACGTTGTCAGTGAAGCACGAAACGAAGGTACTATCGTCTCTGTAAGTGACGGTATTATCCGTGTTCACGGCCTTGCTGATATCATGCAAGGCGAAATGATCGAACTGCCAGGCGGCTTGTACGCTTTGGCATTGAACTTAGAGCGTGACTCCGTAGGTGCCGTGGTAATGGGTCCGTATACGGATCTGGCCGAAGGCATGAAGGTACGTTCTACTGGTCGTATCTTGGAAGTGCCAGTGGGTCGTAACCTGCTGGGTCGTGTGGTTAACACCTTGGGTGAGCCAATCGACGGTAAAGGCGCCATTGTTGCCGATACCTTCTCTCCAGTAGAAATGATTGCACCAGGCGTAATCGACCGTCAATCGGTAGATGAGCCACTGCAAACTGGCTATAAAGCCGTTGATGCCATGATCCCTGTAGGTCGTGGTCAGCGTGAGCTGATCATCGGTGACCGTCAGGTTGGTAAAACTGCGTTAGCAGTTGATGCCATCATCAACCAGAAAGACTCTGGCGTTAAGTGTGTGTACGTGGCCATCGGCCAAAAAGCGTCCACCATTTCTAACGTAGTACGTAAGCTGGAAGAGCATGGCGCACTGGCCAACACTATCGTAGTAGTGGCTTCTGCTTCTGAGTCTGCAGCACTGCAGTACTTGGCGCCTTACTCCGGTTGCGCCATGGGTGAATTCTTCCGTGACCGCGGTGAAGATGCACTGATCGTATACGATGACCTGTCTAAACAGGCCGTTGCTTACCGTCAGATCTCACTGTTGCTGCGTCGTCCGCCAGGTCGTGAAGCTTACCCAGGTGACGTTTTCTACTTGCACTCCCGTCTGCTAGAGCGTGCCTCTCGCGTATCGGTTGAGTATGTAGAACGTTTCACCAAGGGCGAAGTGACAGGCAAAACCGGTTCTTTGACCGCGTTGCCTATCATCGAAACTCAAGCCGGTGACGTATCTGCGTTTGTACCGACTAACGTAATTTCCATCACAGATGGTCAGATTTTCTTGACCACAGAGCTGTTTAACTCAGGCATTCGCCCTGCTGTTGATCCAGGTATCTCTGTATCTCGTGTTGGTGGTGCTGCACAGACCAAACTTATCAAGAAAGTGTCTGGTGGTATTCGTACCGCTTTGGCTCAGTACCGCGAATTAGCAGCTTTTGCTCAGTTCTCTTCTGACCTCGATGCAGCTACGCGCAAGCAGCTGGATCACGGCCAGAAAGTAACCGAGCTAATGAAGCAAAAGCAATATCGCCCAATGTCTGTTGCAGAACAGGGTTTGGTGTTGTTTGCCGCTGAAAACGGTTATTTGGACGATGTTGAGTTAAACCTCATCACTACGTTCGAAGCTGCCCTGCTCGCTTATGCCGATTCAGAACATGCTGCCACCATGGCAGACATCAACGAGAAAGGTGACTACAACAAAGACGTTGTGGCTCAGCTGACTGCGTTGCTGGATAGCTTCAAGGCTACCCAGTCCTGGTAACCATGTGGCAGCGTTTGCTGCCACTTGAATTGGAGAAGCGACATGGCCGGCGCAAAAGAAATACGTAGCAAGATCGGGAGTGTCAAAAACACTCAGAAGATCACCAGCGCTATGGAGATGGTGGCCGCCTCGAAAATGCGCAGAGCGCAGGATCGAATGGACCACAGCCGCCCATACGCTGAAACCATACGCAATGTGATCGGTAACGTCGCGCAAGGGAACTTAGAATACAAGCACCCTTACATGGACGACCGTGAAGTTAAGCGCGTTGGTTTTATTATTATCTCAACCGATCGGGGCCTGTGTGGTGGTCTGAACACTAACCTGTTCAAACAAGCCCTCATCAACATGAAGGCATGGTCCGAGCAAGGCGCAGAAATTGATCTGGGTCTAATCGGTAGCAAGGCGGTCGGCTTTTTTAAACGCTATGGCGGTAAAGTCATCGCTTCAAAGAGCGGTTTGGGTGATAACCCATCGCTGTCTGAGTTGATTGGCTCCGTCACCGTGATGCTTGAAGCGTACAACACGGGTGAGATAGACAGACTGTATTTGGTGTACAACAAGTTTGAAAACACCATGGTACAGACACCCACGATCGATCAACTGTTGCCCTTACCCGCCGCGGAAGAATCGGTGGCCACCCACAGCTGGGATTATATTTACGAACCCGATCCTAAGTCATTATTAGACAAGCTGTTGGTACGTTTTGTGGAAGCACAAGTGTATCAGGGCGTGGTAGAAAACCTCGCCAGTGAGCAGGCTGCACGTATGGTGGCAATGAAAGCCGCTACCGACAACGCCGGTGACATGATAGACGAACTGCAATTGGTGTATAACAAAGCCCGTCAGGCGGCGATTACCCAAGAGCTAAGTGAGATTGTTGCTGGGGCCGGTGCCGTATAAAGGCAAGGGTATTCAAAGGTTTAGAGGATTCGACATGAGTAAGGGTATCATAGTCCAAATCATCGGCGCCGTAGTAGACGTGGAATTTCCGCAAGACGGAGTTCCTCGCGTTTATGAAGCGTTGAAGATCACGACTGAAGGCCAAAGCCAGGGCTTAGTCCTGGAAGTGCAGCAGCAAATTGGCGGCGGCGTTGTACGCTGTATCGTTATGGGTTCTTCCGACGGTTTACGCCGTGGTTTAGAAATCGAGCGCACCAACAACCCAATCAAAGTACCAGTAGGTACTTCGACTCTGGGTCGTATCATGGACGTGCTGGGTAACCCAATCGACGAGAAAGGTCCTATCGGTGAAGAAGAGCGTTGGTCTATCCACCGTTCAGCTCCTAGCTACGAAGAGCAGTCAAACAGCTCTGAGTTGTTAGAAACCGGCATCAAGGTAATCGACTTGGTTTGTCCGTTCGCCAAAGGCGGTAAAGTAGGTCTGTTCGGTGGTGCCGGTGTTGGTAAAACCGTAAACATGATGGAACTTATCCGTAACATCGCCATCGAGCACAGTGGTTATTCTGTATTCGCCGGTGTGGGTGAGCGTACTCGTGAAGGTAACGACTTCTATCACGAGATGACTGATTCTAACGTTATCGATAAGGTATCGTTGGTTTATGGTCAGATGAACGAGCCACCAGGAAACCGTTTGCGCGTAGCACTGACCGGTCTGACCATGGCGGAAAAATTCCGTGATGAAGGCCGTGACGTACTGTTCTTCGTAGATAATATCTATCGTTACACCTTGGCCGGTACTGAAGTATCTGCACTGTTGGGCCGTATGCCTTCAGCAGTAGGTTATCAGCCAACACTGGCTGAAGAGATGGGTATCCTGCAAGAGCGTATCACTTCAACCAAGACTGGTTCCATCACGTCTGTGCAGGCGGTATACGTACCTGCGGATGACTTGACGGATCCATCACCTGCTACTACTTTTGCTCACTTAGATGCAACCGTAGTATTGAGCCGTCAGATTGCTGCTTTGGGTATCTACCCAGCCGTTGATCCGTTGGACTCAACCAGCCGTCAGCTGGATCCACAGGTTGTTGGTGAAGAGCATTACGCGGTAGCCCGTGGCGTGCAGACTGTGTTACAGCGCTATAAAGAGCTGAAAGACATCATCGCCATCTTGGGTATGGATGAGCTGTCAGAAGACGACAAGCAAACCGTATCTCGCGCCCGTAAAATCGAGCGTTTCCTGTCTCAGCCTTTCTTCGTGGCAGAAGTATTTACCGGTGCACCGGGCAAGTACGTGTCACTGAAAGATACCATTAGTGGTTTTAAAGGTATTTTAGACGGTGATTACGACTCGCTGCCAGAGCAGGCGTTCTACATGGTTGGCTCTATCGACGAAGCCGTCGAGAAAGCCAAGAAACTGTAAGCCGCGAAGGAGAACCTGATGGCCGATTTTAGCTTTCATCTCGAGATTGTTAGTGCCGAAGAGCGTTTATACTCTGGTACTGTGCAAGCGGTGACGGTTTCCGGCTCTGAGGGTGAATTGGGGATCCGTTACGGACATGCCCCCTTGTTGACGTCGATTCGTCCAGGCTTGGTGCAATACGTCACTGTGTCTGGTCAACAAGAAGTTCTGTATATTTCTGGCGGTATGCTGGAAGTGCAGAACAGCAGTGTCAAAGTATTAGCCGACACTGCTATTCGCGCCGAAGATCTGGATCTAGCCAAGGCAGAAGAAGCCAAACGAGCGGCAGAAGCTAAGTTGCAAAGTTCCTCTCATGATGTGAACTATGCCGAAGCGGCCGCCGATCTGGCTCGCGCCATGGCGCAGCTGCGCGTGTTGCAGTTGCTGAAAAGATAAGGTGCTTGTTACTTGCACCTAAAAAAGCGACCTTAGGGTCGCTTTTTTTTTATTAAATACGGCAAAGAGTTAAGTGTAAAGGGTGAAGAGGTACACAATACCTAAGGCTCTCCCCTTTACTCTTCACTCTTAACGTTTCACATAAAATATTAACGGGAAATCCAATGACAACACAGGCTGTGATCTTAGCAGCGGGTAAAGGTACCCGCATGCGTTCTTCTTTACCCAAGGTGCTGCATCCGGTGGCGCATCGCCCTATGGTCAGCCATGTAATAGCGGCGGCACAGGCCTGTGCGGTAGACGGTATTCACTTGGTGTATGGCCATGGTGCTGAGCAATTGAAAGCCCGCATTACTGAGCCTAATTTAAGCTGGGTGCATCAGGCAGAGCAGCTAGGCACCGGCCATGCAGTAGCCGTAGCGCTACCTGAAATCAATGATAGCGATGACGTATTAGTGCTCTATGGTGATACCCCCTTATTACAGCCAGATACCTTAAAAGCGCTACTGGCGGCTAAGCCCGTTGGCGGCGTAGGTCTGCTCACCGTGAAGTTAGATAACCCCAGCGGTTATGGTCGTATCGTGCGTGAACATGGCAAGGTAGTGGGCATTGTCGAGCAAAAAGATGCCAATGCCGAGCAGTTGTTGATTAACGAAGTGAACACCGGTGTGTTGGTTGCCGAAGCTAAGCTGTTAAAGCGCTGGTTAGGGGCGTTAAATAACAATAATGCTCAAGGTGAATACTACCTGACCGATATCTTCGCCATGGCCCATGCTGACGGCTGTGAGATTGCTACTGTGCACCCAGCCTCCACTGCTGAGGTGGAAGGTGCCAACGATCGCGTGCAATTAGCAGGATTAGAGCGCGCCTATCAAAAAATGCAGGCGGAGCGCTTAATGCGAGATGGCGTCACTTTATTAGATCCGGCGCGCTTCGACCTACGCGGCGAGCTAACAGTAGGCGAAGAAGTCACCATTGATGTAAATGTGATCATCGAAGGTAAGGTAACCCTAGGTAACCGCGTAGTTATTGGTGCTGGCGCCATTCTTAAAGACTGTGTGATTGGTGATGATGCCATCGTTAAGCCCTACTCCATTATCGAGCAAGCCGAACTAGGGTGCGCCAGCTCTGCCGGCCCCTTCGCGCGTTTACGCCCAGGTGCGGTACTGGGCGAAGATGCCCATGTGGGTAACTTCGTCGAGATCAAGAAAACCCGCTTAGGCAAAGGCTCTAAGGCCGGTCACTTAAGCTATTTAGGCGATGCCGAGATTGGCGACGGTGTGAATATTGGCGCCGGTACCATTACCTGTAACTACGATGGTGTGAACAAGTTTCAAACCATCATCGAAGATGGCGTGTTCGTCGGCTCCGATACCCAGTTAGTGGCCCCAGTACGCATCGGTAAAAACGCCACCTTGGGTGCCGGCTCTACGGTGACCAAAGACGTCGCCGAAGATGAACTGGTGATCACCCGCGTCCCCCAGCGTCATATTAAGAACTGGCCTCGCCCTACTAAAAAGTAGCCATACGCTTTACGCGATACGCTGTAAGTTAAACATAAAAACGCGGCTGTGAGACTCACTGCCGCGTTTCTTTTTACCTACGACAAGTGATCGCCAATCAGTGAAAACCTAAGAGCGAGATCCTGACGTGCAACCGGATGACGGCATAAGCAGCAGATCCGACCCGCTGGTTTGCCCTTGCGAATAAAAATTCCTTTCAGATCTGATCCCTATTTTTCAGTGGTTTTTGCGTCTTCCGTTGCAAAAATAGGTCTTGGCCCGATTTTAGATGTTTTTCTTTAGCTAGGCGCTTGGTGCTCGGCGCTTAGCGCGGCTTTACTCAAGATGTCCAATAATCACATCCATCAGCTCGTTGGTGATATCGGTTTGGCGCACGTAGTTTAGCTCGCCCTTCACTTCTGCTAAGCGCTCATCCACCGATTGTTCGGCTTGTTGCATTAGTGACCGCCGAGCTGATTGCAGCCTTACAACTCGGCCAAGCTCTGTACCTTGAACGGCCCGTACAACAGTTGCCCAGTGATCAGCGCAGAAGTTGGCTTTAGCACCGCGTTATCATTGCGTCAGCACTTTTCCTATCAACTGAATATTTATTGCCGTCGCGCCTTTCGTGACAGTACGTCACGATGAACTAACGGGGCAGATTGAAGGCATATCGTTAAACTGTGCTTTAAACGTGACAAGAACGATCGCCAAGGGCGCGTAAAATTCCGCACGACGCAGTGGGTGCTGGATTCGAGCACTTCTGACGCAAAACCGTTAGGTGCTGCTTTAATTGCGTTAGCTCTTCCATGCGTACTTCTACAGCACGGATATGCTCATCCAGCAGCTCATTGACGTTGCCGCAGTCTTCAAAAGGCTTATCTCGGAACTGCAGCAAGAGTCGCACTTCCTCTAAGGTCATATCGAGCGTACGGCAATGACGAATAAACTGCAGGCGCTCAAGATGCTCCTCGTTATACAAACGATAATTACCTTCGCTGCGGGCAGGCTCTGGTAATAATCCTTCTTTTTCATAGTAACGAATGGTTTCCACCGTGGTTGCTGTGTGCTTGGCAAGTGCGCCTATCTTGATTGGCATCATGGGATCATGGCCTCTATAGCTTAAAACATTAAAGTAACTATAGGCTTTAGTGCTATAAAATCAATCTTATTACATCAGGCGTTGGACAGCTTGACCCTAAAGCTGCTAGAGGGTTTATGATGCTCTTATGATTTCCATTCATAGGAAAAACCCTCATGCATTATCATATCGAAGGCATGGACTGTGCGAGTTGCGTCGGCAAGATTGAGACCGCTCTGGCGCGCATGCCCGGGGTTTCTGATGTCCAGCTGAACTTCGCTACACAAAACCTGACACTGTCGTTGTCACCCGATGGCGCCACTCAGGTCGGTGATGTTGAAAAAACCATCAAGCGCCTTGGTTTTGGCATATCCGCCCGTACCACTCCGTCGAATAACGATACCAACAATCCGCCGACCGTGCAGCGCTGGTGGCAAACCCGTAAGGGTAAACAAGTCGCCGGTCTGGGTATGCTGATGGCGGCCGCCTACGTGCTGGCTCTGTTTTTTCCCGCTTACGGAACCTGGGTATTCGCTGCAGCCGTGGTTGTCGGTGTGCTTCCATTTGCCCGCAAAGCATTTGCGTTGGGCATGTCTGGCTCGCCCTTCTCAATCGAAACGCTGATGTCCGTAGCCGCATTGGGAGCGCTGTTCATCGGTGAGGCCGAAGAGGCGGCAGCCGTAGTTTTCCTGTTCTCAATCGGTGAGTTGTTGGAGAGTGTGGCGGCCGATCGGGCCCGCGCCGGTATCAGAGCTCTGGCGTCACTGGTTCCGAAAACAGCAGTGCTTCTCGATGCCCAAGGCGGGCAGCGCGAGGTTGCTGCAGCCTCGCTGCGGGTGAATGACCGTGTGCTGGTGCGCCCAGGTGACCGAGTGTCCGCCGATGGTGTGATTATTCATGGTTCGTCCAGCCTCGATGAATCCCCCGTTACGGGCGAGTCCATCCCCTGTGCCAAGACCACGGGCGACACGGTATTCGCCGGTTCGATCAACGTCGACGGGGTACTTGAAGTCCGCGTAGAAAAAACTGCCGCCGACAACACCATTGCGCGCATTATTCAACTGGTGGAACAGGCGCAGGCATCCAAAGCACCCACCGCCCGCTTCATTGAGCGATTCAGCCGTTACTACACTCCAGCGGTGATGGCGCTTGCCGCATTGGTCGTTATCCTGCCACCACTGATAATGGGCGGTGATTGGGCGATTTGGCTATATCGCGGGTTGGCGCTATTGCTGATTGCCTGTCCCTGCGCACTGGTTCTATCCACTCCGGCAGCGATTGCTTCGGGACTGGCGGCAGGCACCCGCCGTGGATTACTCATAAAAGGCGGCAGCGCTCTGGAAACCATTGGCCAGGTAAAGACCATCGCTTTCGACAAAACCGGCACTCTGACCGAGGGCAAGCCGCGTGTTACCGACGTAGTGGCTTTTGCACAGCCTTTTACCAAACAAAGCGACGATGAAGTACTGGCACTTTTTGCCAGCGTGGAATCCGGCTCCAATCACCCGCTTGCCAAAGCCATTGTCGGGCATGCCGAAGCGGCCAATCTCCTCATCCCCGTCGCGTCAAATGCCTATGCCACCGCCGGTAAAGCCGTGCATGCAACCGTGGCTGGACGCGCTCTAGCCATCGGCTCACCGGTCTACGCGGCTCAAGTCGCAACACTGTCGTCCACGCAGCAGAGCCAAATCGAGGCGCTACAACGTGACGGTAAGACGGTGTCAGTGCTGTTCGATGAACAGAGCCATGAAGCACTTGGATTGGTAGCTTTACGGGATGAACCGAGAGCTGATGCACAAGCAGCCGTAGCCCAGCTCAAGACCATGGGCGTGCGCTCCGTCATGCTTACCGGCGACAACCATCGCACCGCTCAGGCCATCGCTGGCTATTTGGGTGTGGAATGGGAAGCTGAACTGCTACCCGAGGATAAGCTGCGCCTGATCAACGAAATGAAGCTCAACGCCAAGATCGCCATGGTTGGTGATGGCATCAACGACGCACCGGCACTGGCAACCGCAGATGTGGGTATCGCTATGGGTGGGGGTACCGATGTGGCCATCGAAACCGCCGACGCTGCGCTACTGAAAAACAGTGTTACTGATGTGGCTCACCTCGTTGCACTATCGCGTGCCACCATGGCCAACATTCATCAGAACGTGATTTTCGCGCTGGCTCTGAAAGGAGTGTTCCTGATCACCACGGTGCTGGGCATCACCGGCCTGTGGTTCGCCGTGTTGGCCGATACCGGCGCAACCGTGCTGGTTACGCTGAATGCTTTACGTTTATTGCGCTTTAAGGGCGCTCCTACCAAAAAATAGCTTAAAAGTAGCCATACGCTTTACGCGATACGCTGTAAGTGAAACATAAAAAACGGGGCTGTGAATTTCACAGCCCCGTTTTTTTATTGAATGGTTTTGGACTTTCCTGATTACGTATGAACCTCAGCCATAATGCACCCTGTTTCGGTTTGTTCTTTGTAGCTGTCCTTGCTGTCTTCCTGACGCACGTCAGGATCTCTCTTTTATCTTTTCCCTAGCTCTGGGATGAACTTCTGCATGGGAGCCAGCGTTGCTGGCTTTCGCGGTTAAAACACGCGACTACATTCTATTCTCGTGCCCACGCTCTGCGTGGGAACGGATGTTGGGCCGCTCTGCGGCTGCTTTGGTCTGCTCTATCTGACGGCTTACAGCCTTGTTTTAGCCCTTACCATATAAAGCTCTTATCACTTATCGCACGTGAACTGCGTCCGTGCTTTCTGTGCTTATTTTAATAAAGAGGCGTGGCAAAAATGCTTTGGTCTCTTGTTTATTTTTAGCTAGGCGCTTGGTGCTGGGCGCTCGGCGCTGCCCTTATTCCAAATGCCCGATGATCACGTCCATCAGCTCATTAGTGATGTCGGTTTGGCGCACGTAGTTTAGCTCGCCTTTTACTTCTTCTAAGCGCTCGTCTACCGATTGCTCGGCTTGTTGCATCAGCGCCAGTCGTGCGGCATTTTCGGTGACCATGGCTTCGGCGGCGGCGCCAAAGATACTGGCAAACAGATAATTGCGCAGCAGTGCCGACAATAAAGTGTCCGGCGGCAAATTGTAATCGGGTAAGGATCGCGAATCCCAGCGTTTAGGCCTAGCTAATAAGCTGGGATCTAACGGCAATAAAGCCTGAATATGCGGATCCCGCAGATGATGCTCGGCACGTTGGGTAAAGGCTAAGCCGACCGCCGTACTATTAACGGTAGAGCTATGTAAGCCCTGAGCCTGACTAAAGGCTTCGATGCGGGTCACCAGCTCGGTGGCTAGCCGACCAATGCCATCGGCAGAAGCCGGCGGCAGTAGTACGGCCTTGGGAATTAAGCCCAGTGCTTGTAAGGCATCGTTCATTTGCGCACCCACGCACAATAAGGTTAGCGGCTGCGGCTTATGTTTAAGGACTGGCTCATGTTTAAGCTCAAGGCCAAGCGCATATTGATGCACCTGCTCGGCAAGCAGTTCATTGTAGCCGCCACATAAGCCGTGATCCGAGCCAAATACCACCAACAGTTGCTGGCGAATTTGCGCCCTTTCGGTTTGCAAAGGGGCTATTTGTAATGGTCCGGTGCGATAGGCGAAGGCGGCAAAGCCTTGCTCTAAGGTGTGGCGATATTCGGCAATGGCCTGCGCCGCTTGTTCGTAGGGGCTGGCATTAATCGCCGACAGCGTTTTCATGGTGTGCACTATGCCGCGAATACTGGTCAGGGTAGCCTGTTGTCGAGTGAGAAATTCCAGCGTCTGCGCCATTATTCACTCCTTGTCTGGCTGTTTGGCAGGTCTTTACCTGTGACTGTCGCCGCTGTGCCAATCGCCTCATTACTCTCAATCAGCATCTTTTCAATTACGGCGCGGGCCATGACTAGGATCTCTTGCTGATGGTGTTCGTCGAGGGCTTGATTGGCCGCCACCCGTTGCGCCACCTCCGGTAATTGTTGCAATGCCGCCCGGCGTACTTGCTGCATGGCGGCACTGGCGACAGTTTCACTTAAGCTATCAAATACCCCAGCCATGGCAGAAATTAGCACGGCTAATTGCTCGAGCACCGATTGTGGATCGCGCTCAGCTTGGCGTAAGGAATTGCGCACTGCCGTGCCACGAGTGAGGCGCGCCTTGGTAGTATCATCTAAGCGAGTGCCAAAGCGAGCAAAGTCTTCTAGCTCTTCAAACTGCGACAGCGTCACCCGTAAGTTGCCAGCTACGCCTCTTAATGCCGGCCCTTGAGCCTTGCCGCCGACCCGCGACACAGATAAGCCCAAATCCACCGCCGGAAATTGGTTTTTACGCACTAAGCGCGGTGAGAGATAGATTTGACCATCGGTAATAGAGATAAGGTTAGTGGGGATATAGGCCGATAAGTTTTCGGCCTGGGTTTCCACCACCGGCAAGGCGGTAATAGAGCCACCACCCGCTTCTTGGGTAAATTGTCCGGCGCGCTCTAACAATCGAGCATGCACATAGAAGATATCGCCAGGAAAGGCTTCACGGCCTGGTGGCCGTCTTAGCAACAATGATAACTCCCGATAAGCCCGGGCATGGTGAGTCATATCATCGAAAATAATCAGTACGTCTTGGCCCTGATTACAAAAGTGCTCGGCCATAGTCATGGCCGCATAAGGCGCGATATAAGCTAAGCCCGGAGCCTCTTCATCACCGGCTGCCATCACGATACTGCGCGCCAGCATATTGCCGTGCTCAAGAGCACGGATCACCCGCGCCACCGCATCGCCGCGCTGGCCGATGGCACAATAAATACAGACCACATCCGTATTAGCCTGATTAAGAATGGCATCCACGGCTAATGAGGTTTTACCGGTTTGGCGATCGCCAATAATTAGCTGGCGCTGGCCTAGTCCTATCGGAATGGCGGCATCGATAGCAGTCATGCCACTGGCTAAGGGCCGCGCGATGGCCGAACGGCTTAAAATCCCCGGCGCTGACGCTTCTATAGGCTGTATTAAGGTAGTGGCAATGGTGCCTAAGCCGTCTTTGGATCGGCCCATGGCATCCACCACTCGGCCTAACAAGGCACTGCCCACCGGCACACTCACTACTTTGCGCGTGCGGCGCACTGGTTCGCCAATATCGCGCAGTTCTTCGTATTCCGCCAAGGTGCGGCGCACATCACGGGCAATATCGTAATGGCGCTGGCCCACTACCGCAGGCGTGAGCATCACAGACGCGGATGCCAGTGGATCTACCGCCGGATATAAGCCTTCACTGGCGCGCTTGCGTGATAACACCACGGAAGCCGAAAGATGCGAGAAAATATGGGCGGCAGCTGGGTCGGTAAAGTCATCCGCTGGCACATACACCGCCTGAATAGAGGTAATGGCCGCTTTATTGGTAGAGGTAATACGCTCTTGCAGTGACGCCAACTCGGTAGCCAACGTCGGCTGGTAACCCACGCGTGATGGCATGCGGCCTAATAAGCCGGACACTTCAGAGCCCGCTTGCACAAAACGAAACACATTATCGATCAGCAGCAGTACGTCTTGCTGTTGCACATCTCGAAAGTACTCAGCCATAGTGAGTGCAGACTTACCCACCAAGAAGCGCACTCCTGGCGCTTCATTCATCTGGCCAAACAGCATCACGGTTTTATCGCGCACCCCGGCCTCGCCCATTTCACGATATAACTCTTCTGCTTCTCGTGAACGCTCGCCAATGCCACAAAACAGACTCACCCCTTGATAATGCTGCACCGTATTATTAATCAGCTCGGTAATTAATACGGTTTTGCCCACGCCGGCGCCGCCAAAGAGCCCGGTTTTACCGCCGCGCTCGATGGGCGATAGCAAGTCGATGGCTTTAATGCCGGTTTCTAAAATTTCACTGTGCACCACCCGATCCGCTAAAGGCGGGGGATCTTGATGAATTGAACGTCGCTCGGCGTCTTCAATGGCGGGTTTATTATCGATGGGTTCACCAAATACATTCAGCATGCGGCCTAATACCACATCCCCCACCGGCACCTGAATCGGCGCACCCATGGCCACTACCGGCATTCCTAAACCTAAGCCTTGCACGCTGCTTAATGACATACAGCGCACCACGCCGTTATCAAGCAATGATGCCACTTCCATGGGGATTTTTTCAGTAGAGCCATCGCCGGCATACAGCAAGTCATGAATACGAGGTGCAATATTAGCAAAGCGCACATCCACTACGCCGCCACGAATTTTGATGACTTGGCCGTTGTTAGCTTGTGTGAGATTGGTTTGCGTTAGCTCAGACTGTGCTGAGCTTGGTGGCGAATGAGATGTGCTTAAAACCGACATAATAATGGCCTTCTTAAACATCTAACTGCTTAATTAAATTAGGTAAAATCCTAAGTTAGGAATGTGAGTATAGCGTAAATTAGGAACTTATAATTTACGCCAGATCATGAATCACTCCATCTTATCTGGCTCAGAGTCTAGGCTGGCTTACAGTGTATTAGTCCGTATCTTATTCACTATTGCATAGTGAAGGTTGCAGCTGTGCTTTCATCTTGCAGCGCTAGTGCTATTAATACTTGCTCCGTTATCTTTTGATCTGCTAGTATTTTGTTTCGATTCGAAACCTAAAGCATACATGTCGAAATCAAAAGCCCACATTGCTAAGCCGAGCGCCCACATTTCTAAACCTAATACTCAGCAGCGTCGCCATACTATAATTGCGCTGTTAAACGAGCAGGGTGAAGTGACGGTAGACGAGCTAGCCCAACGCTTTGCCACCTCCGAAGTGACCATTCGTAAAGATTTAACTGCGCTGGAGAATAACGGCCTCTTGCTGCGTCGCTATGGGGGGGCCGTGCTGGTGCCCAGTGATATGGTCGCCGAGCGCATCAACGAGCCAATATCCCCACAAAAACAGGCCTTAGCCAAAGCCGCCGCCGAGCGTATTCGCGATCATAATCGCATTATTATCGACAGCGGCAGCACCACAGCCGCCTTGTTGGGTGAGCTGGCGCATAAGCATGGCTTGGTAGTGATGACTAACTCACTAATGGTCGCCAATGCGTTGCGTGAGTTAGAGCCGGAGCCGACCTTATTGATGACAGGCGGGACTTGGGATGCCTCTTCTGAGTCCTTCCAAGGACAGGTAGCCGAACAGGTACTACGATCTTATGACTTCGATCAGTTGTTTATTGGTGCTGACAGTATCGATCTGGAGCGCGGCACTACGACTTTTAACGAACTAACTGCTTTATCACGGGTGATGGCAGAGGTAGCGCGAGAAGTGGTGGTGATGGTGGAGTCCGATAAAATTGGCCGCAAGATCCCCAATCTTGAACTGCCTTGGTGCGCAATTCATACCTTAGTGACCGATAGCGGCATCACGACCGAACAGCAGCAACAATTAGAGCAAAAGGGAATTAACCTGATTATTGCTCCTAAATCTTAAGGAACTATTTATGTGCGGAATTGTAGGGGCGGTAGCCCAGCGTGATGTGGCAGAAATCTTGGTAGAAGGGCTGCGCCGCCTTGAATATCGCGGTTACGACTCGGCGGGTGTGGCCATTGTTCAAGCCTCTGGTCAATTAGGCCGCTTGCGCGAGTTGGGCAAGGTACAAGCATTGGCCACAGCTCTTGAAGCACAACCGCTCGCCGGTGGTACGGGCATTGCCCATACCCGTTGGGCAACTCATGGCGAGCCTTCACAACGTAACGCGCACCCTCATGTGTCTGGTGATATTGTCGTGGTACATAACGGTATTATCGAAAATCATGAAAGCTTGCGGGCTGAACTGCAAGGCAAAGGCTACGAATTTAGCTCAGATACCGATACCGAAGTGATTGCTCACTTAGTGCATTATCATCGCCAACAGTGCGACTCTTTGCTGGCGGCATTACAAACCACAGTCAAAGAACTGCGCGGCGCCTACGGCACTGTGTTGATGGACGCGCGCGACCCCTCTTGCTTGGTGGTGGCACGCTCCGGCTCGCCTTTGGTGATTGGTTTAGGATTAGGCGAGAATTTTATCGCTTCGGATCAGCTGGCGCTCTTGCCAGTGACCCGTCGCTTCCTATTTTTAGAAGAAGGCGACGTAGCCGAAGTAACGCGTCGTGAAGTGCGTATCTTTGATACTGATGGCAATCCTGTGGTGCGTGATGAGCTCGAGTCCGATGTGACTCATGATGCAGGCGACAAAGGCGAATATCGCCATCATATGCTGAAAGAAATCTACGAGCAGCCCAAGGCCATCACCGATACTCTAGAAGGACGCATCACCGAATCGGCGGTAGTGGTAGATTCGTTTGGCAATGGCGCTCGTGATATCTTCGAAAAAGTCGAGCATATCCAGTTGATAGCCTGCGGCACCTCTTACCATGCGGGCATGGTGGCTCGGTACTGGTTTGAAGCCTTAGCCGGCATCTCTTGTGATATCGAAATTGCCTCTGAGTTTCGCTATCGCAAGTCAGTAGTACGGCCAAATAGCCTGCTGATCACCTTGTCGCAAAGTGGTGAAACTGCAGATACCTTAGCGGCACTGCGCTTAGCTAAACAATCGGGCTTTATGAGCAGCTTGGCCATTTGTAACGTACCTGGTTCTTCTTTAGTGCGCGAATCAGACTTGGCCTTTATGACACGAGCCGGTGCCGAAATAGGGGTGGCCTCGACCAAAGCGTTTACTACCCAACTGGCGGGATTACTGATGCTGGTCACGGCGGTCGGGCGTTGTCGCGGCTATATGACGGCAGAGACCGAAACTGAACTGGTGCAATCGTTACGTGCTTTGCCTGGGCATTTGGTTGACACCTTGAAGCTGGCCGCAGATATAGAAGTGCTGGCCGAAGAGTTTTCTGAGAAAGAGCACAGTTTGTTTCTGGGCCGTGGCGAGCAATATCCGATTGCCATGGAGGGTGCGCTTAAGCTAAAAGAAATTTCTTATATTCACGCCGAAGCCTATGCCGCCGGTGAGCTTAAGCACGGGCCGCTGGCGCTGATTGACGCAGATATGCCAATCATTGTGGTGGCACCGAATAATGAGCTGTTGGAAAAGCTCAAGTCTAACGTTGAAGAAGTGCGGGCTCGGGGCGGACAATTGTATGTGTTTGCAGACGAGCAAGCGGACTTTAAAGGCGATGCCAGCATGCGCGTTATCCAAGTGCCTCATGTGCCCATGGCTATCGCACCCATTGTCTATACGCTACCGCTGCAATTACTGTCTTATTATGTGGCATTGATTAAAGGCACAGATGTAGACCAGCCAAGAAATCTAGCTAAATCAGTGACGGTAGAATAACGCTATTATTTTAATTCCGCCTACATGCTATAAGTAGGCGGATATTCATCAATTAAACTCACTATATAAACTTATTTATTTAACTGAACATATTTTATGGTTAAGAAAAAGTAGGTCGTTATAAATAGCAGTATGAGCACTAACGCCAGCAGTAGATGATAAAAATAGGCATGTGCTAACTGCTCCGACATCGATTTATCTGCTATCAATAATAATTGTAATTTGCTCGCCTCGCCATTGATCAGTAATGGTTGGCGACTAAAGTAATGATCTGCAATTTCACCCTGACTCAAGTTACTGGCTATCGCCTGCTCAAAAATAGTCTGTTCAATCTTACCGGCAGCAAAGGCAGGGCCCACGGGTTGGTCATCGATCAGTAACTGTAAACTCTTATTAGTCGAGCCTTGGCCGAGTAAACTGATTAAGGTTAGATTGTCGTTTAGAATCAAGCCACCAAATAAGCTACCCGCGATCAGACCTGAGTCAGCAGACAAAATAGGATAACGCTGTATTATAGAAAATAAGGCGATGGGCTCAGGAATGATCTCTACGCTAGACCACTTGTTAAAATAAGGCGTATCAACGATAAGTGAATTTAAATTATTACCCAGTAAATACAGTGGCGAATTTAAATTGGTCCAATATTGATCTTGGCGTGTTAATAGCAATAAATCTAAATACTCACCATAACTATGACTCAAGGTGTTCTGCAGTATTTTCTTGGCAGCAGGCCTATCTCCCTTAAGCAAGATATTGGCTAACGCTGGGCTTTCTGCGGTACTGGTCAGTAGCGTATTCAAGCCAGTTAGATAACTGTCTAAACGACTCTGTGCTCTATCCTGTGCCTCTTGCATTTGATAATTGATACTGTCATTAACGATGCGGGTAGTGGATTGCCATGCCAATAATAATAAACTGCCAGCCAGTAAAAACAGTAGCGGCAAGAGAAAATGTAAGGCTAGTTTCAACAGAGTTTGCTGGCGTCGGCGATTAGTTTGAGTAACGGAAAGCATAATCTTTGAGACGCTCCAGTTCGGCTTTGGAAGTTTGTCGGTCGATAACGGCAAAATCTCCACTGTAAACTTGTGGGATCAAATTGTTCTTTCCAACTTGATCAAGACGTATGGCTTCCGCTATGGCCACTCCATTATCATCATTCATGCGCATCACGGTCAGATCTAGGCTGCCCGCCGCTAATGCTTCAAGTTCTGCACTGCCGCCGCCCCAACCATTAAGCATAACCTTACCAGCTTTATTTAGCTGTTTTAACGCGGCGGCCGCGCCTAAGGCAATATCTGTGGTACAGGCATAGATAAGATTAATATTCGGTTTAGTTTTTAAAGTTTGCAGTACCGCTTGCTTGGCTTTTTCAGAGCTTACGTCTGTGTAAAATGCTTGGCTAAGATTCATGTAAGGTTCATTGGCGTTTAAATGAATGAATTCATCGCCCCTGGCTTCACTAATGTAACCGCGCGTACCGTAGAGCATCAAATAGTTAGCTTGGCTGCTGGTCAGCTCTTTGATCTTATTATTCAATAAGCGGGTGCCGTCTCTGTGATCAAAGCCGACGTAAAAGAAGGGCTGCCGGTTGCTTAAGTGCTTTAACGGCGTTGTGATGTTCATTAAAATGACTTTGGGTCGGTCGCGAGTCATTAATTTATCGATCAGCACCCCTTGACGCTGGGAGTTCAAGGTTAAAATTAGATAGTCAGGATCACTGAGTAAGGCATTGGCCAATTGTTGCTCTTGCTCTCGGTGGGCAGTGGCAGGTAAAGAAGCATAGCTATGTAAGCTAAAAGGCACGCCTATCTCAGCTAGCCTTTTGCTCAAGCTTTGTTGGTTACGCACCCAGTAATCTGAGACCTGTTGATCGGGGGTGAGCATTACAATATTGATCGATTTAGCTAAAGGCGCCTGCAACGGCGCCGCGGGCTGCCGCACTCGGTCTGCAAATTGATGAGACAACGGCTGCTGTGCCGGAAAAAGCGTTAAATATTCCTGCAGTGACCAATATTCCGAACTGTTTGCCCACACTTGCTTGGGCAGCAGTAACAATAGCCACAGGCCTACGAGCCCTAGTTTTTTGGTTAACATACTTAATGACCCATTGACTAAGTGATGGAGCGCAAACAGCTAATCTGTGCTCAAGAATGAAATAATCTAAGTCTAGCTCGTACAGTGTGGCCGCAAGTTTTTAGACTTTTTACGCCTTTTTTGCCAACTGATTAAAACAACGATTTAGCTGCTGTGAAATAGCATACATAATGATACCTTGAGCCGCTGGTATAACTGGCCTTTTTACTTACTTATTATCGGTGTAGCATTTTATGACGTTGTTTGAGAACCTCTTGATCTTAATCTTGCTGGTCGCGATTAGCTCATTTTTTTCCATATCTGAAATTGCGCTGGCGGCATCTCGCAAGATAAAACTCAGGATGATGGCCAGTGACGGCGATATTAACGCCGCTAAGGTACTGCTACTGCAAGAGCAACCGGGTAATTTCTTTACTGTGGTGCAAATCGGCTTAAATGCCGTTGCTATCTTAGGCGGTATCTTAGGCGAAGCTGCCTTTACGCCCTTTTTGACCGACTTGCTGAAAACATTCTTTGTAGGCGCTTGGATTGAGAAAACCGCCTTCTTTATGTCCTTCTTTGTCGTGACGTCGCTTTTTATCTTATTTGCCGATCTTATGCCTAAGCGGTTAGCCATGATAGCGCCGGAGCGCATCGCCGTTTCTGTAGTGCGTCCTATGGCATTTTGCTTGGTACTGCTCAGGCCTTTGGTGTGGTTTTTTAATGGTTTAGCAAATCTGTTCTTTCGCTTGTTTAAAGTGCCCACTATGCGCAAGGACGAAATCACGCCAGAAGACATTATCGCCATGATGGAAGCAGGCGCACAGGCGGGGGTGTTGCAAGAGCAAGAGCATCATCTGATTGAAAACGTATTCGATATGGAATCACGCACCGTCACCTCGGCCATGACCGGCCGTGAGAGTCTGATTTATTTCACCCTAATAGAAAGCCAAGACAGCATTAAAGGCAAGATTGCCGAACATCCTCATGCCAAGTTCTTAGTGTGTGAAGATAGCCTAGATAAAGTCATTGGCTATGTGGACTCCCGCGACATACTGATGCAGGTGTTACATGAGCAACCTTTAACACTTAAGAAAGAAGGCATAGTACGCACGCCGTTAATCATTCCCGATACCTTATCTATGTATGAGGTGTTAGCGCACTTTAAGACGGCGGGTGAGGATTTCGCCATTATCATGAACGAGTACGCGCTAGTGGTCGGCATCATTACTCTTAAAGATGTCATGAGCATCGTCATGGGCGAGCTAGTGCAGTCTCAGGAAGACCATATAGTGGCGCGTGATGCCAACTCTTGGTTAGTAGAAGGCTCAACGCCATTAGAAGATGTAATGCGAGTGCTAGATATAGATGAGTTCCCCAATGATGAGAACTACGAAACCATCGCCGGCTTTATGATGTATATGTTGCGCAAGATCCCCAAGCGCACCGACTTTGTGCTCCATGCGGGTTATAAGTTTGAAGTGGTAGATATAGACAACTATAAGATAGACCAGCTGTTGGTGACCCGTATTGGTGCCCCTGAGCTGCTAATAGAAGAGAAAGTGGTCTAAAAATAAGCGTTGTGGCGTAATTTTGTGCGAACGACACAAAAATGTCATTTATCGTTAAAAAGCTCTTGCGCTTAAAACTGCCTTCCCTATAATGCGCACCACTGACACGGGGCAACACGCTCACGGTCACAAGGGTTTGTAAGAACGGAAATTAAGTTTGAACAAACACTTGACGAACACTGAGGGAAGCGTAGAATACGCATCCCGACCTGAGATACGGTCAACGCTCTTTAACAATTTATCAAGCAAACTGTGTGGGCACTTAGCAGCACGTTGAGAACAAAATAATATTGTTTTTCAATGTCTTGCAAAGTGTACCTAGTAATAGATATATCAGTAATTCATTGAGCATCAAGTCTTTAATTGAAGAGTTTGATCATGGCTCAGATTGAACGCTGGCGGCAGGCCTAACACATGCAAGTCGAGCGGTAACAGAGAGTAGCTTGCTACTTTGCTGACGAGCGGCGGACGGGTGAGTAATGCTTGGGGATCTGCCCAGTCGTGGGGGATAACCATTGGAAACGATGGCTAATACCGCATACGCCCTACGGGGGAAAGGAGGGGACCTTCGGGCCTTTCGCGATTGGATGAACCCAAGTGAGATTAGCTTGTTGGTGAGGTAATGGCTCACCAAGGCGACGATCTCTAACTGGTCTGAGAGGATGACCAGTCACACTGGGACTGAGACACGGCCCAGACTCCTACGGGAGGCAGCAGTGGGGAATATTGCACAATGGGGGAAACCCTGATGCAGCCATGCCGCGTGTGTGAAGAAGGCCTTCGGGTTGTAAAGCACTTTCAGTGGTGAGGAAAGGTAAGCGGTTAATAACCGGTTACTGTGACGTTAACCACAGAAGAAGCACCGGCTAACTTCGTGCCAGCAGCCGCGGTAATACGAGGGGTGCAAGCGTTAATCGGAATAACTGGGCGTAAAGCGCACGCAGGCGGTTTGTTAAGCCAGATGTGAAAGCCCCGAGCTCAACTCGGGAACTGCATTTGGAACTGGCAAACTAGAGTCTTGTAGAGGGGGGTAGAATTTCCAGTGTAGCGGTGAAATGCGTAGAGATTGGAAGGAATACCAGTGGCGAAGGCGGCCCCCTGGACAAAGACTGACGCTCATGTGCGAAAGCGTGGGGAGCAAACAGGATTAGATACCCTGGTAGTCCACGCTGTAAACGATGTCAACTTGAAGTCTGTGTCCTTGTGACGTGGGTTTCGGAGCTAACGCATTAAGTTGACCGCCTGGGGAGTACGGCCGCAAGGTTAAAACTCAAATGAATTGACGGGGGCCCGCACAAGCGGTGGAGCATGTGGTTTAATTCGATGCAACGCGAAGAACCTTACCTACCCTTGACATACAGCGAACTTTCCAGAGATGGATTGGTGCCTTCGGGAACGCTGATACAGGTGCTGCATGGCTGTCGTCAGCTCGTGTCGTGAGATGTTGGGTTAAGTCCCGCAACGAGCGCAACCCTTATCCTTTGTTGCCAGCGCGTAATGGCGGGAACTCAAGGGAGACTGCCGGTGATAAACCGGAGGAAGGTGGGGACGACGTCAAGTCATCATGGCCCTTACGGGTAGGGCTACACACGTGCTACAATGGCGCGTACAGAGGGAAGCCAACCAGCGATGGTGAGCGGATCCCAGAAAGCGCGTCGTAGTCCGGATTGGAGTCTGCAACTCGACTCCATGAAGTAGGAATCGCTAGTAATCGTGGATCAGAATGCCACGGTGAATACGTTCCCGGGCCTTGTACACACCGCCCGTCACACCATGGGAGTGGGTTGCAAAAGAAGTAGGTAGCTTAACCTTCGGGAGGGCGCTTACCACTTTGTGATTCACGACTGGGGTGAAGTCGTAACAAGGTAACCCTAGGGGAACCTGGGGTTGGATCACCTCCTTACCTTAACTTAACGGCTGTTGAGTGTTCACACAGTTTGCTTGATATATGAGTAGAGCGCTTTTGATGAAGGCGTGGCGGCGGATTTGCCTATAGTCCGCCATGTAAACAGGCCTTCATCAGTAAATGTGCGATTTGGGAAAGGTTTCATACTTATACCTATCAGAGAGAACATCTTCTGTGGATTAAGTGTGCCGAGCCGGTGCTCAGGGACATCATTGTTCTTGTCGATCGGGTTCGCGGAGCTCACCGCTCACCTTTACTAAAAATCGTTGAAGCTTGCTTCAACAAACAGATTTTTAGTCCCCATCGTCTAGAGGCCTAGGACACCGCCCTTTCACGGCGGTAACAGGGGTTCGAATCCCCTTGGGGACGCCATTAAAGCCGCTCAAACACTAAGCATTACGCTGTAAAAGATTAACTTCTTTTAAAGTCTAACGCTTAGGGTTTAACTACTCTGTTCTTTAACAATCTGGAAAGCTGATAGAAATAATTTGTAGTTCTTGATACGCAAGTGTCTTAGAAATTCTTGGCGAAATAAGTTGTAAGCATCAGTCACTGATGCAAACGACCCCGCTTAGAGAATTGTTTTTATACTGTCTTTATATAGCAATATATTTAGACGAGCGTCATCGACGTGAGTTCGAGGCGCGGTCTTGAATGAGTGCTTGAGCATAGTTTTCTATGTGATAGCACGAGTGAAAGCCGCAACGAAGAAATCACTAAGATGAAGCCGTATAAAACACACTTCTTGGGGTTGTATGGTTAAGTGACTAAGCGTACACGGTGGATGCCTTGGCAGTCAGAGGCGATGAAGGACGTGCTAACCTGCGTTAAGTACGGATGAGCTGGTAAGAAGCGCTTGAGTCCGTAATGTCCGAATGGGGAAACCCACTCTACTTAGTAGAGTATCGTTACATGAATACATAGTGTAACGAGGCGAACCGAGGGAACTGAAACATCTAAGTACCTCGAGGAAAAGAAATCAACCGAGATTCCCCTAGTAGCGGCGAGCGAACGGGGACCAGCCCTTAAGCTGTTTATGATGTAGTGGAATGGTCCTGGAAAGACCAGCCGTAGTGGGTGATAGCCCCGTACACCAAACGTCATTTACAGTGAAATCGAGTAGGACGGGACACGTGATATCCTGTTTGAATATGGGGGGACCATCCTCCAAGGCTAAATACTCCTGACTGACCGATAGTGAACCAGTACCGTGAGGGAAAGGCGAAAAGAACCCCTGTGAGGGGAGTGAAATAGAACCTGAAACCGTGTACGTACAAGCAGTGGAAGCCCACTTGTTGGGTGACTGCGTACCTTTTGTATAATGGGTCAGCGACTTAATTTTAGTAGCAAGGTTAACCGTATAGGGGAGCCGTAGGGAAACCGAGTCTTAACTGGGCGAATAGTTGCTAGGATTAGACCCGAAACCCGGTGATCTAGCCATGAGCAGGTTGAAGGTTGAGTAACATCAACTGGAGGACCGAACCCACTAATGTTGCAAAATTAGGGGATGACTTGTGGTTGGGGGTGAAAGGCCAATCAAACCGGGAGATAGCTGGTTCTCCCCGAAATCTATTTAGGTAGAGCCTCGGACGAATACTTGCGGGGGTAGAGCACTGTTTAGGCTAGGGGGTCATCCCGACTTACCAACCCTATGCAAACTCCGAATACCGCAAAGTACTATCCGGGAGACACACGGTGGGTGCTAACGTCCATCGTGAAGAGGGAAACAACCCAGACCGCCGGCTAAGGTCCCAAAGTCATAGTTAAGTGGGAAACGAAGTGGGAAGGCTCAGACAGCCAGGATGTTGGCTTAGAAGCAGCCATCATTTAAAGAAAGCGTAATAGCTCACTGGTCGAGTCGGCCTGCGCGGAAGATGTAACGGGGCTAAACTATGCACCGAAGCCGCGGATGCACTCTTTATTGAGTGCGTGGTAGGGGAGCGTTCTGTAAGTCTGCGAAGGTGTGTTGTGAAGCATGCTGGAGATATCAGAAGTGCGAATGCTGACATGAGTAACGATAATGGGGGTGAAAAACCTCCACGCCAAAAGACCAAGGGTTCCTGTCCAACGTTAATCGGGGCAGGGTGAGTCGACCCCTAAGGCGAGGCCGAAAGGCGTAGTCGATGGGAAACGGGTTAATATTCCCGTACTGACGTGTACTGCGATGGGGGGACGGAGAAGGCTAAGTGGGCCAGGCGTTGGTTGTCCTGGTGAAAGGGTGTAGGCAGTGTGTTTAGGTAAATCCGGACGCACAATGCTGAGGCCTGAGACGAAATCGCTACGGCGGTGAAGTCACTGATGCCCCGCTTCCAGGAAAAGCCTCTAAGCTTCAGGTACACGTGAATCGTACCCCAAACCGACACAGGTGGTCGGGTAGAGAATACTAAGGCGCTTGAGAGAACTCGGGTGAAGGAACTAGGCAAAATAGTACCGTAACTTCGGGAGAAGGTACGCTGAGGCATGTGAAATCCCTTGCGGATGGAGCGTGACTCAGCCGCAGTGACCAGGTGGCTGGAACTGTTTATCAAAAACACAGCACTGTGCAAACTCGCAAGAGGACGTATACGGTGTGACACCTGCCCGGTGCTGGAAGGTTAAATGATGGGGTTAGCCTTCGGGTGAAGCTCTTGATTGAAGCCCCAGTAAACGGCGGCCGTAACTATAACGGTCCTAAGGTAGCGAAATTCCTTGTCGGGTAAGTTCCGACCTGCACGAATGGTGTAATCATGGCCACGCTGTCTCCACCCGAGACTCAGTGAAATTGAATTTGCGGTGAAGATGCCGTATACCCGCGGCTAGACGGAAAGACCCCGTGAACCTTTACTATAGCTTGGCACTGAACATTGGCCCTACATGTGTAGGATAGGTGGGAGGCTGTGAAACGATGACGCCAGTTGTCGTGGAGCCATCCTTGAAATACCACCCTTGTATGTCTGATGTTCTAACGTAGGCCCCTTATCGGGGTTGCGGACAGTGCCTGGTGGGTAGTTTGACTGGGGCGGTCTCCTCCTAAAGAGTAACGGAGGAGCACGAAGGTTGGCTAAGTACGGTCGGACATCGTACGGTTAGTGCAATGGCATAAGCCAGCTTAACTGCGAGACGGACAGGTCGAGCAGATACGAAAGTAGGTCATAGTGATCCGGTGGTTCTGTATGGAAGGGCCATCGCTCAACGGATAAAAGGTACTCCGGGGATAACAGGCTGATACCGCCCAAGAGTTCATATCGACGGCGGTGTTTGGCACCTCGATGTCGGCTCATCACATCCTGGGGCTGAAGTCGGTCCCAAGGGTATGGCTGTTCGCCATTTAAAGTGGTACGCGAGCTGGGTTCAGAACGTCGTGAGACAGTTCGGTCCCTATCTGCCGTGGGCGTTGGATGATTGAGAGGAGCTGCTCCTAGTACGAGAGGACCGGAGTGGACGAACCCCTGGTGTTCGGGTTGTATCGCCAGATGCATTGCCCGGTAGCTACGTTCGGAATCGATAACCGCTGAAAGCATCTAAGCGGGAAGCGAGCCTCAAGATGAGTCATCCCTAGGGCTTTACGCCCTCTAAAGGGCCGTTGGAGACTACAACGTTGATAGGTTGGGTGTGTAAGTGCAGCGATGCATTGAGCTAACCAATACTAATTACCCGTGCGGCTTAACCATACAACACCCAAGAAGTGTGAGACCTTGCGGTCAAGAACAAACAAATTATTCAAGTTAGCGTGCTTAAACAGTACGACAACTACAAACCAGCTTTCCAGATTACAATTTATGCCTGGCGGCCATAGCGCTGTGGAACCACCTGATCCCATGCCGAACTCAGTAGTGAAACGCAGCCGCGCCGATGATAGTGTGGCAGCTGCCATGTGAAAGTAGGTCACTGCCAGGCAACTCATTTAGCTGATATAGCTCAGTTGGTAGAGCGCACCCTTGGTAAGGGTGAGGTCCCCAGTTCGAATCCGGGTATCAGCACCAGTTATAAAAACAGTTTTGTTTGATTGCCATAGCGTTGTGGAACCACCTGATCCCATGCCGAACTCAGAAGTGAAACGCATCCGCGCCGATGATAGTGTGGCAGCTGCCATGTGAAAGTAGGTCACAATCAAACACTTATTACTAAGCCCAGCTCTAAGAGCTGGGCTTTTTGCTTTCTGGATGGTGGACGTTCAGACTTTTGCCTCACGCCTCACGCCTCACGCCTCACGCCTCACGCCTCACGCCTCACAGTCCTAACCCTTCTCAAATTTTCTTTTAACATTCGCACTGGGCGGTATTTGATGATCGCTGTCATGGTGTTTGATTGTGACAATACATATCATGGTACGATGGACGACAAGGACGAGTCTTGAGGGTAGAAAGAGTGATCAAGATCACCTTTTTATTGGGTGCTTTACTGCAGAATAGGTAATAACTGGTATTTTATCTGCATGTTAACTTTTGTTAGTATTAACAATGGTTTAATTTTGTTAGGCAGATAACTTATTCGTAAGCAGTCAGAATAACAATGTGAGCGAAATGAACAATAAACAGAATCAAATAGACGTTAAAGACGTCACTCCGGCTGTGCGTTCGCACCGGCCCACAGACGACGGTCATATCTATGTTCGAGCGCAAAAAGGACAATGGCAGAGACTACGCAAATATCTAGGCTGGGTGTTGATGTTACTCTTCGTCGCAGCCCCTTGGATGACTTGGAATGGCCGTCAGGCGCTGTTATTTGATGTAGAACAACAACGCTTTCAGATCTTTGCCGCCACCATCTGGCCACAAGATCTTACCTTGCTCGCTTTGCTGCTAATGGTCTCTGCCGTCGCTTTGTTTTTTGTGACCACCTTTTTAGGCCGAGTATGGTGCGGTTATGTATGTCCGCAAACCGTGTGGACCTTTATTTTCATTTGGTTTGAAGAAAAACTCGAAGGCACTGCTAATAAACGCCGAGCTTTAGATAAAGCACCTTGGAGTTTTAATAAAATCTGGCGTAAAACAGCTAAACATGTGGCTTGGCTGGCGGTATCACTGCTCACCGGTTTTACGTTTATTGCCTTTTTTGTTCCTGCCAAAGAATTGGCGTTAGAGCTAGTCACCTTTTCTACTAGTTTTTGGGTTGGGTTTTGGGTGCTGTTCTTTGCTTTTTGTACCTACGGCAATGCGGGCTGGATGCGTACCATTATGTGTACGCATATCTGCCCTTATTCGCGCTTTCAGTCCGCTATGTTCGATAAAGACACCTTTACGGTCAGTTATGATGTTGAACGCGGTGAAGCAAGAGGGCCGCGCCCGCGCAAGGCCGACCCCAAAGAATTGGGCTTGGGTGATTGCATCGATTGTAACTTGTGCGTGCAGGTTTGCCCGGCCGGCATTGATATTCGCGATGGTCTGCAATACGAGTGTATTAACTGCGGTGCCTGTGTGGATGCTTGCGATCAAACCATGGATCGCATGGGCTATGAGCGTGGTCTTATTAGCTATACCACTGAGCATAAATTACAGCATGGTGTGACCCATGTGGCGCGACCTAAACTAATTGGTTATGGCATCGTTATCACAGTGATGACGGCGGTATTTATTTATATGGCCTCCAGCATAATGCCGATGGGTATAGAGATAATTCGTGACCGTAACCAGCTGTATCGCGAAACCAGTGAAGGCTTAATCGAAAACACCTACACCATGAAGATCATGAACAAGACCTTAGATGCGCAAGTCTATCGCTTGGACGTGGAAGGCTTGGAGGACGTGACTTGGATTGGTCCTAAAGAAGTAACAGTGCGTGGCGGTGAAATATTGAGCTTACCGATTAGCTTAGCGACCGACCCTTACCTGTTATCTTCACCGGTGAGTGATGTCACTTTTGTACTGACCCATACCGGTTTAGAAGTAGGTGACCGCAAGGCGACCTTACGGAACAAGAGTAAGTTCTTTAGTGCGTTTTAACTGATAAACTCAGTCACTGAATAGTGAAGACCGTCGCTCAAGCTGCGGTCTTTTTTTTGGAGCCTTATGAATTATTATGCACTCACGCCCGACGCGATAGTCGATGCCATGATGAGTATTGGTCTTCATGTAGACTCTGGTCTGATGGCCTTAAATAGCTACGAAAACCGCGTCTATCGTTTTAAAAGCGATCAAGATGGTGCCTTGGTGGCTAAGTTCTATCGACCGGGTCGCTGGAGCCGAGCACAGATCCAAGAAGAACATAACTTTCTGTTCGCCTTGGCCAAGGCAAAGGTGCGGGTGGCCTTGCCTTTAGTCCGTGACCAGCAGAGCGTGTTTGTTTTTAACGATATGTTGTTTGCGGTGTGGCCGGCGGTGGCGGGACGCCAGTTTGAAGCCGATAACTTAGATCAACTAGAAGCACTGGGCGAGCAATTGGGCCGGCTACATCAAGTAGGTGCAACCTTTCCATTGGTGCACCGACCAACATTAAGCACCGACGATTATTTGTTGCGTGCTCGTAAGGTGTTGGTGACGGAAGCCCAGATCCCGGCGAAGTTAAAAGAAGAATTTTTTAAGCGCTTAGATGCATTGATTGCTCGCACTTGTGTTTTATACCAACCTAAGCAGCAACTCAGCTTGCACTGTGACTGCCATGCCAGCAATATTTTGTGGCATGATGGGCCTTGGCTATTGGACTTCGATGACTGCCGCACCGGACCTGCAGTGCAAGATCTGTGGATGATGCTCAGTGGTAGCCGCCAAGAGCAACTGATGCAGCTGGATACGCTACTGGCGGGCTATGAAAGCGTGCGAGAGTTTGACAGTAGTGAATTGGCGTTGATTGAGCCGTTGCGGGCGATGCGCATGGTTAACTATATGGCCTGGTTGGCTGCGCGTTGGTCTGATCCGGCTTTTCCTGCTAATTTCCCGTGGTTTAATACCCCAGACTATTGGCAGCAGCAGCTTCGCGTGCTCGACGAACAATTACAACTGCTCGCCGCACCACCATTATCCTTGACCTCGTGGAACTAGTTACTTAACTTGAAGCAGCTTTTATTAAATGGGATTAACTATGAAAAAGTATATTTTTATCGTGTGTGCCTTACTGATGGCTCCTTTAGCGAATGCGGCTAATGATTTTAAAGAAGGCGTTGAGTATAAAGTAGTACAAGAAGTGGCCAGTAATGAGCCTGTGGTATCGGAGTTCTTCTCTTATGTTTGCCCTCATTGCGATAGCTTTGAGCCGTTAATGGCTAAGCTTGAAGCGCGTATTCCTGATATGCAATTGAAAAAGATCCCCGTTGCGTTCTTGGGTGGGGACATGGGCCCTGTCTTGCAGCGTGCGCATGGCGCGGCTGCATTATTGAAAGCAGAAGATAAAATAGCGCCTGTGCTGTTTGATGCGATGATCCGCGCAAAGAAAAAGCCTAATAACCTTAAGGATATTAAAGCCTTATTTGTAGCTAATGATATTGCAGCGGAAAAGTTTGATAGCGTGGTTAATAGCTTCGTGCTAAATGGCATGATTGGCCAATACGATAAAGCTACGCAACGCTTTGATATCCGCAGCACACCCACTGTGATCGTAAAAGATAAATATGAGCTTGATATGAGCGAGATTGGTTCAGAAGAGCGTTTTTATCAAGTAGTAGAATACTTACTTGCTAAAGATTAAGGTTTATTAGTTAAGTAAAGTAATCAGCCCATGATATGTACTATCATGGGCTTTTTTAATGGCTTTATTAAGCCTGCTTTTTATTAATAGAGTGTACGTTATGAAACGTATCTTCTTGATAATGCTTATCTTGTTGTTGCCAGTGCAGAGTGGGTAGCTGGAATAAGTAGAACTTATCTCGGCTTGCGCCTGATACAAAGCCCATTCCTTTCAGGGTTAATTCATAATGAATATCAGTCACAAACTCTTGGTTAAAATGTTGTCGGTTAGATAAGGTAGTGATGTCGTCTCTCGTTAAGTAGACGCCCTCGGGCACGTTCTTAAAGCGCTCGTGCAACCAAACTGCAAACTCCTTTGCACTTTTCATAATTAACTCCTTATTATTATTTGTGCCACCTCTTTAGTTATAGCAGTTTAAAACTGCAGCTGCTGTATGAGTCGGTCCATGGCGCGATAACCCAGTGCTTCAATTAAGTGTTGGCGGTTAATGTCTGTTTTATGTTCTAAGTCGGCTATGGTGCGCGCTACGCGGATTAGCTTATGCCAGGCGCGGATAGAGAGTTTCATACGATGCAGCGCTTGTTCTAGAAACTCAGCATCCGCTTGGTTGAGTGGGCAATAGCGCTCTAATTCTGCGGCACTTAATCTGGCGTTAGTTTTGCCGGCGCGCAGTAGCTGTCGTTCACGAGCGGCCAGTACCCGTTTGCGAATTTCAGTAGACGACTCAGCTTTAGCTCTGGGCCTGCTCAGTTCGCCGGGGGGCAGTAAAGACACCTCTACCGATAAATCAAAGCGGTCTAAGAAGGGGCCAGATATTTTATTGAGGTAGCGCAGTATTTGCTCCGGTGAGCTGCGGCTGTAGCCGTCTTGATAATGGCCGCAGGGGCTAGGGTTCATGGCGGCGATAAGTTGAAAACAGGCAGGAAAAGTCACACTGCGGGCGGCGCGGGCAATCGAAATTACATGGGTTTCGAGGGGCTCGCGCAAAGCATCCAACACCCGGCGTTCAAATTCGGTGAGTTCATCTAAAAATAATACTCCATTATGAGCCAGTGAAATTTCTCCGGGCCGAGGAAAACTGCCACCGCCGACTAAGGCGACGGCAGAGGAAGAATGATGAGGTTGGCGAAAGGCGCGTAACCGCCAAGTGTGTGGCTCCAGGTTTTCGCCACAAATAGAGCGAATGGCGGCGATTTCTAGGGCCTCCTCTTCATTCATGGCGGGCAATAAACCGGGTAGACGGCTAGCCAGCATACTTTTACCGGTACCGGGTGGGCCCAAGAGCAATAAGTTGTGCTGACCGGCGGCGGCTATTTCTAGGGCGCGTTTACCGCCTTCTTGGCCGATCACGTCACACAAGTCGCTTATCTGCTCTGGTTCTTGCTCCTCGATGGCGCTGGGAGTGATTAGCTCAGCTTCTTGGCGTAACCAAGCGGTGATGGTTAACAGATGGCTGGCCAGCCTTGCAGGGCTCGGTTGGATCATGCCTGCTTCAGCGCCGTTATCTTCGGGCAATATGATGAAGCGTTGGCTATCGCGCGCCGCTAATACGGCCGGCAAAGCGCCCTTTATTGGCCTTAGAGCACCAGTGAGGGCGAGCTCGCCTAAGAATTCCAACTTATCTAGATTGGCGATGGGGATTTGCCCTGAGGCGGCTAAAACTGCCATGGCGATGGGTAAGTCGAAACGACCGCCTTCTTTGGGTAAATCTGCCGGTGCCAGATTGACGGTAATACGCCTAGCTGGGAACTCAAAGCCAGAGTTTAATAGCGCACTACGTACTCTGTCTCTGGCTTCTTTGACCGTAGTTTCAGGTAAACCAACAATATTAAAGGCGGGTAAGCCATTAGCAAGGTGAGCTTCCACTGTCACTAAGGGTGCGGCCACACCTAAACTGGCGCGAGCAAAAACTACGGCGAGTGACATCCTAGTCTCCCTGATATTTTGTTTTTGATAATTAAATATTTGCAGTTTTTTTAACTAGCTTTTCCCTTGCTGTTAAGTGACTCATTTAGGTTTATAGATCAAGAAAGTCTTGTTTAGTCTAGTTCATCATGCTAGTTCTATAGGCCAGCTTGAGTAGATGGTTCTGGCTCAGCACCCTATTGAGAGAACGGTGAGATGAATTTATTAGACTATTTCGTCAACATTATTGTGGTCCTAGTGGTGATTATTATATCTCCGCTCGGGGTACTTTGGTCTGACGAAAAATAATTTCACCGACAGACGAAACGTAAAACCCCCGAGCACATTGCTCGGGGGTTTTTTTTTAACCGGCTTTGGTACTAACAGATGGACAGTAATAAGATGAATGGCGCACAGTATATCGTTCAAACCTTAAAACAGCAGGGAGTCACCCAAATCTTCGGTTACCCCGGCGGCGCTATTATGCCGCTTTATGACGCCTTGTATGATGGTGGTGTAGACCATCTGTTGTGCCGCCATGAGCAGGCAGCCGCGTTGGCAGCTGTGGGTTATGCCAGAGCCAGTGGTCAGGTAGGTGTGTGTATGGCCACCTCAGGCCCTGGCGCCACTAACCTGATCACCGGTCTGGCCGATGCCATGCTCGATTCTATCCCTCTGGTGGCCATTACCGGCCAAGTGCCGATGTCGGCCATTGGTACTGATGCCTTCCAAGAAGTGGACGTGCTGGGCATGTCACTGTCGTGCACTAAGCACTCTTACTTAGTGGAAAATGTGGAAGACTTAGGTGCCATTATTGCCGAGGCATTTGAGGTGGCGCGCTCCGGTCGCCCGGGTCCTGTACTCATTGATGTGCCAAAAAATATCCAAGTAGCTTTAGTTGAGCCTAAAACCACGCCGGTTTTCAATACCGATCCGAACCCCTTAGACGCGCAAGCACTGGCCGAGGCACAGCAGTTATTGGCCAATGCCAAGCAGCCTATTTTGTACGTAGGCGGCGGTGTGGGCATGGCAAATGCCGTGGCAGAATTGCGTGCTTTTGCTAAGCGTACAGAGATTCCTATGGTGACTACGCTGAAGGGCATCGGCACTCTGGATCCCGATGACGAACTATTTTTAGGCATGCTGGGCATGCACGGAACAAAAGCCGCCAATCTGGCTGTTCAACAGAGTGATCTGCTGTTAGTGGTGGGCGCCCGTTTCGACGACCGCGTAACTGGCAAACTGGACGCTTTTGCGGTGAATGCCAAGGTTATCCACCTTGATAAAGACGCCTCTGAGTTTGGTAAGGTGCGCCACGCTCAAGTCAGTATTAATGCCGAGCTTGCTACTGTGCTCCCTTTGCTGGCGAATGCTAAAATAAGCGCCGATAAACTTGCCATAGACCCATGGCGCGAGCACTGTCAGGCCCTTAAAGCTGAGCATGCGTGGCGCTACGATCATCCTGGTACGGCCATTTATGCCCCCTTGATGTTAAGCCAGTTGAGTGCCGCCTTGGACGACAGCGCCATGGTCAGCTGTGACGTAGGCCAGCACCAAATGTGGGTGGCGCAACATATGCGTTTTACCAGCCCGCGTAATCACCTGAGTAGCTCAGGCCTTGGCACCATGGGTTTTGGTTTGCCTGCTGCTATTGGTGCTAAGTTGGCTCGCCCTCAAGACCAGTCGGTATTGGTGTCTGGCGATGGTTCTTTTATGATGAACGTACAAGAGCTGGGCACATTGAAGCGTGCGCAATTGCCGGTGAAAATGGTGTTACTCGATAACCAGCGCTTAGGCATGGTGCGCCAGTGGCAAGAATTGTTCTTCGATGGGCGTTATAGTGAAACCATTTTAACCGATAACCCGGATTTTGTGGCCATGGCGGCCGCCTTTGAAATTCCGGGTGAAACCATTACCTGTAAAGCAGACGTAGAGCCTGCCATACAACGCATGCTGGCGGCCGATAGCGCCTATTTATTGCATGTGCGAATTTCTGAGCAAGAAAACGTTTGGCCCTTGGTGCCGCCCGGCGTTCCTAATGACCAGATGATGGAGAAGTAAGTATGAACCAATATCAGTTGCAGGTAACTGCCCAGTTTCGCCCTGAAGTACTCGAAAGAGTATTGCGCCTGACTCGTCACCGCGGCTTTCGCGTTGCTCAGATGGATATGACTACCCAAGGCGCGAATCTCGTCATTAATATGCTGGTTGAGAGCGAGCGCGCTGTAGAATTACTCAGCCGCCAGTTAGAAAAACTGTTAGATGTGACCTTGGTCCAAGTGTTAGAAGAAGCGCAAGCGCTCAAGAAAATAGCTTAAATATAGCGCCAAGCTAAGAAAAACGGCCGCTGTCAGTCTTTAGTTTCAGGCTTACAGCTGCTCGCTATATTTTAAATTTTAGAGATAGGCGTCGCCTAGTAGATGGCGCCTGTATTACTCACATTGTTAGGAATATTAAGAATGCCAAAGTATCGTTCCGCCACCACTACTCACGGCCGTAATATGGCCGGTGCTCGCGCCCTGTGGCGTGCAACAGGCATGACCGAAGAAGATTTCGGCAAACCCATTATTGCGGTAGTGAACTCCTTTACCCAGTTTGTACCGGGCCACGTGCACCTCAAAGACATGGGCCAATTAGTGGCGCGGGAAATAGAAGCAGCCGGCGGTGTTGCTAAAGAATTCAACACTATAGCTGTCGATGATGGCATCGCCATGGGCCACGGCGGCATGCTGTACAGCTTGCCTAGCCGTGACCTGATCGCCGATTCTGTGGAATATATGGTTAATGCCCACTGTGCCGATGCCATGGTGTGTATTTCTAACTGTGACAAGATCACTCCCGGCATGCTGATGGCAGCATTGCGGGTGAATATTCCGGTGATCTTCGTCTCCGGTGGCCCGATGGAAGCGGGTAAGACCAAGCTGTCTGATCAAATCATCAAGCTCGACTTGGTTGATGCCATGATCCAAGGCGCCGATCCCACCGTGAGTGATGCTCAAAGTGAGCAAACTGAGCGTAGCGCTTGCCCTACTTGCGGCTCTTGTTCTGGCATGTTTACTGCCAACTCCATGAACTGCTTAACCGAAGCACTGGGTTTATCTCAGCCTGCTAACGGCTCTTTGCTGGCCACCCACGCGGATCGCGAGCAGTTATTTAAGTCTGCTGGTCATCGTATCGTTGAGTTGACTAAGCGCTACTACGAGCAAGACGACGCCTCTGCTTTACCGCGGAGCATTGCTACTAAAGCCGCCTTTGAAAACGCCATGGTATTAGACGTGGCCATGGGTGGTTCGACCAACACCGTACTGCACCTGCTGGCCGCCGCGCATGAAGCAGGCGTAGATTTCACCATGGCCGATATCGACCAGCTATCTCGTAAAGTACCGCAGCTGTGTAAAGTGGCACCTTCTACCCCTAAATATCATATGGAAGACGTGCACCGTGCCGGTGGTGTTATGGGTATTTTGGGTGAGCTGGCCCGTGCCGGTTTACTGCACACCGAACTGCCAACGGTAATGGGCATGACCTTGGCTGAACAGTTAGCCAAGTACGACATTATGGTCACCGAAGACGAAGCGGTAAAAACCATGTTCCGCGCCGGTCCGGCTGGTATTCGTACCGTTAAAGCCTTCAGCCAAGATTGCCGCTGGCCCACACTGGATGATGACCGCGCCGAAGGTTGTATCCGCAGCCTAGAGCACGCTTACAGTTTAGAAGGCGGCTTGGCCGTACTGTCTGGTAACTTGGCCGTTGACGGTTGTATTGTGAAGACCGCCGGCGTGTCCGACGATAACTTAGTATTCCGTGGTCCGGCGCGCATCTATGAGTGCCAAGACAGCGCAGTAGAAGGCATCTTGGGCGGTCAAGTGAAAGCCGGTGACGTAGTGGTTATTCGCTACGAAGGCCCGAAAGGCGGGCCGGGTATGCAAGAAATGCTCTATCCGACCACCTATTTGAAGTCGATGGGCTTGGGCACTAAGTGTGCGCTGATCACCGACGGTCGCTTCTCTGGTGGTACTTCTGGCTTGTCTATCGGTCACGTTTCGCCAGAAGCCGGCAGTGGCGGTACTATTGGCCTAGTAGAAAACGGCGACATCATCGATATCGATATTCCGGGCCGCAGCATAATACTGGATGTGTCTGATGCCGAGTTAGCGACTCGTCGCGCGGCTATGGATGCCAAAGGCGAGCAAGGCTGGCGCCCTGTAGACCGCCAGCGTGAAGTGTCCTTCTCATTACGCGCTTATGCGTCATTGGCGACCAGTGCTGACAAAGGTGCGGTACGCGATATCAGCAAACTGGGGGGATAAGATGGTACAACCGGCATTGAAAGAAGCCGCCGCATTACGCTCTGCGAGCGAGTATTTACGTCGTATCTTGCTGTCTCCGGTATATGAGGCCGCAAGGGTGACGCCTTTGACGCCCCTGAAGAAAATTTCTGAGCGTTTAGGCCACTCGGTATCGCTAAAGCGGGAAGACATGCAGCCCGTGCATTCTTTCAAGCTAAGGGGTGCTTATAACAAGATTGCGCAGTTAAGCCCTGAGCAACTGCAAGCCGGGGTGATTGCCGCCTCGGCCGGCAATCATGCCCAAGGGGTGGCGCTGTCTGCTGCCAAGCTTGGCATTAAAGCCACCATAGTGATGCCGGTCGTGACACCGGATATTAAGATAGATTCGGTACGCGGTTTTGGCGGTAAGGTGATTTTGCACGGTAATAACTTCGATGAAGCTTATGCCCGTTGCTTAGAGCTGGCTGAAGAGCATCAGCTGACACTGATCCCGCCGTTTGACGATCCGGATGTGATTGCCGGCCAAGGCACCATAGGCCGAGAATTACTGGAGCAAGACACCCGCTTAACTCACGTTTTTGTGCCGGTGGGTGGCGGTGGTTTGGCGGCAGGCGTGGCTGTGTATATTAAACAGCTATTGCCACAGGTGAAGGTAATCGGCGTAGAAGCCGAAGGCTCTGCTTGTTTGAATGCAGCGCTGAAAGCCGGTGAAATTGTCACCCTAGACCGCGTTAGCACCTTTGCCGATGGTGTGGCGGTAAAGCGCATGGGCACGGAAACCTTTCGCCTGTGTCAGCAGTATTTAGATGGCGTGGTCACCGTTACTTCAGATGAAATCTGTGCTGCGGTGAAGGATATTTTTGAAGACACCCGCGCCATTGCCGAGCCTTCGGGCGCGCTGGCGCTGGCGGGATTGAAAAAATACAGCCAAGCGGGAGATTATTCCCATGCGCGCATGGCCGCCATCTTAAGTGGTGCTAACGTGAATTTTCATTCTTTGCGTTACGTGTCTGAGCGTTGTGAGCTGGGCGAGAAGCGTGAAGGTTTGCTGGCGGTCACTATTCCTGAACGAAAGGGTGCCTTTGTGGCCTTTTGTGAAGTGCTGGGTAATCGTATGGTGACGGAGTTTAACTATCGTTATTCATCAGACAACAAGGCGGCGGTATTAGTGTCGGTGCGTCTCACTGATGGCGATCGCGAGTTAACCCAGATCATTATGGAGCTAGAGCAGTCGGGCTATCAAGTGGCCAATATGACGGACAACGATTTAGCTAAATCTCATGTGCGTTATATGGTGGGTGGTCGCCCGCCTAAAGCCTTGCATGAGCGCTTATATAGCTTTCGTTTTCCTGAGCAGCCTGGTGCCTTAATGCGCTTCTTAAACACCTTAGGCACGCGTTGGAACATTAGCCTGTTTCACTATCGTAACCAAGGAGCTGAGTTTGGCCGTGTGCTCTGTGCGTTTGAGCTGCCGGATGCGGAGTTGTCTTACTTCGAACAGTACTTGGTGGAGTTAGGTTATCGTTGGGATGATGTAACAGAAGATGCAGCCTACGAGTTCTTCTTGGCACACTAATTTGCAATGACAGTGAAGGGTGAGGCGTGAAGAGTAAACCTGAGACGAGCGTGCTCTGGTCTCTTTCTCCTCACCCTTTACACTTCACCCCTCACGGTTATCCATTACACTCCATTAACATTGTATACATTTTTTTGTTGAAAAAAGGACCGATTACTGTTCTACTTTGACTCGTTTCTTAACTTCTCTTCAGGGTTTCCAAGTCATGGCTCTGTTGTCTGCCTTGCTGGCTTCTATTAGTCAGATCTATTTTGTTAATCGTCGATTATCCGGTTTATTGATTACGCTAGGTGTGTTGTGGACGGCTCCTTTTATGGGGCTCTCAATGCTGATCGCCACTTTTAGTGCCGTGTTGCTGGCCCAGCTGCTTAAGTTTAATCCTGTATTGCAAGCGGAAGGTTGCTACGGCTTCAATGCGGCTTTGGTGGGCTTATCACTGGCGTTGTTCGCACCGCCCAGCTTGTGGGTATTGGTAGCTTCTGTTGTGTTGGGCGGACTCTCATGCTTAATGTATGCGTTTTGGATCAAGAGATTTAAGATTTCTTGTTACACCCTTCCTTTTAACCTATTGATTTTGCCTTGGTTATATTGGAACGGCCAACGCTTAGCCGATGAAGTGCCCAGCGATTATGAGTTTTCACTATCTGCCATCGGCCAAGTGATATTTTTACCGGATACGGTGCCGGCCATTATGGTGTGCGCGGCCTTATTGCTGGCCGGCATAGGCATGCTAGGCTGGGCCTTTGTGGGTGCTGTTATTGCCAGTGGTACCGCCACTTTTCTGTTAATCAATCCCGATTATATTAACTTTGGTCTGACCGGTTATAACGGTGTATTAGCGGCTATTGCCATGTTTTGGCATCAGTTTAAGCCCGGTTGGAGCATAGCGGCCGCCGTACTCGCTGGTTTAATGACCGCCTTAATGCTGAAAACTGGCTTGCCGATGTTAACCATGCCGTTTGTACTGGCGTGTTGGTTATGTTTTGCTACACATAGTGGATTTTGCTATTTCCAGCGTAAATATATGCCGAATAAGGAGCACTTATCATGAAACTAGGATTTATTGGTATTGGCTTAATGGGCAATCCCATGACCCAGCGGTTATTAGCGGCTGGTTTCGCGGTTACAGTCTGGAACCGCAGTGCCGATAAGTTAGCCGAGGTGAAAGCCGCTGGCGCAACCGTCGCTAACTCTATCACTGAGCTGGTTGAGCAGGTGGATGTTATCTTGCTGTGCGTGGCTAACACCGAAGTGGTAGAGACGGTGGTATTTGGTGCTGGTGGTGTCGTCGAAAAGGGCCGCGCTGATCAGCTGTTAGTGGATTTTTCTAGTTCAGACCCGACCGCTACTCGCGAGTTTGCCGCCAAGCTAAAAGACGCCTGCGGCATGAATTGGGTAGACTCTCCGGTTTCTGGTGGTGTAGTGGGTGCCGAACAAGGCACGCTAGCCATTATGTGTGGCGGTGAGGCGGCAGATATCGCGCGTATTCAGCCAATTTTAGCGCCGTTATCACAGCGCTCCACCCACATGGGGCCAGTCGGTGCCGGCCAAGTCACTAAAGTCTGTAATCAGATGATAGTGGGCTGTAACTTAATGGTGTTGGCGGAGATGATGGCATTAGCCAAGGCTTGCGGCGTGGCAGCGGATAAGATTCCTGAAGCGCTAGCTGGCGGTTTTGCCGACTCTAAGCCGATGCAGATCACAGGCCCGTTAATGGCCGCTGAGTCAGATCCCGATCCTAAGTGGCATGTACGCACGCTGCTAAAAGACTTAGATATGGCCGTTAGCCAAAGCAAGCTCGAAGGCACCGCCGTGCCTATGTCTGGCTTGGCAGCACAATTAATGCGTCAACACGGCAGCAAAGGCTTCTTAGAGCGCGACCCAGCAACGCTTATCAAGTTATACAAAGATTAATCACCAGTTGAACAAGATTAGATAAAGGAGCCGCAAGGCTCCTTTTTTGTTGGCTAAGAGCCAAACAATATAATATCAAATACTAAATATTTCTCGCCACGAAATCCGCAGGGTAGCCTGGTTTTTGTAGGGTCGAATTTATTCGACCGTTTTTGGATCCGTTTATTTTTTGTGCCGTGCCAAACTTTTTGGTCGATTGAAATCGACCCTACAGACCCCCTCTTTGGGCATTACCCATTAACATTTTCAGATTTATTCTCTATTTTTCCGTGGGTTCCGCGGATTCCGTTGCGAAGATTTTTAAGGTCTGGGTTTGGTGTGGGTTCTAACTCTTAACCACACTAAAATAAAAAGGAGCCTTGCGGCTCCTTTTTCGTCTCTAGTGATCACTACTTTTAGTGTGCAGCTGCTACTGCTGTCACCTTATCTTCAGGAACCTGTTTTTCTGACACTACAGCAACGGCTGTGCCGAGTGCTAGGCTTCGGCGATAGTAATCGTTAGCTTGGCTGACCTCTTCACGTTGCTCGGCTAAGCCCGCCAGTAAGATGTAATCAGCAGGTGTAGGCTGCAAACTGATGGCTTGCTGCAAGTGTTGCTCGGCCTGCTTAGGCTTATCATCTTTCAAGTACAACTGGCCTAAGGCCGAGTGTAATTGGGCAGAAGATTGCTTCTTGGCCTTTTTCTCAAGGTTAGTCAGCAACGGATGATAGTCGCTTAGCTGTAACTGCGTCATGCATGCTAAGAGTCGAGGGTCTGACTCTTTATTGATGCCTTCTAACAATAACTGCTGCGCTTCTTGATGGGCTTTCAAAGCAATTAACCGCTCACACAAAGGCACCAAAATATCCGCTTGATACTTCTCTTTACGCGAGAGACCTTGCCACAAGTTAATTAAGCCGGCACTGCCTTCGGTATTGGCCACGTTATCAAACCAGCCCGCGTAAGCCTGTTGCTTGAGCGCTTGCTGCTCACTCGCTTCAATCAACCCTTGGCTGGCTAACGCATCCAGCGTGGTCATCAGCTCAGGCCATTGGCCGGTCGCTAAATACACGTCTTTTTGCAACTTAAGTAGCGCCGGATGGCTGCCATATTCTTGGTTTAACTGCTGTACACCGGCCAAGGCTAATTCAAATTGGCCTTCTTGATACTGCAAGCGGGTTTGCGTTAAGCCCACCGCTAAACCGGCACCGGGGTTATGCTGCTGCGCTAAACGCAGATAATCATCGCGCTTAGTGTCATGACCCAATGCCTGAGCGGCAGTAGCAGCATTGAGGTAGTTAAGCAGTGCTAAATCATTACCCTTCGCGCCTTTGAGCAGCATTTTTTCCGCTACCGCATAGTCTTCAGCTACCAAGGCTTGCATGCCGCTTTGGGTGTAGTTCAGCGCCTTACGGCGGCGGCGACCTACAAACCAGCTGCGGGTTTTATGGCCTAAGCCAAAAATGCGGCCCAGCAGCCATTCAATAAACAGCAGCAGCATATAAAACAGCACTATGCCCACTAAAAATACCGTGGCCGTGGTTTCAATGGTGTAATTACCCACCGCTAACAGTGCATAGCCTTGCTGACCGCTAATGTTAGGCCCAATAATGAGGCCGGCGGCCAGGATGGCGATGATAATCGCAAGACGTATCATGGACTTCCCCTTACTGGCCAGTTAACAGGCGTTGTAATCTGTCATCCAACAGCTGCTTCAAGTTATCTTGAGCACTAAACTGCTGTGGATATTCGACTTTGATTTGTTGACCGCGTAACTGCTCGATTTGCTCCAGCATAAATTGACGCACGCTGTCATCAGCAAAGTAGGTAGTTAACCAGTCGCCAGCTTGCTCAAGCGCACTGTCATAGATTTCTTGCTGATCACGATAGATCGCCAGCTGTGCTTGTAACAGCGTGCCTTTGAGGTTCTCGCTTAAGTACCAATGCTGCTGCGGTGATAACAGTGCATCTACCTTGCCATCGCGGCGGCGCACGGTGACAAAATCATCACTGAAGCTTGACCAGCTTTTCTTTAAGTTCTCTTTCCAGTCACTCACCGAGCCTGAAACGGTAAAGTCCGGCTCTGCCGCTTGCGCCAAGATCACGCCGTCTAACTTCAGCTTATCCACTTGATTGCTGATGCTATTGAGCTTGATAACTAGGCCTTCGCGGTCGACTTTCGGTACCGATTTAATGGCGGCAATGTCTTCTGCTAATGCGCGGCGTACCGGCGCTAGGCTGGGGTCGTTCACGGCCGCTAAGCGCTCGTCCGCATTGGCCAGCATCATGGCGGCAGACACACCGTCTTGTTCTAACCACAATTTACGACCCGCCATGCGTACTAAATACTCGGCTTCGGCCAGCATCCAGTCGTTAGGGCGCTTGGTGTCTAAGTCTAAAATTTTACGGGATAAGCCTTCGAGCTGCTCATTCACGCCATCTTGCTGGCTGGTCACACTGGCTAATTGCTTGGCCTGTTTACCTTCGGCAGCGCTAAGTGCGTCTTGTACTTGCTGCTGTTGCTGTTGCAACTGCTGCTGTAATTGCTTGACCTGCTCGGCTTGGGCGAGGGCTTGATTATGGCCATGCCAATACAAAATGGCGGCTAACAAGATGGCAATAATAATGGCGATAATGGCCAACACCTTGCCTGCGTTTGAGCTTTTAGGCTGCGCAGGCTCAACGGGCGGCGGTGGCGGAGCCGTAGCGCCGGCGGTGCTTTTAGCGTGAGCCGTGTTGCTGGCGGTTTCGTTTTTACTGAGCTTAGCGTCTGCAGGTTTTGAGCCGCTCGTTGAGCCCGCACTAGTGGTGCTCAATGTAGGCTCCGGCTTGACTGCGTCCGCTTTGGCATCGGTAGCGGTGGTAGGTTGTGCTTTGCCGCTGTCGGTAGTGTTTGCGGGGGCCATCGCAGGCGCGCTGGCACCTTTGCTGACCGCTGCCGTCAGTGGCGTCTTGTGTAGGTCAGCGGGTTTTTGGTTAGCAGATTGTTGCTCACCGGTCGCCGTATTATTATGCTGTTGCTTGTTATCAGTCTTGTCTGTCATTGGGGTTCCTCTCATCCAGAGCGGCAATCAGAGCCTGATTGGATGCACCTTCTGCATTTATGATCTGAGTGAAGCCCAGCTCCTTGGCTTCTTCTACTACGCGTATGCTGGGCACAATCAATAAACGGCTTAGCAGCCAGTCCTTTGCGCTGGCCGTTGCCAATTGCACAATATGGCTTAATAAACCACCACTGGTGATGATAATACTGTCCACGCCTTGGCTCTGCCAGCTTTTCACTAACTCTCCAGCGGGATCACTGCGGTATTGGCGCCGATATACTTCACAATAATCGACCCTCGCCCCGCGTCCAGTCAAGGTGGGCGCTATCATATGGCGGCCACCGTTACCGCGTAAAATAACTACGCGCCGCTCCGTTAACTCATCTAAACCAGGCAAGGCAATAATGCCCTCAGAGCGCGGATCGTCTGGCACTGCAGCGTCTAATATGCCCACGGCGGCAAAGGCATTGCCGGTGGCTTCTCCTACCGCAATATAGTGGGCCTTAGGCCAGGCTAAGCCTTTGCTCTGTAAGGCAGTATGCGTAAAGTTTACCGCTTGTACGCTGACCGCTATCACATAATCTTGGCTTGATAGCGGACTCAGTAATTCGGGCAGGCGGTCAAGCTCATTACCGTCCACAAAACTGAGCAAAGGGCTGGTCACCGGTTGGTGGCCGGCCGCAAGCAAAGCCTGGCTTAAACTACTGGCCTGAGGCTCGGGGCGCACCACCAACGGGATCATGACTCAACTACCTCGGCTAATATTTTATCGGCACCACGGGCGAGTAAACGCTTGGCCATTTCGGCACCCATTTCTTTACCTTGGGTGGCTGGGCCTGTCATTTCTTCATAAATCACTTCGCTGCCATCGGGGCGGCCGACTAAACCGCGCAACCACAGCTGGTCACCTTGCAGTTCTGCATATGCACCAATCGGCACTTGGCAACCACCCATTAAGCCTTTATTCATGGCGCGCTCCGCTTCTACGCGCAGGCGGCTTTCGTAATGATCTAATGGCGCCAATAATGCGAGTAATTCGGCGTCATCAACGCGGCATTCAATACCCACGGCACCTTGGCCATTGGCGGGTAAGCTGTCTTCTGGGCTCATTAAGCCGGCAATGCGGTCTTCAAGCTCTAAGCGCTTCAGGCCGGCGGCCGCCAAGATAATGGCATCGTATTCGCCGTCATCGAGTTTGCGCAAACGGGTTTGTACGTTGCCGCGCAGTACTTTAATTTCTAGATGCGGATAACGAGCGCGAATTTGGCATTCACGGCGCAAGCTGGCGGTACCCACTACCGCACCCGCAGGCAACTGCTCTAAATGGGTGTAGTTATTAGAAACAAAGGCATCGCGCGGATCTTCGCGCTCACAAATTACCGTTAAGCCTAAGCCTTCAGGAAATTCCACCGGCACGTCTTTCATGGAATGTACGGCGATGTCGGCTCTGCCTTCCAGCATGGCTTGCTCTAATTCTTTTATAAACAAGCCTTTGCCGCCAATTTTGGCCAACGGCGTGTCTAACAGCACGTCGCCTTTAGTGGTCATGGGTACCAGTTCAACGGTAATGTGCGGATGCAGCGCTTCCAGCTGCTCTTTAACGAAATGCGCCTGCCACAGGGCCAGCAGACTCTTGCGCGTAGCTATACGTATGGTGCGATTTGCCATTTGAATCTCTTCTCAATATCCACTAATGACTCGATATTATCATTCCTGTGCCGTCATTACAGGGGAGAAAGCCCCTTAGGCACTATCTTGAAGTGGATTGGTGCGACATATATTGTTCATCTATTGCCGAATTGTTACCATGATCACACTTTTGACTCGATTTGAGTCCGTGTCGGTCCACCAAAGGCCTGTACATTTGCACGAGAATTTTCATCAGCTCTTAGCGCGATGTGATCAGTTTAATGAGCAAAAACAAGCCCATGCCCTCGCGGTCATGAGCCGTTACGGGCAGCAAGTATTCCAACTACTGCCGGTGTTGCTGCATTACCATCACCCCCTGTTGCCTGGTTTCGTACCGGGCGATGTCCCTGCGGGTGTGTGCCAATTTTTACCTAATGCTCGCCAACAAGAATTTATTGATGACTTATGCCAAGCGGCCAACGGCCATCAAGGCTTGGAGTCTGGGCACAATGAAATTTTTGGCGTCTACTGCATGGGCAGTACTTCTTCCATTGGCCAAAGTCTGGACTCGGATCTCGATGTTTGGGTCTGCTATTCCCACACCATGGCGCCCGAGCGGGTGGCGTGGCTGCAACAAAAATGCCTGCTTATTTCCCAATGGGCCGCTCAGCGCCAAGTTGAGCTGAATCTGTTTTTGATCCCAGATAACAAGTTTCGTACCGATAATGAAGAGTCCGTCGCCGGCGAGAGCTGTGGCAGTGCCCAGCATTTGTTATTGCTGGACGAATTTTATCGCAGTCATTTGGTGATTGCCGGCAAACGCTTGGTGTGGATGTTCGCGCCGGGCCAACTGGGCCCGCGCTACGACAGTTTTGTGGCGGAGCAATTTGCCAACGGCACCCTGAATCATGATGAGTGGCTGGATTTAGGCGGCTTTGCCCGTATTCCGGCGGAAGAGTATTTTGGCTCTGCGCTGTGGCAGCTGTATAAAAGTATCGACTCGCCTTATAAAGCGGTGCTGAAAACCATACTAATGGAAGCCTATTCCCATGAGTATCCGGATACTCAGTTGTTGTGCCGAGATTTAAAAGGGCATTTACAGGACGCAGACCGGCTCGATGAGCGCCAAGATCACTATATGTTGATGTTGGAAAAGGTGACGGGGTATCTAAAGTCTATCGATGATGAAAAGCGCCTCGACTTAGTACGACGTTGTTTTTATTTGAAAATATCCCAAGGCGTGGATTTAAGCCAAGCGCGTTACGCTCGACGCCGTGAGCAAATTAAGCGTTTGATCGCAGCCTGGGAATGGCCGGCAGATAAAGTCGCCTTACTCAATAATCGTGATCATTGGAAAGTAGAGCAGGTGAGGCTGGCTTATAAAGAGCTGCTGGAAGCCTTAATGCACAGCTATCGTAATTTAATCCAGTTTGCCCAGCGTAACCGCATCAGCGAGTCGATTAACCCAGAAGATATCGGCATTTTATCGCGCAAGTTGTACGCCGCCTTCGAAAACCTGCCGGGCAAGGTGCAGTTGATAAATTTAGGCATAGCGCCAGACTTATCAGAGCTCAATATCAGCTTGGTGCAAGTGCCAGAAGAGCGCCTGCATGACGCAGGGTGGTATTTATATAAGCAAGGGCTGACCGCCACCGAGCTAATTGGCCGTAAGCCTTTAGAGCACAGCCGTTACGCCAGCAAATTGGTGGCCTGGGCGCATTTTAATGGCCTATTAACGCGCAACACTGAGCTGCAGCTGTTTAATCAAGATACGGACGTTAACTTACAGCATTTGCAGGAATTTGCTGGCGATCTGGCACGCTTCTTCCCGGTACGTGCGCCGGCACCCAGCAACTTGGCGCTCAGCCGACCCTGTGAAGTACGCGAGTTAGGTATTTTTCTGAATCTAGAACAAGACCCCACCGCTCAGTGGCGCAGCCGAGCCATTGAATTTACCACCAAAACCAGTGATCCCTTTAGCTTTGGCCAGCAACGAGAAAACTTGGTGGGCTCGATTGATGTCTTGTATCGCAACTCTTGGGATGAAATTCGCTCCTTACACTTCAGTGGCCCAGCGGCAATCCTTGAAGCCTTGACCGCTATCTTGGGCAAGATGCACCAAGGCGCCACACCGCCAGAAAGCGTGCAGATATTTTGTTACAGCCTGAACTTTCGCAGCCTGATCCGCACCCGTTTTGAGTTGTTAGTGAAAGAGTGCATCAGTTTACGGCTGGCGCGGGATCAAGGCAGCACTGTAAAAACCGTGCGTTTAGGCACAGAAGAGCACAGCATCTTCTTCGAACGTCGCGGCGTGAGTGTACAAAAACAAGCGGTGGTTGAGCCTGAACTGCGGTCATCTAGCTCTCACAGTAGTCTTAAGTTGGATCAGCAAATAGGCAAGCCGGTGCCAGATATCGTTGATGTGTATGCCAGCGAAGGCCTAATGCAATTTTTCTTCGAAGACAGCGGTGACGACTACAACCTGTATATTTTGGATGAAGCCAATCGAGTAGAGGTATATCGGCAGGTTTCTGGCAGTAAAGATGAACTGATACAAAGCATTAATCGGTTTTATGCTTCAAATCAACAAGGTGCGGGCCAAAGTCGCTTTGCACACTTTAATCTGCCTCAGTATTACGAGATAGTAGAAGAGCAAGGGCTGCAAAAAGTGCTGCCCTTTAAAACCAATAAAGAGGGCCGAGACGAAGCCTGCCCCTTCGGGGAGCGGTAAGCTCGAAGCCATAAAAGTTTTGCAACGGAACCCACAGAACACACGGAAAAATTAAGCTGAGATAAGATCGAAAAGTACATTTATCTGGTAAGACCTTACCAATTATATATTTCAAATCTGATCACTATTTTTCTGCGGATTCCGTTGCGAAGAGGTCTTGAGTGTTTAAGCTCTAGAGCTAGCTTACAGCGCTAGTGGTGTGTCACCTTGGCGCTGGGCCTGTAGGCTCAGCCAGCTGAGTAGCTCGTGGCCTTGGCGATTATCAATCCATTGCTCGTCTTTTAGGGCAAAGTGATGGCCGTTTTCACGGGTGGCGAGCCAGATTTGATGCAAGGGCTCTTGGCGATTAATCACGAATTTAACGTTATTTTCAAAGGTCAGCGTCATCACGCCGCCTATGGTTTCGCAATCTATATCGACACCACTGTTATCGATACTGGTTTCAATGTGTTGGTATATGGCGTCAGCCAAGGCATGAAACTCACTGTCTTTCATGATCCGCTTCCTATTGCTTTTGAGAATATGAATGAGATTATAAGAGCCTGGAAACATATTCACAGTCATCCTATGAAGATACTCAAGTTAACCACATTGATGGCATTATGCCTAAGTTTGTCGGCATGTGGCCTGAAAGGGCCGTTAACCTTGCCTGAAACGCAAGCCAATCCACCTCACGTTGAGCAGTCGTAAAGGAAAACACCTTGGATTATTTTAATTATCAGGAAGATGGCCGCCTTTACGGTGAAGCCTGCGATTTAACAGCACTGGCCGCACAGCACGGCACCCCCTTATATGTTTATTCACGCGCAACCTTAGAGCGCCATTGGCATGCTTTTGACCAAGCCGCCGGTGATTTTCCGCATCTTATTTGCTACGCGGTAAAAGCCAACTCTAACTTGGCCGTACTCGAGGTGCTGGCGCGCTTAGGCTCAGGTTTTGACATCGTTTCTAAAGGCGAGCTGTGCCGAGTGTTAGCCGCCGGTGGCGATGCTTCTAAAGTCGTTTTCTCTGGCGTGGGTAAGCGAGTAGACGAAATCGAGTTTGCGCTGGAAAAAAATATCTTCTGTTTTAACGTCGAATCCGTGGCCGAATTGTCACGTATTAACGAAGTAGCGGGCCGTATGGGCCGTGTGGCTCCGATATCAATCCGTGTAAATCCGGACATAGATGCAGGCACCCATCCTTATATTTCGACGGGTCTTAAAGAAAATAAGTTTGGTATTCCTATCGAGCAAGCCCAAGACATTTACCGCCATGCGGCTGAGATGAAAAACTTGGCCATTCACGGTTTGGATTGCCACATTGGCTCTCAGCTCACCGAAGTGGCGCCATTCTTAGAAGCGGTCGATAAATTATTAGTGCTGATTGATGCACTGGCCGCTGACGGCATTCACATTAAGCATCTGGATGTGGGCGGTGGCTTAGGCGTGCGTTATGACGACGAAACGCCACCGGAGCCAAAAGAATATGTGGCACAAATTAAAGCCAAGTTAGCCGACCGCAAGCTGACTTTAGTGTTTGAACCGGGCCGCGCCATTGCCGCCAATGCCGGCGTGTTATTGACCCGGGTTGAACATTTAAAGCCCGGCGAGGAAAAAAGCTTCGCCATTGTCGATGCAGCCATGAATGACTTAATTCGCCCAGCCTTATACAGCGCTTGGCAGGCCATAATTCCGGTAGATAGCACCTTAGAACGCCCATCTGCGGTATATGACGTAGTGGGCCCAATTTGTGAGACCGGTGACTTTATCGGTAAAGACCGTGAATTAGCGATTACCGAAGGCGACTTACTGGCGGTACGTTCAGCCGGTGCTTATGGCTTTGTGATGGCGTCTAATTACAACAGTCGTCCCCGCGGCGCCGAAATTATGGTTGATGGTGCCACTGCCACAGTAGTACGTGAGCGCGAACAACTTAACGATTTGTGGCGCGGTGAGCACTTGCTGCCCAAGGCTTAAGGGGAATCTGTGATCCACTTTTCCAAAATGCAGGCCCTCGGCAACGACTTTATGGTGGTTGATGGCATCACGCAGAAGGTATTTTTTAATCCCGAGGTGATTCGGCAATTAGCCGATCGTCATTTTGGTGTGGGGTTCGATCAGCTATTGCTGATCGAGCCGCCCTACGATCCGGATCTGGACTTTCATTACCGTATTTTTAATGCGGATGGCAGTGAAACCCAACAGTGCGGCAATGGCGCTCGTTGCTTGGCCCGCTTCGTACGTTTAAAAGGCTTAACCTATAAAGACCGCATTAGCGTGAGCACCCAAAACGGCCATGTGACGCTCACTCTAGAAAAAGATAATCAGGTGACGGTCAATATGGGGATTCCCGAATTTGACCCCGCCAAAATCCCTTTTAAGGCGCAAAAGGCCGAAAAAACCTATTTGGTGCCCTCAACCTTACAAACTGTGTTGTGCGGCGTGGTGTCTATGGGCAATCCGCACTGCATCGTAGAAGTGGACGACATTAGCACCGACTTAGTGGCCGCCTTAGGCCCTGAGTTGGCAAGCCATGAGCGCTTTCCTAATCAAGTGAACGTGGGCTTTATGCAAGTGCTTAATGCCCGTGAGATTAAGCTTAGTAGCTACAGTTGTGGCACCGGCCAAGTCTTAGCCAGTGGCAGCAACGCCAGCGCCGCCGCCGTGATGGGCATCTATTGGGGCAAGTTGGCGGAGCGCGTACAAGTGCACTTTGCTCATGGTAGCGTACAAATCGCGTGGCAAGGCCCGGGCAAACCGGTGTATATAACAGGCTCGGCTGAGCATGTATTTGATGGACAAATTAATTTATGAATAAGACCGTCAATGCCACCTTGGCTGAACCTATATTAGCGCCCAGCTTAGAAACGGACTTAGTGCCGAACTCAGAGCCAGATTTAGTATCAGAGCTCGGTGAGCAAGGCTTGAGCGACGCGCATATTGTCGACTACTTAGCCGCCGAACCCGACTTTTTTGCTCGCCAGCCCAGTTTGTTAAGCACGCTAAGGGTGCCTCATCAAGAACGCGGCAGCCTGTCATTGGTCGAAGTCAAGCTTGAGCAACAACGGCTGCGCATTTATGAACTGGAAGATGAACGTAGCGCGCTGCTGACAGTTGCCAGCGAAAACGAGCGTATTTTCCGAGTGTACATGGAGCTGATGCCGCGCTTATTTGATTGCGAAAGCGTACTTGAGCTCGAGCTTTGCATTCGTCATAGCTTGCAAGAGCAGTTACGCATTCCTGCGGTGCGTTTAATCGTGGATGGGCGCACCTTTCCCAGTGCAGCCAGCTCGGGCGGTGAGCAGTTAGAGCGTTTATATCGCGAGCGTATGGCTAGCCAAAGTGAATACTTAGGTCGGCTAGGCAAAGAAGAAAAGTTGCGCTTGTTTCAAGATTCCTTAGTGAACTCCTGCGCCTTAATTAGGCTAGGCACTAAAGGCGAGCTGGGCTTATTGGCCTTTGGCAGCACCGATGCTGGTCATTATGGCTCAGATATGGATACCTTTTTGCTCCGTCAATTGGCCGATGTAGTGTCGCGGGTATTGCCCGAGCTAGTAATGGCGCAAGCATAGTGACAGAGCAGTCTGAACCCGATAACGCTAGGGGTAGAGCGGCGCTGATTCTGGCTATCGAGGAGTTTCTCGAATATCTGCGCGTGGAGCGCCAATTAAGCGTTAATACCCGCACCGGTTATGGTCGTAACCTTAACGCCATGGCCGAGCAGTTGGCTGAGTTAGCGCTTCACTCTTGGTCGGAGCTCACCATTAATCATGTGCGCGGCATTGCTACGCGCATGCACAAAGGTGGCTTATCGCCGCGCTCTATCGCGACCAAGTTAAGTGCGCTGCGCAGCTTTTGTGATTGGCTGATCATCCAAGGCCAACTACAGGCCAATCCGGCTCGCGGCGTGAGCGCGCCAAAGCAAGGCCGACCATTACCGAAAAACCTCGACGTGGATGAGCTGCACCAATTAATGAATATCGATGAGTCAGACCCATTAGCGGTGCGCGATCGCGCCATTATGGAGCTGATGTACTCCTCAGGCCTGCGACTGGCAGAATTAGTCGATCTGAATCTGGGCGATATTCAGTTTGATGAACGCCAAGTGCGGGTGATCGGTAAAGGCAATAAAGAGCGGATTTTACCGGTAGGGCGCATGGCGTTGGAATGGCTGGAGAAATGGCTGAAAGTGCGTGATGCCATAGCCGGCGGCGAACAGTTCGCCTTATTTGTTAGCCAACGCCAGCGGCGCATCAGCCATCGCAGCGTACAACTGCGCATGGCCGAGTGGGGTGGTAAACAGTCACTATCCAGCCATATTCATCCTCACAAACTGCGCCACTCGTTCGCCACTCATATGTTGGAGTCCAGCGGCGACTTACGCGCGGTACAAGAACTACTCGGCCACGCCGACTTAGCCACTACCCAGATTTACACCCATCTGGATTTTCAGCATTTAGCCAAAGCCTACGATAATGCCCACCCTAGAGCTAAACGTGACCCCACTAAAGATTAATGAGCGTAAGAGTTTTTTATTTGAATTAAATAATATAATGCTGGCAGCGATGATTTTAAAGTTTATATTATAGGATCTCGTATCTATGTTAAGGATAATATTGTGTACGCTTATATATTTAAAAGTCCAAGGCATGAAGCCAGTCAGGCGCCATTAAAAATAAATAATAATCGAGTAGCTTTCTTTATTGAGCCAGTATTAAGACATGCCACTTTTAGCCAATCACATTGTGGACTACATTGGGCTATTACTTTTTTTAAGGACTCAAAGTTTGAGCAAACTTTAGGTGTACAGTTTAGTCGCGAGCTTATTAAAACTTCCTTACCTAGTTTAGCGCGGGCTGTTTGGCTAGATAATAAAGACAATTCTGTTAATAATACTCCTTTACTGGAGCACGCTTCACGCTTTATCCGAAACTCCGACACCTTAGAAGCAGAGCGCATTACGCCGTTAACGAAAAGCCGAGACGTACTGACCGATAGAGACGCCGTGGCTTACTTTTCTGCCAGTGAAGATCAATTTAAGCGCATAGTATTACAGCTGTGTTTGGTGGTGGCTTACCGCCAAATGTTGCAAAATACCATGTTAAAGCTAACGGAGTCTGTAAAATTGCGCCAACCCGTTAGCACGCTCGCTTTATATGAAGATATTTTACACTTTAACGCCGGTGATTATTTTCGCTATCCCATAAAGCTTGAGAGTCATGAGCTATTTCCGGTGTGGGAGCAGTTAGCACTTCACTATAAGCTGGAGGCGTTTAATGAGGAATTAACCGTTCAGCTAGCCAGTGTGGCTTTATTGTTACAAGAGCAACGCGAAAACGCGCGCCAAGAACAAGAGAAAAAAGATGCGATTGCCAGTGCCCAAGCTCGTCAAGAAAAGATCTGGCAGACGCAAAGTATGGAAAAATCCTTTAATCGCCGCTGTGCTTGGTTAGGCATTGTGCTTGGCGTTTTGTCCTTATTTTCTCTGCTTTCTTTGGTGGAATTAACGCCACAGCACTTTAAAAGCTTTTCTAATAATTGGATTACTTCTCAAGTGAATACTGTGAGTGCTGATACCCAGCAGCATTAACGGTGTTCTGTGCCCTAATGGATAGACGACTAAGCGGGAAACCAAATGCGCTTTTATAAACGACTGACGCCGGTGAAGGTGCTCAGCTTTGACCTAGATGACACCTTATATGATAACGAGCCGGTCATAGCGGCGGCAGAAGCTTGGTTATTGCAGGCGCTAAAAAATCATCGGCCTGAATCCACGTTGCTGGGGCCTGAACAATTGGCGGCTATTAAACGCCAAATTTTATCGATTGAGCCTGAGCTGAGCCACGATGTGAGCGCACTGCGACTGCGTATCTTAACCCAAGGCCTACTCCAGCAGGGCGTTGCCGATACGCTTGCCGCCGAAATGGCTGCAGAGTTTTATCAGGGCTTTCTAACTGAGCGCGGCAAAATAACAGTGCCCGCGGTTAGCCATCAAGTACTTACCGAGCTGGGCCAGCGTTATCAATTAGCGGTGATCACCAATGGCAATCTGCCCATAGAGAACACCGCCTTGGCCCCGTATTTTAAGACAGTGTTGCGCGCCGGTATTGATGGCCGCATGAAGCCGGCTGCAGACATGTTTAATCTGCTCGCCCAGCAAACCGGCGTGCAGTTAAGTGAAATTCTGCACATTGGTGATCATATCAATACCGACGTGTTGGGTGCTGTGCACAGCGGGTGCCAAGCAATTTGGCTTAATGACCAAGGGCGCAGTGCCGCCGATTTACAGTGTTTACCTCATGTAGAGCTGGAACGGTTGGAGCAAATGCTGGAGCTGTTATAATCCCCCACAGATGCTAATACTGTAAATAAACTCAGGAGTTGTAATGGATGTATCCAGCCTGCTTGACGGCATGAACGACGAGCAAAGGGCGGCGGTGGCCGCTCCCGCCCAGAACATGCTAGTGCTGGCGGGCGCCGGCAGTGGTAAAACTCGGGTGCTGGTGCATCGCATTGCGTGGCTGATGCAGGTCGAAAATGTGCCGGCCTCGGCGATTTTGGCGGTGACCTTTACCAATAAAGCCTCCGCCGAAATGCGCGGCCGGGTTGAGCAACTGCTGGGTGGCCGCCTTTCTGGCCTGTGGCTGGGTACCTTCCATGGTCTGGCTCATAGATTACTGCGCGCCCATCATCTGGATGCCAATCTGCCGCAAGACTTTCAAATTCTCGACTCAGACGATCAGCTGCGCTTGCTGCGCCGCATTCTGAAAGGCATGAATCTGGATGATAAACAGTGGGCACCGCGCCAAGTAGCCGGCTTTATTAATGCCCGCAAAGACGAAGGCTTAAGGGCCAAAGACATTCAAATTTTGCACGATCCCATTCAGCAAACCTATCAGCGTATTTATCAGGTTTATCAAGACACCTGTGATCGCGCCGGCTTAGTGGATTTTGCCGAATTGCTGCTCCGCGCCCATGAGTTGTGGCTGTATAAGCCGCATATTTTGGCTCATTACCAAGACCGCTTTCGCCATATTCTGGTGGATGAGTTTCAAGACACCAACAGCATTCAATATGCCTGGCTGCAAATGCTGGCCGGCACCCAAGCGCGGGTAATGATAGTGGGCGATGACGATCAGTCTATCTATGGCTGGCGCGGAGCTAAGGTAGAAAATATTGCCCGTTTCTTACGGGATTTCCCCGGTTCTGAAACCGTACGCCTAGAGCAAAATTACCGCTCTACCGCCACCATCCTCAAAGCCGCCAATACCCTCATTGCCAATAATACCGAGCGCATGGGCAAAGAGCTGTGGACCGAGGGCGAAGCCGGCGAAAAGATTTCTATCTACGGCGCTTATAACGAAATGGATGAAGCGCGCTTTGCGGTGGGCCAAATTCAACAATGGCAGCAACAAGATAATGTGTTGAGTGAAGTGGCAATCTTATATCGTAATAACGCCCAGTCACGAGTATTAGAAGAAGCGTTAATTCAGGCGCGCCTACCTTATCGAATTTATGGCGGCCTGCGCTTCTTTGAGCGCCAAGAAATTAAAGACGCGCTTAGCTATTTACGCTTAATGAATAACCGCGGCGACGAAGCGGCCTTTGAGCGCATCGTCAACACGCCCACCCGTGGCATAGGCGAGCGCACCCTTGGCCTAATCAGAGAAGCCGCTCGTGACCGCCAACTCACCATGTGGCAAGCGGCTTGGGCTTTGGTGGAAGAAAAGGTATTGAGTGGTCGCGCTGCCACGGCGGTGAGTCGCTTCTTAGCCTTAATCAATCAGTTAGAAGACGACACCCGCGAATTGCCACTACACGTGCAAACCGACCGCGTCATTGAGCAGTCCGGCCTAAAAGCCATGTATCAGGCGGAGCGCGGCGAAAAAGCTCAGGCGCGAGTCGAAAACTTAGAAGAGCTGGTCAGTGCCACTCGCCAATTCTTACCCTCAGAAGACGATGATATGTCGCTGTTGTCGGCATTTTTATCCCATGCAGCACTGGAGGCGGGCGAAAATCAAGCGGATCAATTTGATGATGCGGTGCAACTGATGACGCTGCACTCGGCCAAAGGCTTGGAATTCCCACTGGTGTTTATGGTCGGCGTGGAAGAGGGCATGTTCCCCAGCCAGCAGTCCGCAGAAGACAGCCAGCGCCTAGAAGAAGAGCGCCGCTTGGCCTATGTAGGCATGACCCGCGCCATGAGTAAGCTCTTTATTAGCCACGCGGAAACACGCCGCGTATATGGCAAAGAAATGTTTCATCGCCCCAGCCGTTTTATTAAAGAGCTGCCCCATGATTGTTTAGATGAAGTGCGCCTTAAAGCCACGGTGAGCCGCGCCATGCCCAATGGCCGTTTTAGCCAAGACCGAGTGCAAGATACCTTTAATGAAACCGGTTTTAAGCTAGGACAAAGAGTGATGCACCCGAAATTTGGCGAAGGCGTGGTGTTAAATTACGAAGGCGCCGGCGATCACAGCCGTGTACAAGTGAATTTTGAAGACAGCGGCAGCAAATGGCTGGTGACCGCCTATGCGCGGTTAGAAGCGCTGTAACGTAAGTCGTGAGTTGTGAGGAGTAAGGGGGTGAGGAAAAAAGCCATCACGGCTAACTCTTTACGCCTTCTCCCTCACGAGCCTATTCAGCACCAAACTAAAAAGCACCGCGCCTTAGGGTTCGGTGCTTTTTTATTGACTGGATAAGCCCCAGTAATCCGCAGAATACTTGGCTATAAACCGCTCATCATGGCAGGATTAGACAGCTTTTGTCTGGGCAAGATCTGCCTGCCTATTTAGGCTGTTATTTAGCGCAATATATGGTGAAGGGATCCTAATATGTCGACTTTTCGTAGCATAAGTCTAAGTGTGACTTTCGTGGCAATCCTAGGCCTAACATGGGCTGGCATCAGTGGCGCAGCAGATTTAGTGCCGCAACAGCGCTTCGTGATGAGCTCCGACGTGGACTTGCCCGGCGGCGATATTAGCTCGCTATTTGATACTACCTTAGAGTCCTGCCAAAAAGCCTGCGTCAGCAATAGTGCCTGTACGGCCATCACCTTTAATTCGCGCAACGGCTCCTGCTTTTTAAAAGCAGAGTTTGGTGACACTGCCGCATACGCAGATGCGCTGTCGGGTTTTATGCTGAACGCCTCCCCCAATACGGCCGCCTTGGCACAAACGCGCGCTGCTGAATTGAGCTTCTTACAGCCAACGGATCTTGCTCGGGCCACTGAATTGGCCTCCGGTTTAGCGGTACGCCACGTCACCGGCGCCAGCTCCGCCGCTGAGCATGTGGCTGCGGCCCAAGCAGAAGAGTCTAACGGTAATATGCTGCGCGCCAGTAGCCATATAGGTGCTGCCTTAAACATTACCGATGCGGCCTCAGATTGGTCTGAATATGCGCGGTTATTAAGACGTGCGGCAGCGCGCGATAAGAGTACCAGCAGCGAATTACAGCAAAGAGCGCTGGCTGCCACCATCAATGGTTATTTGCGTGCCGATACCCCCGGCCTTCGCCATAACCTATTAGTAGAAATGGCCCAAATATTAGAAGACCGCGGTCGGGGCTTAGCAATGGTGCCCGCCTTGCGCTTAGCCCAGCAGATACAAATGCGCACTGATACTCAAGCCGCTTTAGATAAAGCCATTGGCAAATACGGATTTCGAGTTACCGAGCATGATGTGCAATCGGATAGCGCGCGGCCGCGAATTTGCGTGCAATTTTCTGATGACTTAGCCAAGACAGATATCGATTTTAATAAGTTTGTGCAACTGGATGGCAAGGGTCTGACGGTTGAGAAAACCGGCGATCAGATGCTCTGTGTAGAAGGCGTGAGCCATGGTGCGCGCCATACTTTAACTTTCCGTGCGGGCATTCCCGCTGCCGATGGCCAAACCACAGCAAAGCCGGTCACCATTACCGCTTATGTGCGGGATCGCAGTCCGGCATTACGTTTTCCGGGCCGCGCCTATGTGTTGCCTAAGGTTGGTGAAAATGCGGCGCTGCCCATTGAAGCGGTGAATACGGATAAGGCAGATTTAACGTTATTTCGGGTGACCGATCGCAATATCTTGCGCGCCATACAAAGCGAGTATTTTGGCGAACCCATGTCTTATTGGCGTGAGGATAGTTTTTCAAGCGAAGTAGGCGCAGAGATTTGGCAAGGCCATGCGGAGTTAGCGATGGAAGTGAATCGTGACATGACTACGCGTCTGCCGATGAGCGAGGCGCTAGCGGGCCAAGGTGCGGGTATTTTCGCGCTGCGCGCCAGTATGCCCGGCAAAGATAGCTACGAGGTAGCACCCGCTTGGCAGTGGTTTGTGGTGTCTGATCTGGGTATTAGCACCTTAAGTGGTACCGATGGTTTGCACGTGGTAGTGCGCAGTCTAGGTACGGCGGATGCCAAGTCTAAGGTGACGGTGGAGCTGCTGAGCCGCAGTAATGAAATATTGGGCAGGTTACAAACCGATGCTCAAGGGTATGCGCTATTTCCTGCGGCATTAACCCGCGGCGTGGGCGCGTTGGCGCCGGCCATGATTGTTGCCAAAGAAGGTGTAGTAAAGAAAGGGAGCGCTAAAGAGGGATCCGCTAATGAAGGCGCGGCGGATATGGCGTTTCTCTCACTCACAGACCCAGAATTTGACCTGTCGGATCGGGGCGTTGAAGGCCGTGAACCGGCACCGCCCATAGATGTGTTCTTAACCACAGATCGCGGCGCCTATCGTGCCGGAGACACTGTCTATGCCACAGCTTTGAGCCGTGATGCTAATGCCGCAGCGATTACTGGCCTGCCGTTAACGGCCATCGTGAAGCGCCCCGATGGCGTGGAATATTCCCGAGTGGTGGCAGCAGACGCAGGAGCCGGTGGCCATGTGTTTGCGCTGCCGATTGCCGGCAGTGCGCCTCGTGGCGTATGGCGCCTTGAAGTTAAGGCCGATCTGGACGCGCCAGCGCTCACCGCGAAAACCTTCTTGGTGGAAGACTTCTTACCCGAGCGCATTGATTTCAGCCTGAACTTACCAGACAGCCCAATACGCTTGGGCGATACACCAGAGCTAACGTTAGATGCAAAATACTTATTTGGCGCCGTAGGTAGCGATTTGAGCGTGGAAGGTGATGTGACGTTACGCGCCGCCAACGGCTTAGCGGCTTTTCCTGGCTACCAGTTTGGCCGCGCGGATGAGCCATTTCAAACCCAAATGGCCGGCTTTAGTGGCCAAACTACCGACGACCAAGGTCGAGCGGTAATTGCGTTACCTATGCCTGAGGTGACCGATCCCTTACGGCCATTAGAAATGACAGTAGCGACACGGGTGGCGGAAGGATCGGGCCGTCCGGTGGAACGCCGTATTACCCGCGCGCTGCAACCCAGTGCCCCCATGATTGGCGTAAAACCCCTATTCGATGAGGTGGTAAAGCAAGGCTCCGAGGCTAAGTTCTCGCTGCTGGCGGTAGGCTCTGATGAAACTGCCACCACCATGACGGTAACCTGGGAATTATCGCGCATTGAAACCCGCTATCAGTGGTATCAAGAATATGGCGATTGGCGTTGGGAGCCTGTCAGCCGCCGTGAGCGGGTGGCGGATGGCCGAGCAGAGTTAGGGAAAGAGCTAGGGAACGAATTAGGTAAAAAGTTAGGTGCAGCGGTAGAAATTTCAGCCCCCGTGGACTGGGGCGAATATGAGCTGGTGGTCAGCCAAGTGGACGGTGGTGATGCAGCTACTTCCAGCCGTTTTTATGCGGGCTGGTATGCGCCGGCGGATGTGACTTCTACCCCGACACCCTGGAATTATCCTTAGACAAGCCGGCCTATAAGTCTGGCGAGGTGGCGCAATTACGCATTGTGCCCCGTGCCGCCGGTACGGCACTGGTGTATGTGCTGTCCAACCGCCTAGTAACCATGAAAGTGGTGAAGGTAGCTGAGGGTGAAAATACCATCAAGTTGGATGTTACCGACGATTGGGGTACCGGCGTTTATGTGTCTGCGTCTGTGTTACGACCCATGGATGTGGCCGCCGGCCGTAATCCGGCCCGCGCCTTAGGATTGGCGCACGCCAGCATAGCGCCGGGCAAGAAAGCGTTAACTGCAGCCGTTGAAGTGGCAGCAGAAGTGGCGCCCCGTAGCCCGATGGAGATTGCCGTGAAAGTGGATGGCATAGCTCGGGGTGAAACCGCTTACGCCACCATAGCGGCGGTGGATGTGGGAATTTTAAACATCACCGCCTTTACCGCGCCGGATCCCAAAGGCCATTATTTTGGCCAGCGTAAGCTGGGTGTGGGCATGCGCGACTTATATGGCCGTTTAATCGATGGCCTAAGTGGTGCGGCGGGCACGGTGCGCTCCGGTGGTGACGCCGCGGCACAAGCCCGCATGCAAGCGCCGCCACCCACCGAAGAATTGGTGGCCTACTTTACCGGTCCGGTCACCGTAGATAAGGACGGCTACGCCCGTACCACTTTTGATATGTCCTCGTTTAATGGCACGGTGAAAGTGATGGCGGTGGTGTGGTCTAACACCGCCGTTGGCCAAGCCGACGCCGAAGTACTGGTGCGGGATCCGGTGGTGGTTACCGCATCAATACCGCGCTTTATGTCGCCCAATGATGAAAGTCGCATGTTGCTCGAAGTGGTGCACGCCACAGGACCGGCAGGCAAGATGGGCTTAAAGTTGTCCGCAGAAGGGCTGACCCTAGGCGAAGTGCCTAACGAGTTTGCACTGGCGAAGGGCGCAAAGGCGACGTTTTCGGTGCCCATCACCGCCGGTGCAGAGGGGCTGCAAAGTGTATTTGTTTCGCTCACTACGCCTGACGGCAAGCAGTTAACCAAAGAGTTAGTGATCCCAGTACACAATGGGGATCCGGAAATTTCACGTACTCAACGTCTGGAATTAGCCGCCGGTGAGTCTTTTACCCTCGACCAAACTGCCTTTGCGGACTTTGCTCCTGGCTCTGGGCTGGCGACTTTGTCGGTAGGGCCGATTGCGCGCTTAGATGTGCCCGGGCTGCTGGCATCTCTAGATCGTTATCCTTACGGCTGTACCGAACAAGTGACTTCGCGCGCACTGCCGCTGCTTTACTTTGATCAGGTGGCCAAGGCGATGCAGCTAAAAGGGGCAGAAGATCTCCCCTCGCGCATCAGTAAGGCGGTGGGTGAAGTCTTGACTAACCAAAGCTCCGAAGGCGGCTTTGGCTTATGGGGCCCCAGCTCCGGGGACTTTTGGTTGGATGCCTATGTCACCGACTTCTTAAGCCGGGCCAAGGCTCAAGGCCACGGGGTGCCCGATGTAGCGTTTCGCTCCGCATTGGATAACTTGCGCAACCGCGTCAACTATACCGCTGATTTTGATGAGGGCGGTGAGGCGCTGGCCTATGCGCTGATGGTGTTAGCTCGTGAAGGTGCGGCCACCATTGGCGACTTGCGCTATTACGCCGATGTGAAAGGCGATGCTTTTGCCACGCCCATAGCCCAAGCGCAACTGGCGGCGGCTTTGGCCAGCTATGGCGATCAAAAACGCGCCGATACCATGTTTAATAAGGCGGGTGCTAGGGTGGCGGCTTATAAGTCGCTCACCGAGGCACAAATTTACCGTGAAGATTATGGCAGTCGTCGTCGCGATGTGGCCGCAGTGCTGACCTTGGCCACGGAAGCTAAATCGAAGGCGTTGGATGCGGAAGTGTTGGCGCTCAGTTTGCGCCCAGATGGTCGCAGTTTGTCTACACAAGAAGCCAGCTGGACATTATTGGCGGCTAACGCCTTAATTGAACAGCCCGGTAATGATGGTATTACCTTAAATGGCAAGCCGGTGGAGGGGCCCTTAGTACGAGTACTAAAAGCGGATGCTACTCATACCGATGGTGCTAAGGCTGATAGCGTTAAGGCGTTGACCGTTAGTAATGGCTCCAATAAGCCGACCACGCTTACGCTGACCACCTATGGTGTGCCACGGGTGCCCGAGTCTGCCACGGGTAATGGTTATGCTATTACGCGCAGCTATTACCAGATGGACGGCGTGCCGGTTGATTTGGATTCCGGCGTAAAAGCCGGTGATCGCATGGTGGTGGTGCTAGAAGTGGTGCCGTTCGGTAAGGCCCAAGCGCGCTTGATGTTAGCGGACCCGCTGCCCGCCGGTTTTGAGATTGATAACCCGAATCTGTTACGGGGTGGCGAAGTAGGGGGGCTGGATTGGCTGAAGGTGCAAGAAGATGCACAGCATAGCGAATTTCGCCAAGACCGCTTTATCTCTCAGGTGGATTGGGAAGGCAGTAATACGCTGCGCTTAGCTTATGTGGTGCGTGCCGTGTCGCCCGGGCAATTTCATCATCCGGCGGCCTCGGTGGAAGATATGTATCGCCCGGATTACCGCGCCCAAACGGACGCGGGCCGGGTGACCATCAGCGAGTGATACGCACAGCTTGGCTTAAGTTCGCGCTGGGGCTTACGTTAATACTGAGTTTAAGCGGCGCTTTACTGCTGTGGCTGGCTGTCGAGGCGCTAGATAGGTGGGTTGAGGCCACAGCGTTACCCAGCTTAGCGGTAGAAACCTCGGTAGAAGTTCTGGCTCAAGATGGCCGCTTGTTGCGCGCGTATACGGTGGCGGATGGCCGCTGGCGCATGGCGGTCGAGCCAAATGCTGTAGACCCGGACTTTACCGCCATGTTGGTCGCTTATGAAGATAAACGTTTCTATCAGCATAACGGCGTGGATATCTTAGCGGTGTTGCGCGCGGTGGCGCAGGCGGCGTGGCAAGGGCGAGTGGTCTCGGGGGCTCAACCTTAACCATGCAGGTGGCGCGCTTGCTGGAGGACAGCGGCACCGGCCAAATAAAGGGTAAGCTGCGCCAAGCACGGCTGGCGCTGGCCTTAGAGCGTACATTGAGTAAGGCGGAAATCTTACAGCTTTACTATCAAGTGGCACCCTATGGCGGCAATCTTGAAGGCCTACGCGCCGCGTCTTTGGCCTATTTTGGCAAGGAGCCTCTGCGCTTAACGCCTGCGCAAGCAGCATTGTTAGTGGCTTTGCCCCAATCACCCGAAGGCCGTCGGCCAGATCGCGCCCCCCAAGCCGCCACCTTGGCCCGAGAAAAAGTGCTGGCGCACGCGGTGGGCGCTGGGGTGATCATGGCGGACCAAGCTCAAGCCGCCAACCGTGAGCCTATGCCTACACGGCGTAAAAGTTTTCCGGCGTTGGCGCCACACTTAGCCGACCGTATCGTAGCGGCAACACCCACCACTCAACTGCACCGCACCAGCCTAGATGCCAGCTTGCAACGCCGACTCGAAGAGTTGGCCACTCAAGCGGTTACCGCCCACGGCGATCGTTTACAGGTGGCTATGGTAGTGGCGAATCACGGCAGCGGCGAGGTGTTGGCATCGGTAGGCTCTGCCGCCTATCGCGCCGATGCCCGATTAGGCTTCGTCGATATGACTCGCGCTTTTCGCAGCCCCGGCTCCACCTTAAAACCCTTAGTCTATGGCCTAGCGTTTGATGAAGGCTTGGCCCATCCCGAAACTTTAATTGAAGACAGAGCCATGGATTTTGGCGGCTATGCGCCGCAAAATTTCGATAAGATTTTTCGTGGCGAAGTACGTATTCGCGAGGCATTACAGCTGTCGCTTAATCTGCCAGTAGTCGCACTCACCGATGCGCTGGGCCCAGCTAAGTTGATTTCGGGTTTACGCCGAGCCGGAGTAGAGGCGCGGGTGCCCGGTGGTAAACCAGGTTTAGCGGTGGCACTGGGCGGCGTGGGTGTGACGCTAGAAGATATGGTAGGACTGTACGCCACCATAGCCCGCGGCGGCGTGTCGCGACCGTTACATTTTACGGTCGATAACAGCATGGCTGAAGCGGGTAAAAGTACCCAAGGCCTACGCGTGATGTCGGCGGTGGCGGCGTGGCAAGTGGCGGATATATTATCGGGCGTAGCACCGCCAATCGGCGCACCGGTCAACCGCCTACCGTATAAAACCGGCACCAGTTACGGGCACAGAGATGCCTGGGCCATCGGCTTTGATGGCACTCATGTGATCGGAATTTGGATGGGCCGAGCCGATGGCACGCCAGTACCCGGCGTATTTGGCGCAGATTTAGCCGCTCCCTTGCTCTTTCAAGCCTTTGCCCGGGTGAAGCGCAAATTGGATCCTTTGCCGTTACCGCCGCCAAGCACCTTGATGGTCGCTAACGCCAGCTTGCCTCAGCCGCTGCGTAAGTTTCGCCCCCGCAACGGGGCCTTTATCGCCGCGGATGCCCCTAAGGTGGACTTCCCGCCCGACGGCGCTGAGGTGGAGCTAATGTCGAACAGTTTATTACTGCGAGTACGCGGCGGCACCGGCCCCTTTACTTGGCTGGCCGACGGCGAACCGGTGGTGGTGTCGGCCCGCGGGCGAGACCAGCTGGTAACAATGCCCGGACCGGGCTTTGTGGAATTATCCGTTATCGACAGCACCGGCCAATCCGCCCAAGCCAAAGTAAGATTGCGTTAAAACGAACCAGCAGTGATAAAAAAGCCAGCTATGCTGGCCCGCCGAATAAATTGGCGGCTACGAGTGCGGTGTTTCTTCTTTGGCTGATCGCTGTTTTACACCGCCTCACTCTTTACGCCTCACACCTCACGCGCTCTGCGATGCTTAATGCCATCCCAGCTGTAAATCACTAACGAGCACCAGATCAGGGCGAAGGTAATGATCTTGTCTTGAGTGAAGGCCTCATCAAAAAGCCCCACCGCCACTAAAAACATCAGGCTGGGGCCGATATATTGAAAGAAACCTAAGGTAGATAATTTAAGCCGTTTAGCGGCACCGGCAAACAGCAACAAGGGTGCTGTGGTCACAAGGCCGGCAGAAACTAGCCACAGATTAGTATTCAGCGAATTCACACTTAGGTTACTGGTGGGACTGTCGGCAATAAAGAATAAGTAAATTGCCGCCAGCGGTAACAGCACTAAGGTTTCTATGGTTAAGCCAGTAATGGGATCCACCGGTACTTGTTTGCGAATTAGCCCATACAGGCCAAAGGAGATAGCCAGCACTAAGGCAATCCAAGGCAAACTGCCAAATATCACTAATTGGAGCACCACACCACTGGCCGCCAGCGCCACCGCCCACCATTGCATGCGCCGAAAGCGTTCACCCAAAAATAGCATGGCCAGCACGATATTAAACAGCGGATTAATGTAATAGCCCAAACTGGCATCTAGCATATGGTTGTTGTTTACTGCCCAAATAAACACCAACCAATTTAAACCAATAATGACGGACGACAAGGTTAGCAACAGCAAATACTTGGGCTGGCGTAACATGGCCCGCACTCGCGGCCAAAACTTCAGCACACTTAGCAACACCAGCAGCAGCAAAAAAGACCAAATCACCCGATGCGTTAAAATCTCATAGGCAGGAATATGCGTCAGCTGCTTAAAGTATAAAGGCGCTATGCCCCACAACGTATAAGCTCCCACCGCATACAGCGCGCCCTTTGTACCCTGATCTTTTTCCATAATAAATATCTAATATAAAGCAGGAGTGCAGTGTAACTATCGCCAGCCCGAATTGGCTAGCAGTAAAGCTTGTTAACTTGCTTGCTCAAGGCTCACACCGAGCTCGGTACGTTCGTCAATTATCGGCGAGCTTCATTGTTTGGCCCCCCTGTTCTACAATGGAGGTCCGCTTTTATCCTGCAGGCTGAAATGACTCCCTTGACCGAACAAGTTGATTCCGTTCCTATTCCCGACACTCCCTTGGCGGTTTTGCAGCAGGTGTTTGGCTATCAGAGCTTTCGTGATGGCCAGCAAGAGATCATAGATACCGTCATAGCTGGGCGCGATGCCTTGGTGATTAAGCCGACTGGTGGCGGTAAATCCATCTGTTATCAAATTCCTGCTTTGTTGCGCTCCGGCCTCACTATTGTGGTGTCGCCGTTGATTTCCTTGATGAAAGATCAGGTGGATAGCTTAGTTGCCAACGGCGTGGCGGCGGTCTATATCAACAGCACTCTTAGTCGTGAGGTAATGCACAATCACTTAACGGCCATGCGCCGCGGTGAAGTGAAATTGGTCTATGTATCCCCAGAGCGCTTACTGCAGCAAGAGTTTATGGAGCGACTGGGCGAATTAGAGCTCGGCTTATTTGCCATCGATGAGGCGCACTGTATTTCTCAGTGGGGCCATGATTTTAGACCCGAATATGCGCTACTGGGCCGACTCAAGCAGTGGTTCCCCCATATTCCGGTGATGGCATTAACGGCCACCGCAGACGAAGCCACGCGCCAAGATATGCTGAGTCGGTTGAATTTAACCGACCCTTTAATCCATATCTCCAGCTTCGACCGACCCAATATTCGCTACACCTTAGTCGATAAATTTAAAGGCGCCGACCAGCTGCTGCGTTACGTAGCTGACCAGCCCGGCTTATGTGGCATTGTGTATTGCTCGAGCCGCAAGCGGGTTGAGGAAATGGCCGAGCGTTTGATTAATCGGGGCCATAAAGCTGCCAGTTATCATGCGGGTTTGCCGCTAGAGGTACGCCAATCGGTACAAGAGCGCTTTACCCGTGACGATCTCGATATAGTAGTGGCGACCGTGGCCTTTGGTATGGGCATCGATAAGCCGAACGTGCGCTATGTAGTGCACTATGATATCCCAAAAAATATCGAATCTTATTATCAAGAAACCGGTCGTGGCGGTCGAGACGGTCTGCCCGCAGAAGCCTTGTTGCTCTACGATCCAGGCGATGTGGGTCGGGTACGCCGATTGTTAGAAAACAATGAAAACGCCCAACAGACCCAAGTCGAGCTCTATAAGCTGAACGTAATGGCGGCCTTTGCCGAGTCACTGACGTGTCGGCGCCAAGTGCTGCTAAATTACTTTGGTGAATATCAGCGGGAAGCTTGCGGTAACTGCGATATTTGTTTGGATCCGCCTACCCGTTATGACGGTAGCCAAGATGCGCAAAAGGCGCTGTCTTGTGTGTATCGAGTTGGGCAGGGCTTTGGCGTGACGTATGTGGTGGATGTGCTGCGCGGTGCCGATACTCAGCGGGTGCGCGAATACGGCCACGATAAGCTTTCGACCTATGGCATTGGCAAAGATAAAAGCCAAGAGCACTGGGTGAGTGTTATTCGCCAACTTATTCACTGCGGCTTACTCAGCCAAAATATAACCCGCAATATGGTGTTACAGCTCACGGAAGCGGCGCGGCCGGTATTACGCGGTGAAGTCAGCCTAGAGTTGGCCGAGCCGAGAATGGTACGGGTAAAAACCAAAGATAAAAGTGATGCGGCCTTAACCAAGCCTGAAGACAAAGCCTTGTTTCAGGAGATGCGCAAGTTACGCAAGCAATTAGCCGATGAGGCAGATGTGCCGCCGTACGTGGTATTCAGTGACGCTACGCTTATTGAATTAGCCCGCTATCGCCCGAAAACCGAAGCCGAGCTATTAAGTATCAATGGCATAGGCGCGCGTAAGTTAGAGCGCTACGGCGTAGCGTTTTTAAGGTTATTACGCCAGCAGAACTAGCAGGTAGAGCTGCCAGCTTTTAGCCGTCAGAAAAGTCCACACCAAGCTAAAACTAAAAAGCACCAAACCTTGAGGTTCAGTGCTTTTTTTGACTTACGGCTTACCGCGGCTCTTAAAAATTTGCGTAATAAGCGGCTAAGTCGGCGATATCTGCATCCGACAATGGCTTAGCCATAGGCGCCATAATGGGATTATTACGCTCGCCATTGCGGAAATGTTGTAACTGGGTAGCCAAGTAGGCTTCTTTTTGACCGGCTAAATTCGGATAAATCTCCAAAGAAGAGATACCCTCTGGCCCGTGACAGGCGGCGCAAACTGCAGATTTAGCTTTACCTGCATCCGCATTACCCGCAGCAAAAGCAGGGGCGCTCAGTAGTGCGAAAGTGACTGCGGCTGTCATCCATTTTTTCATGATGAAACTCCGTTATTATTAGTGAATTGAGAAGATTGCTTCGAGACTTAATAACGGTTGCGGACAAGGGGCTGCTGACCCAAGCGCCCATATACTTGGCTTAGGTGACACTTTTCCTACTAATCGACAATCGTTATTGAGTGGGCGGCGGCAGTATAATGTAAGTCAGGGTGAAAGATAAAACCCAGTTAATGGCCATAGGACAAAAACATGCGCTTAGATAATCAATATGCTCAATTTTCGTGGGCCGGCTCTGTGGTGCAACCCAGTCCTTTGCTCTCGCCTACCTTGTTGTTACTTAACGCGGAGCTTGCTGAAGAGCTGGGTATTGAGCTTAGCCAGGAACAATGGCGGGATTTAGTCAGTGGTCATTGGTTGGCGGAGGGCATGGTGCCGTTTGCTCAAGTGTATGCCGGTCATCAATTTGGCGGTTTTAGCCCCCAGTTAGGCGACGGTCGTGCCCTGTTACTGGGCGAGGTGATAACACCTAATGGCCAGCGCTGGGACTTAAATCTTAAAGGCGGTGGCAAGACGCCTTATTCGCGCTTTGGTGATGGTCGCGCCGTGTTGCGCTCTTCACTGCGCGAGTATTTAGCCTCAGAGGCTCTGTATCATTTAGGTATTGCCACCACGCGCGCACTGGCATTGGTGACCAGCAAACAGCCGGTTTATCGAGAAGAGGTAGAAGCAGGGGCCGCCGTATTGCGCGCCGCCCCCAGCCATTTACGCTTTGGCCATTTTGAGTATTTTTACTACTCCGGCAAGTCTGAGCATATTCCGACCTTGCTCGATTATTTAATTGATACCCAGTGGCCGGATTTAACCAAAGATGCGGCCGGCTATGGCAATTTATTTGCGCGGGTGGTGGAAAAAACCGCCGACGTGATTGCTCAGTGGCAGTTAGTGGGCTTTTGTCATGGGGTGCTCAATACTGACAATATGTCGATGCTGGGCTTAACGCTGGATTACGGCCCCTACGGCTTTTTAGATGCGTATGACCCTCATCATATTTGTAATCACTCAGACTCTGGCGGTCGCTATGCCTACGATCAGCAACCTGCGGTGGGCTATTGGAACTTGCAACGCTTGGCTCAATCATTATCGGGTTTTGTCGAGATGGACGCCTTACAAACGGCACTGGGTAAATATGAGCGGCAATTAATGTCTGCTTATTCCGAGGGCATGCGCCAAAAGCTGGGCTTAACCGCGTGGGAAGACGCAGATCCCGCATTGTTTCGCGATATGTTTAACCTAATGGCCACCCATAAAGTGGACTACACTTGCTGGTTTCGACGCTTAGCGGGCGTGTCGGCAAGTGGTGAGATACCCGCCGACTTAGCTGCCTTATTGGCGAATGCCGAATCCTTTAGCTCTTGGTTTGAGCAATACCAAGCGCGTTTAAGTCGAGAAGGCACAGCTCAAGCTGAACGCGTGCGTTTGATGAATAGCGTCAATCCCAAATACATACTGCGCAATCACTTGGCACAACAGGCGATTACGATGGCGGAGCAGGGCGACTTAAGTGAGGCGGATACTTTGTTAATGCTGTTGGCGCGCCCCTTCGACGAGCAGCCGGAATTTGAAGCTTATGCAGAGCCTGCACCGGCTTGGGCCTGCGATCTGTCTATTTCTTGTAGTTCTTAAGGGTGACCATAGTAAATATGAGTATGTTAAACACCGCACAACCCCTGAGTTTCGAGAGGTTTCCCGCTTGGGCCGAGCACTTGATAGCGGCGTTGGATCTTGAGCTTATCGAGCGCGAGCAGGGTGCGGATTATCAGCAATGGCTGTTAGGCTTTGAAGGCAGTCGCGTATTGTTGTGCTTTGAGCATTATGGAAACTGCGCTTGGCTACAGCCCTTTAGCGCCGCCGATCAAGAGGTAGCGGCTTGGCTAACCGAGCAGTGGAACCGGCCTTCGGCAGTGGTCTGTTAAGGGCAAGGCTTACATAATCCAGTGTTTTCTGTGGTTCAGGGCTAAAGCTGACAATATGACTTAACAGGAATTCTCACTATGGCACCCAAAGACGTACTGTTGGCATTAGTTGTAATCGGCGTGTGGGGCATGAACTTTGTGGTGATTCTCGCGGGTTTAGATGATGTGCCGCCCATGTTGCTGGGTGCCCTGCGTTTTACCTTGGTGGCCTTTCCTGCCGTGCTGTTGGTTAAGCGGCCCGCGGTTCCTTGGCGTTGGCTGATTGCTTATGGCGGTACTATCTCATTAGGCCAGTTTGCCTTTCTGTTTTACGCCATGGCCAATGGCATGCCGGCCGGACTTGCTTCACTGGTACTACAATCCCAAGCTTTTTTCAGTCTGTTTTTTGCCGCGTTATTGTTAGGCGAGAAGATTAAACCCGTACATTTGGCGGGCTTACTGGTAGCGGCGGTGGGTTTGGCGATTATTGGCTTTGGTGGTGACGGCACCATGACCATGCTGGGCTTAGGCCTAACACTGGCGGCATCGGCCATGTGGGCACTGGGTAATATAGTGACTAAAAAAATAGGCCGCGTTAATTTAATTGGTCTTATTGTGTGGGGTAACTTGGTGCCACCCTTGCCCTTTTTAGCACTATCATTTTGGCTAGAAGGACCGGCACAAATAGCAGAGGCTTTGCGCCATATTAGTAGCCAGACACTGCTCGCCTTGGCATACCTCGCTTTTATCGCCACCCTTTTAGGATATGGCCTCTGGAGCCGTTTATTACAGCGCTATGCTACCGGTATGGTGGCGCCTTTTTCACTGTTAGTGCCCGTAGTGGGATTAAGCTCGGCGGTATGGTTGTTGGATGAGCAACTTACCACGGCTCAGTGGGCGGGCGCGTTACTGGTGATGCTGGGGTTAGGTTTGAATGTGTTTGGCCTACGGGTGTGGAATTTACTTTCAGGTAAAGACAAATGCTTGGTTAAGCGTTAGTATAGCGGCCGTCATTCCGAATCTGATTAAAATTAAAGCATTTGTTAATGCCGCACGGCTGGTTATACTAAGCGCCGTTTTCGGAATGGGTTCCCTAACCCCATTATAAAAAAGGTCTATCATGGTTATTTCACCTCAGCAGTACAATACGGCCTTATTTCGGCTGTCTTTCTTTCACGTCGCTATTATTGCCGCCAGTAACTATCTGGTGCAGTTGCCTTTTACCCTGTTTGGTTTTCACACCACTTGGGGTGCACTGAGCTTTCCGTTTATTTACTTAGCTACCGATCTAACGGTGCGCATCTTCGGTGCGGCCATGGCGCGGCGCATTATTTTATTGGTGATGCTGCCGGCCTTGGCCAGCTCTTATGTGTTGTCGGTATTATTCTTTGAAGCTAAATACCAAGGGCTAGCGGCGCTGTCTGAGTTCAACTTGTTTGTGGCGCGCATCGCACTGGCCAGTTTTATGGCTTATGTGTTGGGCCAGATCATGGATGTATCGGTGTTTAACCGGTTACGCCAAGTAAAAGCCTGGTGGATAGCGCCCACTTGCTCCACTATTTTTGGCAACTTGGTCGATACGCTAGTGTTCTTTAGCTTGGCGTTTTATCGCTCACCCGATGCCTTTATGGCACAACATTGGGTGGAAATCGCCTTTGTGGATTACGGGGTTAAGCTTCTGTTTAGTTTGATCTTATTTGTGCCAGCCTATGGCTTGCTGCTCAAGTACTTGAGCAGCAAGTTTATTGGTGAAACCGGTATTAAGATACAAACAGTAAGAAGCTAAACCGCAAGCGAGCCACTAGCGCCAGTCGCACCTAGAGTTTAGTGATGGCCTCAATGTCGACGGCTTCTGCATAAGCTTTGAGGTCATCTTCGCTGATATTGCGGCCATTAAACTGCAACAAAATGCGGTTTTCGATCATCATCTGTAGCTCTTGGTGGTTATCTTCTGCTTTGCTCATGGCGGTGTGCCCTTGAATGCGCTTCACCTTGTAGCCACCCATGGTCGCCATACTGGGGTTGGCAAACAGCATGCCCATGGTTTGCAGCAGCGGCGAGTCTTTCATGATACTTATCTCTAGACGATGATCGCCTTTGTGATAATTGCGTGAGGCATTAATACCACCGCCAAAAAGCCCTGCGACTCCCGCTTGGCTATCTACCTTATCTGCTTGCCAGCCGGCTAAGGGCTCAGGAAATAGCTTCCCCAGCTCACCCGCCTGTAGTTGGCGGATTAAGGTGGCGGCATAATCTAATTGCGTCACCGCCTGGGATAGCTCGCCTGCTTGATAAGCCTCGGTGGCGGCGGTGATTGCCTGTTTAATTTCGCTTTCTGCTTCATTCTCGGCTTCCATCACTTCTTTAGTCGCGGTGTTCGACTCTGCGGCCAATAGCTGTCCTGCCAGCAGAAGGTTGGGCATTAATAAGCTTATCCATAACCAGCGCTTAATCATAAGGTTCCCTCCTCAATAAACTTTAGATCTCAGCTAAAGCAGTGTTTATTGTAGTAGAGACTAAGTTGTAGGCGAGCAGGCTAGGAGCGCTGGGCGAGCAGATTGAAAAATGTGTAAATGATAGTTGCAAACAGTAATGATAATAGTTATCGTTACTTTGCTTTCGAGGAACGACTCCCCTAACGCTAAGTTATGGTTAAGTTATGCAGTCAGCGGAGATAAGTTTTTGAAGGCACGACATTGCTCACATTGCTTCCAGAGTTTTTAGGCCAGCTTATGCTGGCCTTTTTTTGTTCTTAAAAGCGGCTTAGCCACGGAATACACGGAAAATGAAAGATAACAAAAGCCAAATTTTTAGTTGGTAAGACCTTATAAGAGATATGCATTTTGTACTTATTTGGTTTTACGTCCGTGTGATTCCGTGTATTCCGTGGCAAAAATATCTCTAGTTTTTACAACTTAGCTAGGCGCCTGGTGCTGGGCGCTCGGCGCGGCTCTTACATTTCGAGTAAGCGCTTCACTAGTTTGCCGATACCGATGTCTGCCTCGGCGATGTTCTTGGCCAGCATATAAGCAGGCGTCGAGATCACCTGATAGCGAGTATCTTCTACGACGTCTGTTACTGCGCAGCCAATGTGCTCGCCGCCCATGGCGATAAAAGCATCGGCGGTGCCGGTATCTGTGCCGATAGTGCCTTTCACGCCAGCTGGATAAACGCGCGGGATCAAGATGGGCGCTATGCAACAGTAGCCTGCGGGTTTGCGGGCACTGGCAAACGACTTGCAGGCCGCCTGTACTTGGGCATCTAGCTGCATGTCTGTGCCTTGACTGGCAAAGTCACTTAAGTTTTTCGCCACGCCAAAACCGCCAGGTAATAGCAGTGCATCAAAGTCGCTCACATTGAGCTCGGTGAGCGGTTTAATCTCGCCCCGAGCAATGCGCGCCGCTTCGGTTAGTACATTGCGCTGTTGGCCCGCGTCTAATGTTCCCGTGAGGTGATTGGTGGTGGCTTGGGGCTTGTCTGGCGCAAAGCATTGATAGCTCGCGCCCTGTTTGGTGAGGTGTAATAAGCAGAGCACGGCTTCATGAATTTCAGAACCGTCATTCACGCCGCAGCCGCTTAAAATAATGGCAACTTTTTTCATACCTTATTCCTTGTAAGTGAACGTGAGGAGAGAAGTGTAAAGAGTGAAGGGCTAAAGCTAACAGTAAAACACCGAGTTTGCAGGTTTGAGTATGTTTATCATCTCGCGCCTCACCATTTACGCCTCACCCCTTACATATAATTCACAAGGCCATCTAAAGAGATTTCCACATTGCAAGATCTTAATGCTAGATCAAGTATTTTTCTCTAAGTATCTGATAAGTAAGATCTAATGTTTTTTGACTAGATCTTGTGCAGATCGCCTTTGCACAGACTTATCCACAGGCTAGAAAGTGCTCGCCGTGGTGTCAACAGCCTGGCTGTGGCATGCTAATAGGTAACGCATTAACGAGAACGACACCATGGCTGCCTTACCCAGTAAACCTCTGATCCTAGTTGATGGATCTTCTTATCTTTATCGTGCCTATTTTGCCTCTTTAAAGGCGGGTCTACGTACCAGTGATGGCCGCCCCAGTGGGGCAGTTCGCGTGGTCACTAATATGCTGCGCAGCCTGCACAAGCAGTTCCCCGACTCGCAAGTGACAGTGGTGTTTGATGCCAAAGGTAAGACCTTTCGTGACGATCTGTACTCGGAATATAAGGCACAGCGGCCCTCCATGCCCGACGATCTACGCAGCCAAATAGAACCAATTCACAACATTATTAAAGCCATGGGCTTGCCGCTATTGATTGAGTCTGGCGTAGAAGCTGATGACGTGATCGGCACTCTGGCGCGCCAAGCCACCGAGCAGCAATTAGACGTGGTGATCAGCACCGGCGATAAAGACATGGCGCAGTTGGTCACCGATCATGTGCTGTTAATGGACACCATGAAAAATGAGTTTATGGACCGCAATGGTGTGATCGAGAAGTTTGGCGTGCCGCCAGAGCTGATCATAGATCTGCTGGCGCTAGTGGGCGATAAAGTGGATAACATTCCGGGCATGCCGGGCGTAGGTGAAAAAACCGCGCTGGCCTTGTTGCAGGGCTTGGGCTCGATTGAACAGATTGCAGATCAGCTCGATAAAGTGGCGGATCTGGGCTTTCGTGGATCTAAGAGCTTTGCTGCTAAGTTCGTCGAACATAAAGAGATCTTGGACTTATCTTATACCTTGGCCACTATTAAAACCGATGTAGAGCTGCATTGTGGCCCCGCCGAATTGCTGCAAACCCCGCCGGATACCGAAGCACTGAAAGCGCTGTATCAAGAATACGAATTTCGTAATTTATTAGCCGAGCTGGATCCAGAGCTTGCCGCTGTTCCCGCCAAGCCTGCGACACCGGCAATGGACGTGAATTATCAAACCATTTTGAGCGAAGCCGAGTTGCAAGACTGGGTAGGGCGCTTGGTCAAGGCACCGTATTTTGCCTTCGATACCGAAACCACCAGCCTCAATTATCGCGATGCACGCGTAGTAGGTATGTCGTTTGCCATAGAGGCGGGTGAGGCGGCCTATGTGCCTTTTGGCCACGATTATTTAGATGCGCCGGAGCAATTGAGTGAAGCCGTGGTATTGGCGGCGTTAAAGCCGTTATTAGAGGCCGAACTGCCGATTAAATTGGGCCAGAATTTAAAGTACGATGCCAATGTATTGAAAAATCATGACATTCAGATGCGTGGCATTGGGCTGGATACTATGTTGGAGTCTTATGTACTGAATTCGGTACAAACCCGCCATGACATGGACAGCATGGCTAATTTTTTCTTAAATCATGCCACTACGCCCTTTGAAGCCATTGCCGGCAAGGGCGCAAAGCAGCTGACCTTTAATCAAATACCCTTAGAAGAAGCGGCGTTTTATGCGGCAGAAGACGCAGATATTACGTTGCGCTTGCATCATCACTTAGCCGAGCAACTGGCCGCCGAGCCTGAGTTGCAAAGCGTATTCACCGATATTGAAATGCCATTAGTGCCGATTCTGGCCGAGATGGAATACACGGGCGTGAAGATAGACAGCAAGCTGCTGGCCATTCAAAGTGATGAAATTGCTAAGCGCCTAAAAGAATTAGAGTTAAAAGCGCACGAGTTAGCCGGCGAACCTTTTAACTTAAGCTCGCCAAAGCAGCTGGGTGAAATTTTGTTTACCAAGCTAGAACTACCGATTTTGAAAAAGACGCCCAAGGGTGCGCCTTCAACGGCAGAAGAAGTGCTGCAAGAGCTGGCGTTGGATTATCCGCTGCCTAAGTTATTGATGGAATATCGCGGCTTAAGCAAGCTTAAGTCTACTTATACAGACAAGCTGCCACTAATGGTGAATCAGCACAGTGGCCGCATTCATACTTCCTATCATCAGGCCAATGCTGCCACCGGTCGCTTGTCGTCTTCGGATCCTAACTTACAAAATATTCCGATCCGCACTCCCGAAGGGCGGCGCATTCGCCAAGCCTTTATTGCCGAGCCTGGTTATAAACTGGTGGCGGCGGATTACTCGCAAATTGAACTGCGCATTATGGCGCACTTATCCAAAGATAAAGGCCTGCTCGATGCCTTTGCTAAGGGCTTAGATGTGCACAAGGCCACAGCCGCGGAAGTGTTCGGCGTGGCGCTCGACAGCGTTACTACCGAGCAGCGCCGTCGTGCCAAAGCCATTAACTTTGGTTTGATCTACGGCATGAGCGCCTTTGGTTTATCGCGCCAGTTAGGCATTCCGCGCCACGAGTCGCAGTCTTATATGGATATTTACTTTGAGCGCTATCCAGGCGTGCAGCGTTACATGGAAGACACCCGCGCCTTGGCCGCAGAAAAAGGCTACGTAGAGACCTTGTTTGGTCGCCGTTTATATTTACCAGAGATAAATGCTAAAAACGGCGCGCGCCGTAAAGGTGCCGAGCGTGCCGCTATCAACGCGCCTATGCAGGGAACAGCCGCCGATATTATCAAGAAGGCGATGATCAAAGTGGCCGCTTGGTTAAAAGAACAAGCAGATGGTGAAGTACGCATGCTAATGCAAGTACACGATGAGTTGGTGTTTGAAATTCGTGAAGATAAAGTTGAGGATTTTAAACTGCAGATTTGCGATTTAATGCAGCATGCGGCCAGTATTGATGTGCCGTTACTGGTGGAAGCCGGCGACGGTGATAACTGGGATCAAGCGCATTAGAGCAGCGCCGAGCACCAAGCGCCCGGCGTCCAGCTAACGATTAGGGATAGAAACCGAGCTGAGAAGCTCGGTTTTTTCTTGCTCGGCGTTTGGTGCTTAGCACTTAGCGCTGTGTGTACGGCTTCCTTTTCAGGCCTTAGGTAGCTATTATCGGCTTCATTGTTAGTCGGGGAGCCTAGGTAAAGACCTAAGTGCTGAGACGGTAAATACCGGACCCGCTGTACCTGATCCAGTTAATGCTGGCGTAGGAAACTAACGGGTAAGTACCAATTTACCTGTGGTTTCTTCGCCCGAAGGAGCCAAGGATATGCCCCATCAAGTTGTAGATAAGTACACTTCACCTCAACAAGAGCCACATCATCAGAAGCCCATCGTCTTGACCATAGCCGGCTCAGACAGCAGCGGCGGTGCGGGTATTCAGGCGGACATTAAAGCCATTTCTGCCACCGGCGGTTACGCCTGCTCGGTGATAACGGCCCTCACCGCACAAAACACCCAAGGCGTGACTGCAGTACACCCAACGCCGCAAGCCATGATCCAAGCACAATTAGACGCGGTATTCAGCGATCTGGCGGTAACTTCGGTGAAAGTAGGCATGCTCGGTGATAGCGAAACCATTCGCACCGTTGCGGCGGCATTGCGTAAATACCAGCCACAGCATTTAGTCGTGGATCCGGTGATGGTGACTGCCAATGGCGACATGTTGCTGGCGGACGATGCGGTGCACTGCTTACGTACCGAGTTGCTGCCCTTGGCGGATGTAATAACCCCTAACTTACCGGAAGCCGCGGCCTTGTTGGGGGTAGCGATTCCTGAGCATTTGTCTGAGGTAGAAGCCTTATTTTCCGGTTTGCAACAGTTGGATTGTAAGGCGGTATTAATCAAAGGCGGCTTCTTGCAACAAGAAGCGCGTAGCCCAGACTGGTTATTAATGGGTGAGCAAGTGCGTTGCTTCGATACGCCCCGCGTGATGACGGGCAATACCCACGGCACCGGTTGTACTTTGTCGGCGGCGCTGGCCAGTTATTTAGGTCAAGGCTTTAGCTTAGAAGAAGCGGTAGAGCGGGCTAAACACTATATTGATCAGGCTATTTTGGCCGGCAGTTTAGTGCGCATCGGCCATGGCCGAGGTCCGGTGGGGCATTTTTTCGCTACCAAGTAGGTGAACGTTTACTCTCGCATTTCGCCGCAGGCGGAACGTGTTAAGACATCACACTAAAATCGATTTTTGCTCCGGAACCCGCAGAAAAATAGCGATAAGATCGACAAGGTCAAAAGCTATTAAGAGGTAGGTCTTACTCCTCAAAATTTCTATCACTTGTCGCTTTGAACTCTTTTGTGCGTTCCGTGGCAGAGCTGTTTTTTGAATCGCTATCGCATATTGAGTCGGTGAATACTTAGATCCATCTCTCAATTAACGTTATCAAGAGGGCGAAAAAATCGCGCCCTGCTTGCGTTTTATTGGGTCGACTTGTAGTATCGACCGTCATAATAATATAAAAATAATCGATTAACTGATTGATAAACTTATTGATAAATAATCGAAATAACTTCTAACTATAGCCTCTGCCCAGTGTCATCTCTTCCCTATTTTTAGCTTATTCTATTGCCTGAACAGGCAAGGAAAGGAGGCATTTTCCTATGCTTGTTGCCATTTTATCGGGCTTTATTTTAGCCTTTTTGGTGCCACAACTGTCTCGCGTTATGGGCGCGAAGATTGGTTGGTGCTTGTCGGTACTGCCGGCAGTCTTGTTTGGCTATTTCTTGACGTTTTGGCCGGCGGTGACCGCAGGCGAAACGCTGCATTATCATTATTCTTGGATCCCCAGCCTCAATATTAATCTGAGCTTAATGGTCGATGGCCTAAGCTTGATGTTCGCCTTGTTGATCACTGGCATTGGTACTTTTATCTTTATTTATGCGGGCCGTTATCTACAAGGCCACCGAGATATTCATAAATTATTGATGTATTTACTGGCCTTTATGGCGGCGATGTTGGGCTTGGTATTATCCAGTAACTTGATTGCCATGTTTGTGTTTTGGGAGCTAACCAGCTTTACCTCCTATTTGCTGATCGGTTTTAATCACGAACAAGAAAAAGCCCGCAAGGCCGCCTTGCAGGGCTTTTTTATTACCGTGGCAGGTGGTCTTGCCTTGATGACCGGCTTGATTTTGCTGGGCCATATTGGCGGCAGTTTTGAGCTCAGCGAGCTATTGGCCCAAGGCACCTCATTACAAGACAACCCGCTGTTTATCGCCATGATGGGTTTAATACTGTTGGGCGCCTTTACTAAATCGGCACAAACGCCGTTTCATTTTTGGTTACCCAATGCCATGGCGGCCCCCACTCCGGTGAGTGCTTACTTGCACTCGGCGACCATGGTAAAAGCTGGCATTTATTTAATGGCGCGCTTACAACCCATGATGGCCGGCCATGAAGTCTGGACCACGACGCTGTCGTTATTTGGCGGCGTAACCATGACGGTGGGCGCCATTATGGCGGTGTGCAGTACCGATCTTAAGCGTATCTTGGCCTTTTCGACCGTAATGGCGCTGGGTACGCTGACCATGCTCATTGGCATCGGCACCCCCCATGCGCTAGAAGCGGCCATGGTGTTCTTGCTGGCCCATGCCTTATATAAAGGCGCGCTCTTTATGGCTGCCGGCACCTTGGATTACTCCACCGGCACTAAAGATGTGCGTGATTTATCTGGCCTGCGTATCTATCTGCCGCACACGGCCATGTTTACCACTCTCGCCGCCCTGTCATTGGCAGGCATTCCGCCTTTGTTTGGCTTTATCGCCAAGGAGCTGATGTTTAGTGGCGCTTTAGGCAGCACTAAACTGGCCAGCTTATTAACCGTGCTGTGCCTAATCACCGCTATTTGCATAGTGGCGGCCAGTGCCTTGGTGGCCGTTAAGCCCTTTTATGGCCCTTATAAAGTCACCCCCAGAACACCGGAAGAAGCGCATTGGTCGATGCGCTTAGGCTTTACGGTATTGGCGTTGCTTAGCCTGCTATTTGGCTTAATGCCCAGCTTGGTTTCTCCATTATTACAGGCGTCAATCGCGGCCATTAACGGCGGCGCTAGCGTCGAGCTGGATCTGGCGTTATGGCACGGCTTCAATCTACCGCTATTGCTGAGCGGTGTGGCCTTATTGTGCGGCGCACTCTTATATTACTACTGGAGTAAGGTGCGTGAACCGTTAAGCAATGCCATCGACTTCTTGGCTTATGGCCCCGAACGCGGCTACGAGCACATGATGCAAGGCCTAGTGTGGATTGCGGATAGGCAAACGCGGGTGCTGCAAAACGGTTATATGGCCAATTATATTTTGACTATCCTGCTGACCACCATTGGCTTATTAACCTATGTATTCTGGTCTCAAGACGCCTTCGTCTACTCGCTATCCTTTGAAGGGGTGCGTTTTTATGAAGTGGTGATAGTGCTGTTAATGATGGTGTCGGCGGTCTATGCCTGTGGCACCACTTTGCGGCTAGGCTCTGTGGCAGCACTCGGCGTGTTGGGCTTTGTAATGGCCATGGTGTATGTGTTCTTCAGCGCACCAGACTTAGCCATTACCCAGATTTTGGTAGAAACCCTGACCGTGATCATGCTGGTACTGGTGTTATTCCGCTTACCGCGTTTTCAGGAGCTATCCGGTCGTGTGGTGCGCTGGCGAGATGCCGTCGTGGCCGCAGCCTTTGGTGTGCTGGTGACCATGATGCTGCTTACCGTGCATCAAACTGCCCTTCCGGGTGAGCGTATCTCTGATTATCTGGCCGCTAACAGTTACGTGCTGGCCCATGGTCGCAATATAGTGAACGTGATCTTAGTGGACTTTAGGGCGCTCGATACCTTAGGCGAAATCTTCGTGTTGGCCTTGGCGGCCATAGGCGTGAACGCCATGATCCGCTTTCGCGATGAGGCTAAATCATGAGAACTGATACTTCCATAATTCTACAAACCGCCACCCGCATGCTGGTGCCGCTGCTGTTATTGTTTTCCATCTTCTTGCTGTTACGCGGTCATAACGAACCCGGCGGCGGATTTATTGCGGGCTTAGTGGCGTCTTGTGCCTTTGGCTTACACCTGTTTGCCTTTGATGCGCGCAGTACCCGTGTGCTGCTCAAAGTCGAAAGCCAGCATTTGATGGGCGTGGGTCTGTGCATGGCGCTGGTTAGCGGCATGGTCGGCGTGCTGTTGAAAGGTCAGCCTTTTTTAACCAGTCAATGGGCCACGTTTTATGTGCCGGGTATTGGTGAGCTAAGCGTGAGTACGCCTTTATTGTTCGATATCGGCGTCTATTTAGTGGTGATCGGCGTGGTGTCGACCATTTTACTGTCGCTCGATAAGTCGGAGGATTAATGGAAAACCTATTCGCTTTCGTGATTGGCGGTCTGTACGCCACCGCCTTATTTATGATGCTGAGACGCAGCATAGTGAAATTGGTGATCGGGCTGATGATTTTATCAAACGCCGCCAATTTACTGATTTTAAGCGCCGGTGGTCTGGTGCGCGGTGCGCCGCCTTTGATCCCCGATCACTTAGAACGTGTCACCACCACCATGGCAGACCCTTTACCGCAGGCGCTGATTTTAACCGCTATCGTGATTAGTTTTGGGGTTCTTGCCTTCGCCGTGGTGTTAATTCACCGCGCTTATGAAGTGATTGGGGCCGATGATATGAATGAAATGAAGAGCACCGACTCGTGAATATAGCCATAGTTCTACCTATTTTTATTCCCATGCTGGCCGGTGCCTTAACGCTGGCTTGTTGGCAATGGCGCAATGTGCAGCGCTGGTTATCCTTGTTATCGGGCACTGGCCTATTGCTGGCGGGTATTTATCTGTTTATTCAGGTACGCGAGCAAGGCATCTTGGTCGCCTACATGGGGGATTGGGCTGCACCCTACGGTATTACCTTAGTGGCGGATTTACTGAGTGCCATTATGGTGCTGGTGACCGGCATTGTGGGCTTAAGTGTGGCGGTTTATTCGCTGGCGACCATGAGCCAGAAGCACGAAGCTTTTGGCTATTATCCACTGCTGCATTTGATGTTAGCAGGCGTGGCGGGCGCGTTTTTAACCGGTGATATCTTTAACCTCTATGTGTGGTTTGAGATCATGTTGGTTGCCTCGTTTGGCTTGATGATCTTGGGCGGCGAGCGGGCGCAGATGGAAGGGGCGGTCAAATACGTTACCCTAAACTTATTATCTTCGGCGTTATTCTTAACCGCCGTGGGCTTGCTCTACGGTTACGCGGGCACGCTGAACATGGCGGACTTAGCCGTCAAATTAGGTACCGGCGAACAGCCAGGCTTAGTGACGGTAATTGCCATGCTGTTTATGGTGGCCTTTGGCATTAAGGCGGCGGCCTTTCCGCTGTTCTTCTGGTTACCGGCGTCTTATCACACACCACCGGTGGCGATTTCGGCGGTGTTTGCCGGCTTGCTCACCAAGGTGGGTGTGTATGCGCTGTACCGCGTCTTTAGCCTGATTTTCGTGCAAGATATCAGCTTGACCCATCATCATATCTTGATGGGCATGGGTATTTTTACCATGCTCACCGGGGTGCTGGGGGCGGCGGCGCAGTTTGAAGTGCGGCGTATTCTCTCGTTTCATATCGTCAGCCAAATTGGCTATATGCTGGTGGGTTTGGCGCTGTTTACGCCGCTCGCCATCGCCGGTGGCGTCTTTTATATTTTTCACCACATTATCGTGAAAACGAATCTGTTTCTGATCAGCGGCATTATGTATCGCTATCATGGTAGTTACGAGTTATCCAAGTTAGGCGGTTTGTATCGTGCCACGCCGTGGTTGGCCTTCTTGTTCTTAATTCCGGCCATGTCGCTGGCGGGCATACCGCCGTTATCGGGCTTTTTCGCCAAATATACGGTGATCAAGGCCGGTGTCTTAGAAGGTGCTTGGTGGATGGTGGGTATCGCCTTGTTGGTGGGCTTACTGACCTTGTATTCCATGGTAAAAATTTGGGCCGAAGCCTTCTGGAAACCTTTGCCAGAAGAAGCAAAACCGCTGCGCGGCGGTGAAGACCCCCATCGCTATTTGTTGTATTTACCGGTTGCTGTACTGGCCGGTATGACGCTCACCATAGGTCTTGGTGCCGAATGGTTTGTGCAATTAGCGTTAGATACCGCCGACCAATTATTAACGCCCAGCGGTTATATTGACGCCGTATTAGGCCCTGTTGAAGCTAGGAGTCGCCCATGAAGGCCTTTGGCTGGAATATGTTATTGGCCCTGTTTTGGGTCGTGTTATCGGGCAGTTACAGCATAACTAACTTGGTGGCCGGCATGGTGCTCAGTTATTTGGTGTTGGCCTATGTGGCGCGAGATAAGCCAGAGTTTGCTAACTACTTTGGCAAGGCGGTCAATATCATCGGCTTTATCTTGTTTTTCATTTGGGATTTAACCAAGGCCAATGCCCGCGTGGCCTACGACGTACTCACGCCTACGCACTTGATGCGCCCAGGCGTAATTGCTATTCCCCTAGACTTAAAAGATGACGCTGGCATTAGCTTATTTGCCAATCTGATCACGGTGACGCCGGGCTCCTTGGCGTTGGATATATCCAGTGATCGCAAGGTGTTATATGTACATTTGATGTATCTGGATGATGAGTCGAGTCAATTGGCGGAGCTGAAGTCACTGGAAGCCAGAGTCATAAATTTGTTGAGGTAAACCATGCTCGAGATATCGATTACCATCTCTTTTATTTTTTTAAGCATCGGCCTAGTGATGGCCACTATCCGCCTGTTACGCGGGCCCACGCTACCAGACCGAGTGGTAGCGCTAGAAGTGATCGCCTCCATGACGGTGGGCTTTATTGTGCTATATAGCATCAGCTATGGCGTGCCCGCGTTGATTGATGTGGCATTGGTACTAGCGTTAACGTCGTTTTTAACGGCGGTGGCCTTTGCCCGTTATCTGGAACGAGGAGCGCAACTCAATGATGATTGAAATCGCTACCAGCGTACTGCTGCTACTGGGGGCGTTTTTAATGCTGCTCTCAGGGATTGGTATTATTCGTATGCCGGATTTATTAACCCGTATGCACGCCACCAGTAAAGCGGGCGCTTTAGGCATAGGTCTTATGGCGTGCGGTTATATGGTGTTTTACAGCGCCGACACCAGCTTAGTGGTGCGCGCCCTGGCCATGGTGGTGTTCGTACTGGTGACCGCCCCTATCGCCGCTCACGTCTTGGCGCGTGCCGGCTATTTTGTGGGTATCGAGCTGTGGGAGGGCACTATTAAAGATGTCATCAAAGAGCGCTACGACTTAAAAACCCGCCGCTTAGGCAGTGCGCCTAAACGAAGAGATGATGAAGATACTTATTAAGATAGCGCCGAGCACCAAGCTAAAAACAAACACAAAAAAGCCGAACCCTAGGGTTCGGCTTTTTTAATTAACTAACGAGCGGTACTTGGCGCTGTATTTTGCTCACACCTCACGTTAAACATAACCACAGCTCTGGTTGGATCTTTTGCATCAGAACCTGCTACGCAGCTTTTCGCGGTTAAAACGCGCGACATACCGCAAAGCAACAGCTTTGCTGCACGATGTCGAAATCGAGGCCGCTGTTGTTTTGTTTCGCTCGATGCTGTATTCATGCTTTACTGCTTAACCAAATGTCAGTTACTTGCTGGGGTAAAAGCATGGGATCAAAAGGTTTGGCGATCACATCCACGGCGCCCATGGCTTTGTAGGCGGCAATTTCTTGGGGTTGGATTTTTGCGGTCATAAAAGCGATGGGAATATGAGCCAGCTCCGGTTGCTGGCGCAGCGCGACTAGCGTGGTGGGGCCGTCCATGCCTGGCATCATTACATCCAGCAAGATTAGCTGCGGGGCAAAGGCGGCGGCTTGCGCTAGTGCTTGCTCGCCACTGGCGCACAATAACATCTCAAACCCACCGACCATTTCCAGTGCCAATTGAGCGATTTCGCGTATATCCGCATCGTCTTCTACGTACAAAATCCGGCTTAGGGCAGGATGAGGCATATTAATTCCTGTTAGCAGCAGAGGATAAGGAAAACGCCTCTTGGCTGGGTTGAGTGTGGCTCGCTCCCTCTGCCGCTTTGGGCCACCATTTTTCTACATCTAAGCCCGCTTGGCGCAACATGCGCAGTGCTTCTGGGGTGTCTAGGTGGGAGGCCACTCTTAAGGCGGCTAAGTGCATGATCAACAAAGGGCGTTGTGTGGTATGAGTGGGCGCCTGATGAATGGCACCGATTAGCTCGCGAGTGGGTAAGGGCAAGCCCCACTGTACCTTAAGTTGGTTGCCGTATTTAGGGCTCCACTCGGACATCGCTAACGGTAGCTGTTCATCATTGAGTGTGGCGCCTTGCGCAATAAAATCTTGTAGGGCGCGCAGCACTGCTAATTCGCCGACGCGACTCAAGAGGCCAGCCGTATAACAACTGGCGCTGCTTAAACCCACACTCATTGCCATGGCGCGCGCGAGACTGGCCACTTGCTCGGCGGTGGAGTGATAAAGCTGTGCTTGCTTTAGTAATCTCGCGTCTTGCAGCGAGCCGCGAATATCCAGCGCCAGTGCCATGGCCGTGGCCAATGCCATATCGACCCCTAGGATACTGATAGCCTCATCGACGCGGCTTATGGGTTGGCCACTGCGCTTTAATGAGGTGCCATTGGCTAAATTCAGCAGGCGAGCGGTAAGCGGTATCTCATTTTTCCATGCGCGCGCCAAATCCTGTGCTGATAATTCAGCACTGCTCTCCAGCAAGGGTAAGACCGCTTCCAGCGCTAACTCAGTGGGTAAAGTAAGCTTGCCGGTTAAGGTTTGGCTTAACCAAGTACTTAAACAAACAGTGAGCTCAGTTTGGCTTTGTTGCTGAATAAGGCGGGCTAATAGCGGCTCTAGTCGCTGCTGCAGCATGGGCAGGTTTAGCGGCTTGGCAATAAATTCGCTTACCCCACAGCGTGCAGCCGCGATCACGGCTTCGCGGTCGGAATGGGCGCTGATCATGACCACCGGCAACTCAGGCGCTTGGTTGCGCACTAACTTCACCAAGTCTAGGCCTGGGCCATCCGCGAGCTGGTACTCGCAAATCACCAGTTGCATGCTAGGCTGCCAAGCGGCTTTGGCCGTCGCCAGAGTGCTGCAGTGTTGTACATGAGCATGGGGCGCTAAATTGGTTAATACCTGCTCAATCAGCTCGGCCACTAAAGGGTCATTATCTAACAGCAAAATATCCATGATTAATCAGTCTCATCCTGAGCTAAATTTGCGTCTCGCCCCAAGCGTGGGTGCTGGTAGCAGGTGACGCCATTTCTGCCGGCTTGCTTTTGTTGGTACAGCGCGTCGTCTGCTGCATTCAGGGCTTGCTCTTCACCGCTAAAGTTATTGAGCTCAGCCAACCCTACGCTTACGGTGGCATGAAAGGTGCCGTCACTGCCAATAAAGCTTAGCTGGGAGAAGTGATGGCAAACATCCTTAAACAATAGCTCCGATTGAGCCAGTTTGCAGTCCGGTAAGATAATCACAAATTCTTCGCCACCGTAGCGGCCTAAATGATCGGTGGTGCGCAGCCGCTTTTGTAATACTTGCGCCAATGCTTTGATCACTACATCGCCAACGCCGTGGCCATGGCGGTCGTTAACCTGTTTAAAATGATCTAAGTCTAAAATAGCGATGCTGGTGTGGTGGCCGAGGCGCTGTACGCGCGCGTATTCATGAGTGAGTGCTTGTTTAATATGCGAGTGATTAAGCAGGCCGGTTAAGCCATCGCAGGATACTAGCTTGGCCAGCTGGCGCGCGCGATAACAGAGGGTACGCACGGTACGGATCAGCTGCTCATCGGAAATCGGCTTAGTGATAAATTCATCGGCGCCTTGGGCGAGTGCGTTAATTTGCAAGTCACGGTCTTGCTCCGACGAGAGATAAATAATCGGCAAACTCAGCCATTCGGGCTCGAGGCGGATCATGCGCGCCAAGGTGACCCCTGAATAGGGCGGCATATGCACATCTAACAACACTATGTCGGGGCGAAATTCTGCCAGCACCGCCAATAAGCCCTCAGGCTCGGCCATCACTTTGACATTCTTACCCGCCTGAGTCAGCACCAAGCGGTAATGCTCGGTGAGCTCTTGATCGTCATCCAGCAGTAATACCTTACTGGCATGATGCTGTTGTTGCTCGGCTTTAAGTTGCTCGATGCGCTTGGCTAGTTTAGGCACTTCAACCGGTTGCATAAATAAGCCATCGGCACCTTGTGCGGCCAAGGCATAGCGTGCTTGAAAACTGTCATCTTGACCGATGCACAATACCGGGGCTGGGGCTTTGTGTTGCGTTTGAGCTTGCTGCTGGTTCCAGGCCACCACTTGGTTTAGCAATGCAGCAGGAGTGATGATAATGCTCGCCGGGTGCCAGCACTGTGTGCAGTGTTGCGGTAAAGATTCACAATGGCGCACGTTAAAGCCATAGGTCATCAAGGCTTCGCCCAACGCTGCTAAGCTGGCATCCAGCACTAATAATTGAGTTTTTTCACCCGTATGTTCCACCAGCTCCCAGTTAATGGCAGTCGGCGTGTGCGCCTCTGCGGCCAATAACAGCTGCGATAATTGGCTGAGTCGTGCCAGTACGGTTGGCTCTATCTGGCAGGCTGTTAATAACTGAGCCGGCTCAACGGTATGTATCACCTCTTTAATCAGCTGCTCTAATTCGCTCGCTTCTTCGCCTAATTGATGAAAACCAAAGGTACCGCTGGAGCCTGCTAAACGATGCAACAAATGATAGAGGTCTTGCAGATCATCTGGATGACAGACGCCGTTTTGCCAATCAGCCAGCTTAGGCGCTAACTCAGCCAGTTGAGCTGTGGTGCGCTCGGCAAACCGTTTTTTTAGCATCATAAGACGGTTGTCCATAGCGGTGACTTCAGGCGCCATGTGTGTCCTCCAGTAAACAGCGGCTCAGCTAAAGTAAGCCAGCCTGCAGCGTGATGCCCACTTTGTATGCGAGCAAGATAATAACTTGATACGTTAAACACCGTATTTATCGCTTAATGTATCACGTTAAGTAATACACTAACGGCTGCAACGCACCATCAAGGAAGAAGTCGGATGCGCTTATCCCTCAAGAAACAGATTGTTATTATTATTTTAGCCGCCGCCTTTGTGACCATATTTGCGGTACTGCTCACGGCCTATCATATGTTAGTCAATGGCACTGAACGTCAGTTACGCGACAATCAAATGGCCATGACCGCCCGTGCCGCCGAGCAAGTAGGGCAGTTGCTGGCATTGCGCTTGAATACATTAGCCCATATTAGTGTGCTGCTGTCTAATGGCCAGCGCCTCCATTCTATGACTGATCTCAATCATCAGCTTACGCGCCAGCGCAAGATCAATGGCTATGCCATGTTTCCAGATGGCATTGTAGTGCTAGATAAACAGGGGGTGGCGCAAGCGGAGAGCCTGTTTGTACCTGGCCGAGTCGGCGTTGATTACTCGAGTCGACCCCATGTTCAGCAAGTGCTTGCCAGTAAACAAGTGGTGATCAGCCCACCTGTGATCGGGCAAACCTCAGGCCAACCTTTAATTAGTATGTTACAGCCCATCCTCTCGGATGAAGGAGACTTGCTGGGCGTGCTGGTGGGGGTGATTAACTTGGCTCACGCTTCACTTTTGCCCCAGCAAAGCGTCAGGCAAGCGCGGCGCGAGGGCGTGCAGTTTAAGATTATTGACACTCATAATCAGCTGTACGCCTATAACGGCGAGGATAGCGAGCAACAAACTGAGTTAGCGCCTTTACCCGCACCCTTAGTCGATCCGTTAGTGGACGCAGCCTTCTCTGGCTTTAGCTCCGGGATAGCAGAGCTAAACACGCAACAATGGGTGTTTGCGCATACCCGACTCGAGGTGTTGGATTGGGTATTTGTGAGTGCCGTGCCCTATGCCCGAGCTATCGCGCCCATTAAAGCCTTTTTTGTGCGTTTTGCGGCTATCAGTATTTTAATCGGCGTTGTGCTGTCTACGCTGGTTTTTTGGCGAGTCTGGATCTTGATGCAGCCCTTAGAAACTATGACCCGCCAAATTCGCGACATGGCTAGCGAAGGTTGTGATAGCTCGCCCTTATCAGAAGCGGGCGTGACCGAGGTGTCGCGGTTAGCGCAAGCTTTTAATCAACTGACCGCCGAGCGTAAAGCGTTAAGTGAGGTGAAAAATGATTTTGTGGCCGTAATCAGCCATGAATTACGCACCCCGCTTACCTCCATCAATGGGGCCTTAAAGTTATTAGGCTCGGGGTTGATAGGGCCCATGCCAGAAAAAGCGCATGATTTGGCGGAGCTTGCCTTGCGTAATGGCGAGCGCTTGCAACTGATCATTAATGACTTATTAGATTTTAATAAGCTCAGTAGCGGCAAAATGACCTTGGCGCCGGTGCAGATAGCAATGAGTGATTTAATCGCGGAAGCGGTGGCCGCCAACCAGCCCATGGCCAGCAGCTATAAGGTGAAACTACGGCTGCAGGTTGCGGACTCATTAACTGCCTTTGTCGATCCACTGCGTCTGCGGCAAATCCTCGATAACTTGATCAGCAACGCCATTAAGTTTTCGCCGCCCGAGGGCTGGGTTACAGTGCGTGCCGAAACGGTAAAAAGCGGGATACTACGCCTTACCGTGAGCGATCAAGGTTCCGGCATAGCTGCAGATTTTAGTCAGCACTTATTTGAGCGTTTTTCTCAAGCCGAGCATGGCACCATGCGTGCCAGTAAAGGCACCGGCCTGGGTTTGACCATCTGCAAAGATCTGGTGACCTTGATGCAAGGAAAAATCGGTTTTTATAACAGTGCTGGCGCCCATTTTTGGCTGGAGTTGCCGCAATTTACCCCAGACCTAACTCAAGCCTCAACCCCAGCCCTAAGCCCAGATAAGGAACCGCGCCATGACGCCACCGCTGATCCCGCTAATGAGTGGCATCGTCTGCAAGCGCTGTTAAAGACTGGGCTGCTCGATAGTCCGCCTGAGGCGGGGTTAGATCGCATTACGCGCATTGCCCAGCAAACCTTTGGCGTTGAGATTGCCTTGGTGTCTTTGATTGACCATGATCGGCAGTGGTTTAAGTCGCGCCAAGGGTTAGAGGTGTGTGAAACCCATCGTGACTTATCATTTTGCGGCCATGCCATCTTAGATGAAGCGGTATTTATTGTAGAAGACACACTCGCCGATCTCCGCTTTGCCGATAACCCGCTGGTGCTACACGCCCCTGCTATTCGCTTTTATGCGGGCGCGCCTTTACGCACTAATGAGGGCTACCGGCTGGGCACCTTATGCGTGATCGACAAGCAACCGCGAACCTTTAGTGAGCAAGATGCCCAGTTATTACGGGAATTGGCCGATTGTGTGGAAGAACAGATCCGCCAACGCCAATTACTGGAGCTAAGCCAGGCACTAGAGGCCAGTGAAGCGCGAGCGCAGTTGGTAATTGCCAATGCCAGTGTCGGCACTTGGCAGTGGGATCTGCAGACTCAAGAGTGTGAGTTTAATGAGCGCTGGGCGCGGATGCTAGGTTATCAACTGGCTGAGTTAATCCCCATCGATATAGAAACCTGGCGCAGTCGCTTGCACCCAGAAGACCTGCCTAAGCTGGCAGACTTATTAACGCGCTACCTTGAGGGCCTTGAGCCTAAATATGAATACAAGTATCGCATGCGCCATAAGGCGGGCCATTGGATCTGGGTGCAAAGCCGCGGTCAGGTGGTCAGCCGAGACGCACAAGGCCACGCACTAAAATTGTATGGCTCGCACATGGATATTACCGCCGAACACTTGGCCTTGGTGCAGCTAGAGCGTAAAAATCAAGCGCTTGCTTTGCTGAATCGCATCGCGTTTGAACTCAATGGCAGCTTAGATGACAAGATTAATCAGGCGCTGGCGCTGGGCTGCCAATTTTTAGGACTTGATATTGGCATCGCCAGCGAGATTATCGGCGATCTCTATGTGGTGCGTTGGGTGGCGGCGGCACCAGAAATAGGAATGAGCTCAGGGTTGCACTCAGGTCAGCACTTTGTACTGGAGCAGACCTATTGCCAGTTGTTATTACAACAAGCGGGCGTGCTGGCCATTGCCAGCATGGGGGAGTCTGCTTTTAAGCAGGAAGGCTGCTATCAACAATTAGGGTTAGAAAGCTATTTGGCCATTCGCCTAGAAGTAGATGGCCAGTTATTTGGCACTCTTAACTTTTCGGATAAGCAGGCGCGCGCGCAACCTTTTGATGATACGGACCGCATGTTTTTAGGGCTACTGGCCCATTGGCTGGACGAAATACTCAGTAGCAAACAGCATGAAGAGCGCTTAACTAAGTTGCTCGACCAAATGCCGGGTATGTTGTTTCAGTACCGACAATGGCCCGACGGCCATATTAGCTTTCCTTACAGCAGCAGTGGCATTAAAAATATTTATGGCGTCACACCCGCACAGGTACTGCAAGATGCCGGTCAGATTTTTGACTGCATCTATGAACCCGATGTGGCCAAGGTGCGGGCGGCCAACCTGCTGTCCGAGCAACAGCTGGCAACTTGGTATGCGCAGTTTCGCATCAAACAAACCGATGGCAGCTTGCGCTGGGTTGAGGGGCGATCTCAGCCAGAGCGTCTTGATGATGGCAGCACTATTTGGCACGGCTACTTAGTGGACGTACAAGCGGAGAAACAAGCGCAGTTAGCGCAGGTAGCCAGTGAGCAGCGGTTGCGGAGTTTGTTTGAGTTGTCATCGATTGGCATTGCGCTCAATGATTTTTACAGTGGCGAGTTTATTGATGTGAACCAGGCGCTACTCGATGCTACCGGTTTTGATAAAGCGCAGCTGTTGAGTTTGGATTTTCGATGCTTAACGCCGCTTGAGTATCAAGCGCAGGACCAGCAAGCCGCCACCGAGTTACAAGCCAGTGGCCGTTACGCGGCCTACGAAAAAGAATATATTCGCCAAGATGGCAGCCGTTTTCCGGTACGCCAACAAGGGGTGTTAATGACCGAAGCCGACGGCCGCACTTTATTGTGGTCTTTGGTGGAAGATATTTCTGAGCTGAAAAAAGTTGAGCAACTGCAAAAAGAATTTGTCGCCACCGTCAGCCATGAATTACGCACTCCTTTAACCTCGATCACCGGCTCGTTAGGCTTGCTGGTGCAAGGGGTGTTGGGCGAGGTGCCGCCTAAGGTTGAGCAATTACTGCGTGTGGCTTATCACAACAGTCAGCGCTTAAATTTACTGATCAACGATCTGCTCGATATTGAAAAATTAGCCGCCGGCAAGATGTATTTTGATTTACAAACCCATGATTTAACTGCACTGGTCAAGGCGGCGATTGCGATGAATCAGCCTTTAGGCAAAGAACGAGGCGTGGAGCTGCTGTTAATAACCGAGATCTCCGGCGCGCGGGTATTGATTGATAAAGACCGATTCTTACAAGCACTGTCTAACTTACAAGCCAATGCTATTAAGTTTTCACCCGTAGATGGGCGTGTGACGGTGGCTATCGAGCAGGGTGGGGCCGGATATTTTCGGGTGCGAGTACAAGATCAAGGCGAGGGCGTGCCGCTGAACTTTAAAGACCGCATTTTTGAAAAGTTTGCTCAAGCCGATAGCTCAGATACTCGCCAAAAAGGTGGCACCGGCTTAGGCTTAGCCATTACTCGCCAGTTAATAGAAGGCATGCAGGGGCGTGTGGATTATGAGTCAGTCCCCGGCCAAGGTGCCTGTTTCTGGTTGGATGTGCCGGTAGCACCTAATGTGCCAGTAATCCCTTGAGACTGACAGGGGCCGCTCAGGCCTGTGGTGGGCTGAGCGACCTAATTCATTTTATTATTTTACTTCGAAGCCATAGGCATAAGGGTCTTCACTGTCTACCCAGATAGTGTTGTGCCCAGTGACCTGAGCCCAGCCCTGCACGCTGGGCATGATGGCCGGGTAATCCCCGACCTGAGCTTCGCTTTCTATTCGGCCGACGAATAGACTGCCGATAATGCTTTCATGCACAAATTCCTCACCTACTCCTAGTCGGCCTCTGGCGAACCATTGCGCCATACGAGCGCTGGTACCGGTACCACAAGGGGAGCGATCGATGGCGCGGTCACCGTAAAACACCGCATTGCGCGCATGAGCACCCGGCTGGGTCGGCTGGCCGGTCCACATCACATGACTGGCGCCCCGCACAGTTGGGTCTAATGGGTGCACACAATCAACGACTTTATTAATGGCTTCCCGCACCTTAGGTGAATAATGTAATACCTGATCGGCATTAAATGACTCCAACCCAGGAAAGTTAGCCTGAGGATCGATAATGGTGTAGTAATTACCGCCATAGGATACATCAACAGTCAGCTCCCCTAATCCCTCCACCTCTATGGTCACATCTTTATGTGCCAGATAGCTGGCTACGTTATAGATGCGCACCCTTTCTACCTTGTCACCCTTTTGTTCATAGTCGATACGGATTTGCCCCGCCGGCACGTCCAGGATCAGCTTGCCCGGTGTTTTTGGCCTAATTAGCCCGTGCTCTATTGCGCTAGTCACTGTGCCTATGGTGCCGTGGCCACACATAGGCAGGCAGCCACTGGTTTCGATAAACAGCACGGATGCATCAGCCTGTTCGCTGCAAGGTGGATAAAGAATTGAGCCGGACATCATGGAGTGTCCTCGGGGCTCAAACATCAATGCTTGGCGGATCCAGTCGTGATGAGCCAAAAAATCCTGCCGCTTCTCGCTCATGTTAATGCCTTGTAACGCAGGGTAACCCCCCGCAACCAGCCTTACAGGGTTGCCACAAGTGTGGGCATCTATGCAAAAAAAAGTCCCTTCGCGCATTCTTACGTCTCCTTATGAACATATCGACTTGTGAGATCTAGATCATGATTTTACAACTCATTAACTATAATCTCTGGCATCTAGGTATAAATTGTATACTTTATACAATCAAGCGATTTGATGAAGGGATACTCAGATGCAAGACCTGAATCACGATTTAGTGGTCATTGGTGGTGGAATTATCGGCGTTACCTGCGCCTGGCAGCTGATCCAAAAAGGTTACAAGGTATTGCTGCTGGAAAAGGATGACATTGGGCAGGGCGCTTCGTTTGGTAATGCCGGTCATATCGCCACCGAACAGGTATTGCCGTTGGCCTCCCCCGCTATATTGCGACAGTTACCGCGCATGCTGCTGGATCCTCAGGGGCCCTTGCGCTTGGATTGGCGTTACCTACCCCAGATTGCTCCTTGGCTGCTGAAGCTGGTAGCCAATATGCGTCCTCAAGCTCAGCGTAATAGCAGTGCCGGATTGCGTTTGCTTAATGAGGCAAGCCTGTCGGCCTGGCAAAAATTGTTACAGCAAGCGGGGTTGAGCAAATTGCTAAAGGCGGATGGTTCTTTGCTGGTCTGTGAAAGTGAGTCGGCCTTTGACGATCTGTATCAGCATCAGCGGGTATTGGAGGCGTTGGGCGTAACAGCCGAGTCTTGGCCGGGACAGCATCTGCATCAGCAGGTCAGTGGTCTAACCCCAAAAATAAAAGGGGGCCTGTTTTTCCCCGATACGGCGCATGTTATCGACCCCTACCAGTTGGTGGTGAAGTTGTTTAAACAGGCCATTGCCGCAGGCATGGAACAATTACAGGCAGAGGTTCATGGCGGACGTTGTTTGGATAATGGCATTGAGCTGAATACCAGCAAAGGCAAGTTATTCGCCAAGCGGGTGCTGGTTGCTTCCGGTGCTTGGTCTGCGCCTCTGGTTAAGGAGCTGGCGGGTATCAAAGTCCCTCTGGATACGGAGCGAGGCTACCACTTGATGTTACCGAGTGAGACTCATCGCCTACCGATGGCGGTCAGCTCACTGGAGCGAAAGTTCATTATGACTCCTATGGAAGCAGGGCTACGTTTGGCAGGAACCGTCGAATTTGCTGGCCTAGAGCGGGCTCCTGATTATCGACGAGCACAGGGGCTAGTACGCCACGCAGATGCGCTGTTTTCTCAGCCCTTAGATATAAAAGATGCCACTCCTTGGATGGGCTGCCGTCCTTCTTTACCCGACTCTTTACCGGTGATTGACCGCGTCGGCCCCCAAGGGCGGCTGTTGCTGGCCTTTGGTCACCATCATTTAGGGCTGACGCAAGCTGCCGTCACTGCCCAACTCATGTTGAGCCTAGTGTCAGGAACACCGCCTGAGCTCGATATAACTCCCTTCCGCTTAGCGCGGTTCGGGCAACTACCACCCTCGCATACTTTCAATAACAGTGTTTGTCTGCCCGGATCATAAAGCTGATCGGACGCGTCACAACAGGGAGAACGTATATGGATATTAAGCAGTCAACTCCGGCGAATGCTATTCGCCTACCCAGCAGCATTGAGGTGCTGGGGTTACTCGCGGCCTTTATTGGCGTCATGTATTTGTTTTTAAATGTGTGGTCCTTACCCATTCAATTGGCACTACTGGTGTCGTGGTTTTTGGTTATCGGCCTAGGTATTCGTTTAGGGCTTAAATATGACGTTATTCAAAAAGGCTTATTGGGAGGGATCCACAACGGCATGGAAGCTGTGTTGGTGCTTATCACCGTTGGCGCCCTAATCGGTACCTGGATTGCCGGTGGCATAGTGCCGAGCATCATCTACTACGGCCTCTCGGTGATGAGCCCCAGCATCTTTCTATTTGCGGCTTTTATCATTTGTGCCCTGACCTCGTTGGCGACCGGCACCTCGTTTGGTACCGCAGGCACTGCAGGTATCGCCATGATGGGCATTGGTCATAGCTTTGGCATCCCCATGCCGCTGGTCGCGGGGGCCGTTATATCTGGCGCCTATGTGGGTGACAAGTTATCCCCGCTGTCTGATACCACAGTAATGACGGCATCGCTTTGCCGAGTGGACTTGATTGATCACATCAAATCAATGCTCTACGTCAGTGCGCCGGCCGCCCTGATTGCCAGCTTGTTATTTTTGGGTGTGGGTTATTTCTATGTCGACGGTGCCGCCGATACTAGTCGCGCGGATGCGGCCATGGTGGCGCTCGCCGAGCAGTTCAACATCAGCTGGTATCTGCTATTACCGACATTGGTCACCATTACGCTGCTAGCGATGCGCAAGCCATCCATTCCGGTCATCAGTTTTGGCGCTGTGATGGGCATCATTTGTGCGGTGTGGTTTCAGGATGTGGCGGCGTTAGATGCTGTTAATACTGCCTACTTTGGTAACTCCATGGTCTCAGAAGTGGATTTTCTTAACACCCTGCTGAACCGAGGCGGTATCGAGTCCATGTTTAGTGTCATCGCTCTGGTGCTGTTTGCACTTGGGTTGGGTGGCTTGATGGAGCGGATTGGCGTATTGACCGTTATCAGTAATGGCTTTCTGTCTTGGGCAGATAATGCGGGCCGGCTGACCTTATCAACGCTGTTGGGTGGCTTCTTTGGCAACTTCTTCGGTGGCGCAGCTTATGTATCACTGATTACTGCCAGTACCATCACCGAGAAAAACTATGACAAGCAGGGTATCGACCGTCGGGTTTTATCTCGCAATGCCGAGGCGGGTGGCACCATCACCACGCCCATGGTGCCTTGGTCTGACGGCGGTGTCTTTATGGCGGCCACGTTAGGGGTGGGTACCCTCAGCTATCTGCCTTTCTTGTGGTTCCATTTTCTGGTGCTGATCATCTCGCTGATTTATGGCTACTGCAATATTGCAATTTGGCGCACTGGTGCTGACAGCACAGTGACGATTAACGACCCCGAAGAGAGTCTGGCTCTGGCTAAAATATCTTCATAACGTAACTTTTTCGGGCCTGTGCTCAGGCCCATTATCACGATAAGGAAATAGATAATGAAAATTCAAGGTGTAATGGTTCCCGTGGTTACTCCGTTCAATCAAGACGGTCATATCGATTATCCAGCACTGGCGGCGTTGTTGGCCCATCAGTTAAGTGTGGGTGTCAGCGGCATTGTGGCTTGTGGTACTACCGGTGAGTATTACGCACTGAGTCAAACTGAGCGTCGCGAGCTGATGGCCTTTATTGCCCAGGAAGTAGGAGACAAGGCGTTACTGATAGCCGGTGTTAACGACACCCATTCTGCAGGTTCTATCGCTAAGGCGTTGGAGGCCAAGGAACTGGGTTATCAGGCTCTGATGCTGGCTCCGCCCATCTATTGCCTGCCAGAGCAGGATGAAATCATTACGCATTACCAGACTGTGAGCCGCGAAGCGGGCATGCCCATTATTATGTATAACTTTCCGGCGCGTTCTGGGGTGGAAATCAGTCTCGATGCCATCAAAGTATTGGCCAAGGATCCCAATATCGTTGGTATCAAGGAAAGTAGCGGCGACTTTACCCGAGCGGTGACGCTGCTCAACATGGGCCTGAAAGACTTTGAAGTGGTCTGTGGCTCAGATGATCAGGGCGCTGATTACCTGTTTTGGGGCTCCCGCTCTTGGATTGGCGGTGGCGCTAATTACTTAGCTGCTGATCACGTCAATATGATTGAAGCGGCCAAGGCTGATGATTGGCAGCAGGTGAGAAGCATCATGGCCCGCATTCTTCCGGTACTACAGAACATGGAATCCGGTGGTTATAACCAAAAGTCTAAGCTGGGCTGTGGCCATATCGGTTATCCAGTGGGTCCAGTCAGGGCGCCTTTGTCTCCGGTGAGCAAGCAGGATGAAGATGGATTTTTAACGCTGTTGGCTCAGGCCCTGAAATAAGGAGATTAAGCATGTCGGTACAAATTGAAAACGTGTTTGCTAAGGCAAAGCAGGGTGAGTTGCGTGCTGATGCCATTATCGTTGGCTATACGCCAGGTAATCAGACACTGGAAGCGCGGGATCCCTTTGATGAATCAGTTATCGGTCAGGTTGAAGCCTGTACTGAAGAGCAGGTTAACTTGGCGGTCGCGGCCGCTCGGGCGAGTTTCGAGCAAGGCGAATGGCGTAAATTGGCGCCGGTTGAGCGTAAGCAACGCATGCAAGCTTGGGTGGCGTTACTAGAGCAACATCAGGAAGAGCTAGCGGCGCTCGATTGTGTGGATGGCGGTAAGCCGATCAGCGAATGTCTGAAAACGGATATTCCGGAAACCATCAATACTCTCGCTTGGTATGCGGAAGCGGTAGACAAGGTGTTTGGTAAGGTGGCGCCAACGAGCGATGACATTCTAGGCTTGGTCGTCAATGAGCCCATCGGTGTGGTCGCCGCCGTGTTGCCTTGGAACTTTCCGGCCATGATGTTTGCCTGGAAGGTGGGCCCAGCTTTGGTCACCGGTAACTCTGTGATTGTTAAGCCGGCTGAGCAAACATCACTTAGCGCCTGGCGCATGGTGAAGCTGGCCCATCAGGCAGGGATCCCTGAAGGTGCTTTGCAGCTGGTTACGGGTCTGGGCGAGCAAACCGGCATGCCGCTGGGGCTACATCCAGATGTCGATATGGTGTCCTTCACAGGTTCCACTGAAGTGGGTCGTTTGTTCCTGCAGTATTCGGCACAAAGTAACCTAAAAGAGATCGTGCTGGAGTGCGGCGGTAAGAGCCCGCAGCTGGTATTCGATGACGTAGAAGATTTAGACTCCATCGTTGACGATGTATTAGCGGCAGCCTTCTGGAACATGGGTGAAAACTGCAGCTGCGGATCTCGCTTACTGGTTCAGAAGGGCATTAAAGAGGCGTTGCTGGATAAGCTGTGTTCTCGCCTAGAGAGTTGGACTGTGGGAGATCCCAAAGAAGCGGCCACCATGATTGGCCCCATGGTAGAGCCGGTTCACTTCAATAAAGTAAAAGCCATGGTCGAGCAGGCTAAAGAGCAGGGTGCTCGGCTGCGTTACGGCGGCAATACTCCCGCCTTGGGTGCTGGCCACTTCGTGGAGCCCACCATTTTCGATGAAGTCAGTCCCGACATGACCCTGTTCCAAGACGAGGTATTCGGACCCGTACTGGCGGTAACCGAATTCTCTAGCGAGGAAGAGGCAATAGCATTGGCCAATAATACTCAATATGGTCTAGCAGCCTCTCTCTATACCAGTCATATCGGACGAGCTCATCGAGTCTCTCGCGCGCTGAAAGCGGGCACGGTTTCCATCAACTGCTTTAGTGAAGGAGACATTACCACTCCTTTTGGCGGCTATGGTCAGTCTGGCTTTGGCGGCAAAGATAATGGTCTAGAGGCAATGGAACAATATCTACAGAAGAAAACTATCTGGTATAACCAAGCCTAAATGAATAGTTAATAATATGGCGTCATCTTAATGGATGACGCCATTTTAATAAAAGTAAAAGATACTTAATCTTCTGCTTATGACGCTTGCCATTCTTTTTTCATGACGAGAGAAAAGAAAATACTTTTCAAAAGGATATGAAATGAAACTAGCTAATACCTATAGTGCCGTAATCACAGCTTGTGCTATTTTTATGGCACCGATGATAGCAGCAAAAGAAGTAACGTGGAAAGTTCCGACATCTGTCCCTGAAGGGTCTTTTTTCTACAATAATTTTCTAAAACGATTCAATGATCATTTAGCAGTTTATTCAGAAGGTGAATTGAAATTAAGGACCTTTGGTGCTGGTGTAGTCGTACCTGCCTTTCAGGTATATGAAGCGGTTCAGGATGGTATTGTAGAAGCAGGACATTCTACCTCCTCTTATCTTGTTAATCAGGATCCAACCAATGCTATTTTTGCCGGTTTTCCCGGTGGCATGTCGCCTGAGGCCACGATCACTTGGCTATATGAGGGAGGCGGGCTAGAAAGCCTACAACAATACCGACAGGAAACCATGGGCCTGCACACTATGATTGTCGGGCTGGGTACCTCGGAAATTCTGGCTCACGCCAATAAGCCGATTCATAGCATTGCCGATTTTGAAAACCTCAAATATCGCACATCGGGAGCTTGGGCTGGCGTATTAAAAAACTATCTGCATGGCGTTCCTACTGTAGTGCCTCCGGGAGAAATATATACTTTGCTGCAGCGCAAGGGCGTAGATGCCGTGGAGTGGGCCACTCCTGGTTCAAACATCATGGAAGGATTTCATGAGGTGGCTCCTTATATTATTACGCCTGGTATTCATCAGCCCACTTTCGTATGGGAGTTCTTTATGAAAAAAGAACGCTGGGATGCACTGTCTCCGGAGTTACAAAATCGTATCGAAGATGCCGCTCGCCTTACTACCATGGAGTCATATCTTCATTTTGCTCATGAAGATATGAAAGCCATGGATAAATATAAGGAATATGGCATCGAGGTGATTACTTTGGATAAGGATGTCATCGCACAGATAAGAGGGTTCGGCCACCAATGGATGCAAGAGAGGGCGAGTGAACAGTCAGCAAAAGGTAATCCGCATATGCAGACATTACTTAAGGATTATTTAGCATACCAAGAGCGTTGGGCGAGAAACTCTTCCGTATTAGTAAGAGACTGAGTTGCTTACCCGATAACTCTCTGACGCAAGGTGGAAAGCTGGCGGCCTATGCGGGCTGGCTTTTCATTACTTGTAACTTAAACATATTTAATATGATAAATGACGCCTAACGGTGTCACTTATTAATAGGATATGAGTTATGAATAGACTTTTGTTTCGCCTAGAATTCGTATCTGATTTTTTAGCAAAAGTGTCGATGGCTATGGTCGTGATGCTAGTGGTCTCCATTTTATATGAAGTGATTTCTCGTTATGTTTTCGATATGCCGACATTATGGTCATTTGACATATCTTACATGCTTAATGGTTCTTTATTTCTTCTAGCCAGTGGATACTCTCTCAAGGTGGAAGCGCATGTAAGAATTGATTTTCTTTCAGCTAAGCTTTCCTTGCGTCGCCAACAAATAATAAACTTGTTTTTCTACTTTTTTATGGTTGGTCCAACATTTATATTGTTAAGTTTTGTAGCTGTAGAAAAAACAATGAGTGCGTGGGTAACTGGAGAAGTTGAAAGTGTCAGCCCTTGGGCACCCTTGATTTGGCCTTTCTATGGTGCTATTGCAGTGGGCTTAATTTCACTCTCCATACAAGTATATATTGATGGGTTCAGGTATTTGTTGGGCACCAAGACGCCGGGTGAATCAGTAATAAAGGATGAGGTTGCACATGATTGAGTTAATTCCACTGTGGATGTTTATCCTCCTGTTTATATTTGTTTTTCTCGGAATTCCTGTGGCGCTGTCTCTTATTGTGACCTCGGTAATTTTCGGTTTTTTTACCTTTGGCGATATGCTGTTTAATCAGCTTTATGGTGCCATATTACATACCGCCTCTAACTTTACCCTAGCCTCTATTCCATTATTCATATTAATGGGGGCCATTCTAGAGAAGACGGGACTGGCGTTAAGGTTATTTCAGGCTTTACAGCTGTGGTTTGGCCGTCTGCCAGGCGGTTTAGCGCTATCTACCATAGTCATGTGTGCCATTTTTGCCGCGGCTTCCGGTGTCGTCGGTGCGGTGGAAATCGTGGTGGGTATGATGGCTTTGCCTGCTATGGCTAAGTATAAATACAGCAAGGGACTAATGGCGGGTACGGTTTGTGCTGGTGGCTCACTCGGCACCATCATTCCTCCTTCTATTGTAGTGGTGGTTTACGCCTCCATGGCTCAGTTGTCTATTGGCCAATTATTTGCGGCCAGTTTGATCCCGGGCTTAATGATGGTTGCCTTCTTCATGATCTATATTGTTGGCGCCTGTTATTTTAAGAAAGACTTAGGCCCGGCGGTGATACTGGAACAGCCAGTACCATTGTCAGAAAAGCTACTGATTACTTCCAAGGCTATTTTGCCCCCGCTGTTGTTGATCTGCTCGGTACTGGGTTCTCTGCTAATGGGTATCGCATCACCGACAGAGGCGGCAGCGGTTGGCGCCGCAGGTGCAGCACTGATTGCCTTAGTGTTTAGAGAGCTGTCTTGGCCGAGTTTTTACGGTGCATTGAAAACCACCATACAGATCACCGCCATGATCATGATGATTGTGGTGGGCGGTACTATGTTCACCAGTATCTTTGCGGTGTCCGGTGGCGGTTGGATGATAGTCGATGTTATTAGTCGTCTGGATATCGGTATTTATCAACTTACTTTTATCCTGATGGCGGTGATTTTCTTGGCGGGGTTCGTGTTGGACTGGATCTCGATTGTGTTGATTTTTGTGCCTATTTTTACGCCCCTTATAAAAACGGCCGGTATAGACCCAATCTGGTTCGCCGTGATGTTTATGGTGGTCATACAGACTTCCTATCTGACGCCACCCATGGCACCTTCAATTTTCTATCTTAAGTCAATCGCACCAGCTGATATGACTTATCGTGATATGTATAAAGGCGTGGTGCCCTTCGTCATCTTGCAACTGTTAGTACTATTAGTGGTCGTTATTTTTCCGGCTGTAGCAACCTACTTACCGAGTTTGATAGCGAATTAAATATTTAAGTCTTGTGAATAAAAACAGCGCCTTAAAGGCGCTGTTTTTATTTGATGCTTGAGACTTCTTCTGGCGTCAAGTGCCGCCATTGTCCTGGCTCTAGGCTGTCATCCAGCACTATCTCGCCTACTTGCAGGCGGTGCAGCCCCACCACAAAGTTACCGACTGCGGCAAACATACGCTTCACCTGATGATACTTACCTTCTTGTATGGTCAGTAGCACGCGGGTGGGGGTAATAATTTCAAGCTTTGCCGGCAAAGTGAGCTTGTCTTCGCCGTGCAGCATAATGCCCTCGGCAAACTGCGTTGCCACGTCTATAGCTAATGGCTCGGCTAAGTCCACTTGATAGACTTTTTTACAGCCATGCTTAGGCGCACGTAAACGGTGAGACCATTGGCCATCGTCGGTGAGCAACAAGGCCCCGGTGGTGTCCACGTCTAAGCGGCCTGCACACTGGATACCTCGGCATAATTCCGGCGGTAATAGCTGGAGCACACAAGGATGGTCCTCATCTTGAGTGGAACTGATATAACCCGCCGGCTTGTGCAATAGCACGTAACGCGGTTTGGGCTCACCTAATAGGCGGCCTTCTATACGCACTTCTTGGCCGTCGATTTGCTGGCTACTATTCTTAACGACGATGCCATCTACCGTGACGTCGCCCCTGTGTAAGGCTTTTTTGGCAACAGAGCGAGTCAGGCCTGTGGCTTCAGATAGAAATCGATCAAGTCGCATTAGACTTCCAATATAATCAGCAATCTTGTTGCTGTTGTTGATGTAGTAGGCCTACGATATCGTCGGCTGCGAACAAAATATGGCGGCGTAGCAAATCGCAAGCTGCGGTGATGTCACCTGTACGGCATAGCGCTAATAATTCGCCATGCTCTGCTTCGGCTTTCTGTACTCCCGCTGCATGTAACAAATGAATACGCACATAACGATCGGACTGAGTATTAAGATGAGTGATGAGCGCCATGGTTTCCGGCTTATCGGCAGCTTCATATAAAGCACGATGAAAAGCGAAGTTATGATCGCTCCAATGGTCGATTTGGCTAGACGTATCTAATAGATGATCCAGTTTGATCAGTAGCTCTTGGGCATCATCTAACTGTTCTGTCGTTAGCTTAGGAATAGCGGCCGCTAAAATATGGCACTCTAGTAATACTCGTAGCTCAAATAGCTCTAGAATTTTTGGCGCAGATAGCTCAGTAGCATAAGCGCCTTTATGAGCTTCAAACTCAACTAACCCTTCCGCCTCTAGCGTTAACAGCGCCTCGCGTACTGGAATCCGACTTACGTTAAACTCTTTGGCTAGGGCATCTTGGCGCAATGCCGCTCCACCTTTTATCACACCTTGTAGAATTTGACGTCTGATGGCATCAGCCACAAATTGCGTTCTAGTTATATGCATATTATTGCCTGATAAAAGGTGGATGGATTGAACAGATATTACTCTGCTTCAACGGCATTATCTTCATTCAACCAAGCGTGCAGCACTTCTTTGGCGCGGTCTACACCTAAACCTTTCAGTGAGCTAAAAGATTCGACGCGAATATCGCCACCAAATTCTTTTACCGCTTGGCGTACGCGTAATACTTCTGAGTTGCGTGGGCCGGGCTTGAGTTTGTCGCTCTTGGTGAGCAGCGCCAGTACCGGTAAATTACTCTCAGAGGCCCACTCTAATAATTGTACGTCTATGTCTTTTAGAGGGTGGCGAATATCCATCAGCACTACTAAACCTTTAAGGCTGTCGCGTTTTTGTAAGTAAACAGACAAAGCAGCCTGCCATTTTAGCTTCATTTCTTGTGGTACTTTGGCGTAGCCATAGCCGGGTAAGTCGATTAAACGTTTGCCTGGGCTGAGCTCAAACACGTTAATCAGCTGAGTACGACCGGGCGTTTTACTGATGCGCGCCAGACTTTTCTGCTGGGTAATCGTGTTTAAGGCAGATGATTTACCTGCATTTGAACGGCCAGCAAAGGCAATTTCTACGCCGGTATCGGCGGGCATTTGTGTAATATCAGGCGCACTAGTAATAAAGCGGGCGCTGTTAAAACTTATCTGTTTGTTATCCAATATGAATTCCTCTGGGTTCTGGTGCCGCTTTGCTTACTTTCTTGCAAAATAATTGTAGAATGGTGTCGTTTTTTGAATCGCATTGTAACATGCCCTTGTCGGTATGTGATCTGGAAGCTCTTACAACGAGAAGTCGCAACGTCATGAAAAAAATTGTTTTCACGCTAGCCTTAATGCTCGGAGTGGTTGGTGTCGCCCAAGCTCAGGGCGACGTAGAAGCAGGTAAAGCCAAGTCAGCTACTTGTGCTGCTTGTCATGGCCCTGATGGCAACAGCCCCATCGACATGTACCCTAAATTATCGGGTCAGCATGCCTCTTACTTAGCTAAGCAATTAGTTGAGTACAAGGCTGCGGCCACCGGTGGTGAAGGTCGCGCCAACGCCATCATGGGCGGCATGGCCATGCCTTTGTCTGAAGAAGACGTAGCAGACTTGTCTGCTTACTTCGCCAGCCAAGCCATTACGCCAAACGCAGCTCCTGAAGATGTTATCGAGCAGGGAGCAGCTTTGTACCAAGGTGGTGATATCGAGCGCGGCGTTACCGCCTGTATCGCTTGTCACGGCCCACGGGGCGAAGGCTTAGAAGCCGCTAAGTTTCCTAGCTTATCTGGCCAGCACCCTAAGTACATTGCCGAGCAGTTACATCTGTTTCGCAGTGGTGAGCGTAACAACGACCCGAACGGTATGATGCGCAGTATAGCGGCCAAGTTGACCGATCAAGACATAGAAATTTTGTCTAAATACGTATCTGGTCTGCGTTAATACTCAGTGTTGGGGGCCAAGTGCCCCCAGCTTGCTCTGGTTTCCTCCATGTCTGCCCTGTGGCACGACCTGAACTGCCTCCTTTGCTCTCATTCTGAACCGCCTTTATTTTGGCAGGATGCCGCTTGCGCTGATCTAAAGCGACACCGGCTTTGCCTTAATTTTTGTCGATCCTGACGATTAGCTGAGGATGAAGGTAAAAAAGCAGCATAGGTTCTGTACTATATTAACCAGACACATTAACAATGCATGCTCAGCCTGGCATATATAGCTAGACAGGGCACTGGCGGTCTTTTACTGCACCTTGGCCGCGGGCTGATTTGATGACCAAACAGGCTGGTGAGCAACGCTCATTGGCACAAAATACCAGTTCTCACTGCCGCGAATTTTGCCAAGACTCAGTGCTTGGCGTAGCCGCTCAGAGGGGCTAGCTATCGAATAGCAGGATATCGAATTGATCGATATCGCTGTAAAAATTTTTGTATATACCGGAGTCGATATGACACGCATGAAAAAAACCCGTAGCCCGGGTGCCGTGGTAGCCCGTAAAGATAAGCGGGAAACAGCAGAGCAAAGTAAAGAGCGCCAGCGCAAGGCCGGACGTAAAGGTTTAGCTGCCGGTTCACGCCAAAATGTGCCAGAGCTAAAATCTCAGGCAAATGAGCAGCAGACGCCAAAAGATCCACGACACGGTTCGAAAAAACCGGTGGCCTTAGGTGTGACTAACGAGCCAACGGCTGCTCAGCTACAAGCCGCAGCTGCTAAAAAAGCCGCCAAGGCCGAGCAGAAAGCCGCAGCCAAGCATGATATCGCCAAAATAGAGGTGATAGACGAGGCAGAACTCACGCCCGAGCTAACGCCAGAGCAAGAATTAGAACAACTCGAGAACGACGACCGTTTAAATGGTTTGTTGGATCAAGTAGATGCCGGTAAGAAGCTCAATAAAGCCGATGCCAGCTGGTTGGATAAAAGACTTGCCCGCCATCAGCAGCTGCTTGAGCAACTGGGTTTGCTGGACGACGAAGATGAAGAGTCCGAGGAAGGCGATGACTTATGGTCACGTTTTATGGATGCAGAGTTTGATCCTGCGCAATATGAGGATAAGGAAGATAAGTCATGATCTCTGTTTGGTTAATTGCCGCCCTTGTGGGCGGCGTTATCATCTTGGCCTTGGGTATTTATGCGGGCAAGTTACTGGCACAGGTGAAGTCACAAACCTTGCGCCAAACTCAAGCCGTGAGTGCGCGTAATGAGCGCATTCTAGAAAGCATTAACACCATAGCGCTGGCCGTAAGCCAAGAGCAATGTAATGAGTCGGAAGGCGCGATTCGTTTAACTAACCTGCTGAATGCGCTGCAGTTTAGCCAGCCACGCGATTTTGAGCGGGAATATCCAGCCCTGTATGAGCTGTATGAGAAAGTAAAAGACATGCCTACGCATGAGGCTCGAAAAAATTATAAGCGCAATGAAATTATGCGCCTAGATATACAACGCGCCGGTTTTGAATTAGAGCTGGCAGCACAAATTAAAACTGAGGCAAAGCAGCTGTCGGGGCTAACACTGCCCGGCGCGTAAGCCGGGGAGAGTTGATGACCGCACAAATTGCTTGGGATCAGGCGCTGATCGAAAAATATAATTACTCTGGGCCGCGTTATACCTCATATCCCACGGCGCTGGAGTTTAATAGCGACTTTGGCATGCCCGAGCTGGAAGTGGCCGCCGGCCGTTATCCTGATCGCCCCTTATCTTTATATGTGCATATTCCGTTTTGTCATAAGCTCTGCTATTACTGCGGCTGCAATAAAGTTATTACTCGCCACCAGAGCAAAGCCGACCCTTATCTCGACTACTTAGAGCTAGAGATTAAGCGTCTAGCGCCCTTGTTTGCTGATCGAACCGTGACCCAATTGCACTGGGGCGGTGGTACTCCTACCTTTTTAACTGAGCCGCAAATTCGCCGCTTAAATAGCCTGTTACGCGAGCATTTCAACTTTGCCGAGCAAGGCGAATACAGCATCGAAATCGACCCGCGTAAAATTGAGCTGAGCTTATTAGATGTGCTCAAAGAGGTGGGCTTTAATCGCATCAGTTTAGGCGTACAAGATTTTAATAAAGCGGTGCAGCAAATGGTCAACCGCGACCAAGATAACGACTTTATCAAGGCGCTGGTGCTGCGCGCCGCCGAGTTAGGCTTTCGCTCCACTAACCTCGACTTAATCTACGGCTTGCCGCTGCAAACCCCTCAAAGCTTTCAACACACCTTAAAAGAAATAGTGGCGCTCAAACCCGCTCGCTTATCAGTGTTTAACTACGCCCATATTCCGAGCCGCTTTGCTGCCCAGCGCAAATTGAATGAGGCGGACATGCCCACTCCTGCTAATAAATTATTGATGCTTGAGCAAAGCATTAACTTTTTAACCGCAGAAGGTTATCAGTTTATTGGCATGGATCACTTTGCGCTGCCCGATGACAGCCTCGCCATCGCCCAGCGCGAAGGTAAATTGCACCGTAACTTTCAGGGCTACACCACTCAAGGCGACTGTGATTTATTAGGTTTAGGGGTGTCGGCGATCAGCATGATTGGTGATGCCTACTCACAGAATAAAAAAGACATAAAAGAATATTACGGCCAGCTGGATGCGCTCGGCCATGCGCAAACTGTGGGTTATGCCTTAAATGAAGATGACTGTTTGCGCCGGGATTTAATCAAAACCCTGATTTGTAACTTCGAGCTGGAATTTGCACCGTTAGAGGCCGCGTACCACATCAAGTTTACCGATTACTTCGCTGACGATTTAGTTTTGCTGCAAACTTTTATCGACGATGAATTGGTCACGCTCAGCGACACCGGCATTAAAGTGACGCTCAAGGGCGAGCTATTGATCCGCAATATCTGCATGTGCTTTGACGTACATCTACGCCGCCAAGCCAGAATGCAGCAATTTTCGAGAGTGATTTAACGGCAGCGCCGAGCACCAAGCTTAAACAAAAACACCGAGCTCAAAACTCGGTGTTTTTGTTTGTGCCGTCATACTGGTACTGAATCAAGTTCAGCATGACGGCCCCGGTATCTCGCACTTAGCCCTAAATCCACAACCAAGATCCTGATTTTCATCAGGAAGACGGCAAAATAAAAAATAACCACCGTACTCTGTAGTCCTGCGCTTTAGCTGCAGCTCTTGCGGAGCAAGATAGGTTTTTTGGTTAGCGCTAGCGGAGGGCATAAAGCGGACGGCGTATGGCGTTTTTTAGCTTGGCGCTAATTTAGCTCTTTGCTCGGCACTCATAAACGCCATCGCGAGGGCATTTTCTTGGCAGCGGCGAAGGTGTGCGGGGGTTAAGCCGGCGGCGTTAGCGGCGGTGCTGTATTCATGGCGCAACTCTATGCCGTGCACTGCGGGGTCGTCGGTATTTAAACAGACTCTAATATCGCGGGCTAAAAAGGTATGAATGGGATGGGCGCTTAAATCTGACACGGTACTGGTTTGCAGATTAGAGGTGAGGCAAGATTCTATGCTGATATTGTGCTCAGCTAAATAATCGAGCAAAGCTTCATCCTCTATGGCGTTTACGCCGTGGCCGATGCGCTCAGCACCCAGTTCTTTAATGGCTTGCCAAATACTGCTGCTGCCAGCGGCTTCGCCGGCATGCACTGTTACGCGCAGACCCGCATCGCGCACTCGCTTAAAATGCGCCACGAATAACTCTCCGGGAAAACCCAACTCATCGCCGGCTAAGTCTATTGCCACTAATCTGTCTTTATAGGCCAAGCAGGCTGCCAGCTCTTGCTCACAAGCGGCTTGGCCAAAGGTGCGGCTCATAATACCGATTAAGTTTACGGGAATACCAAAGTCACGACTGCCCGCCGCTACGCCATCGAGCACGGCTTCTACTACCCCTTGTGAGTCTAGATCGTGATGCATGGCCATATAACCTGGGCTAAAGCGCAGCTCCGCATAATGAATGCCGGCCTGGCTTAAGTCTTCGATATTTTCATAGGCTACCCGCCGGCAGGCATCGTAATTGCCTAACACTTTCACGCCCCAGTCGAGCTTGGCCAGAAACGAAACTAAATCCGGTGCATTATCTTGCACCTGCACATGAGGGCGCAGGCCCGCCAGCGTATTGGCGGGCAGCTGCATCTTAAAGTGTTGGCCCAGCTCTAAGATGGTATTTGGGCGAATATTACCGTCTAAATGCCGATGCAAATCCAATAACGGCAAGCGGTCGTCAATCATAGTGGCGCTCCTTAGATCTGGGTGAGGGGTGAATGGTAAGGCGTGAGGAGTAGCTGATGTTGAAGATCCGAGTTTTTGCACCTCACTCTTTACTCCTCACCCTTCACATTCAATTTGCGCGTCAGCGTGTTGCGACCCCAGCCTAGTAGTTTGGCGGCGGCTTGCTTATGGCCTTGGCTATGAGCAAGCGCGCAATCTAGCAATATTTGCTCCACTTCTGGTAATACGTCAGTTAACAATCCCTCTCGGCCTTGACTAAATTCTTGCTCGGCCCACAGCTGTAAGTGTAAGCGCCAATCGGGGACTTGGCTGATTTGCGGTGCGGCTTGTGCACCGGATTGAGTGCTGGCCTGACTGTCGCTCTGAATGCCGGCTGGCAATACAGACGCTGCGCTGGCTTGTAATTCTTCGGGCAAGTCGCCGATCAGCACTTCTTGGCCTGAGGCCATCACCGTTAGCCAACGGCAGACGTTTTCTAATTGGCGCACGTTACCGGGCCAAGGTAGCGTTTGCAGATACGCTTTTGTATCGGGATGCAGACTCTTTGCTTCCACGCTCAGCTCATTGGCGGCTTGGGCTAAAAAGTGTGCGGCTAACTGCGGAATATCTTGCGCGCGCTCAAAGAGTGCGGGCATCAAGATGCGGATCACATTCAGTCGATGAAATAAGTCCTCTCTAAAACCCCCAGCACTGACTTTGAGCTCTAAGTCTTGATGGGTAGCGGCAATAATGCGCACATCGACGGTCAGTGCTTGCTGGCCGCCGACCCGATAAAATTGGCCGTCCGCCAGTACGCGCAGCAGCCGAGTTTGAACTTCTAATGGCATGTCGCCAATTTCATCGAGAAACAAGGTGCCGCCGTTGGCCTGCTCAAAGCGCCCTTGGCGAATACTATTGGCACCGGTAAAGGCACCTTTTTCATGGCCGAATAATTCTGATTCAATCAAATCTTTAGGAATCGCCGCCATATTCAGCGCAATAAAAGGCTGCTTGGCCCGCGGGCTGTGCTTGTGCAACGCCTTGGCCACCAGCTCTTTACCGGTACCGCTTTGGCCATTGATTAACACCGCAATTGAAGAGCGGGCCAGCCGACCTATGGCCCGAAACACCGCTTGCATGGCCGGAGCTTCGCCAATGATTTGCGGTGTGCGGCTTATGGTTTGCGCAGCACTGGGTGCCTGCTGCTCTTGGCCATGAGTGATGGCTCTATTTACTAAGGTCAGCGCATGGTCGATATCAAAGGGCTTGGGCAGGTATTCAAAGGCGCCATGTTGATAAGCCTGTACCGCGCTGTCTAAGTCCGAATGGGCGGTCATGATGATCACCGGTAAGGCTGGCACTTGCTGATGAATGCGCGTTAATAGCGCCAAGCCGTCCAATTCAGGCATCCGAATATCAGACACCACCACTTGCGGTAGCGCTTGTTTGAATACGGCCTGTTCAAGGGCGGCTAATAAGCTGTGGCCATCGCTAAAGCTTTGGTAGCTCAGATTGGCGCTAGCCATGGCGCGCTCTAATACCCAACGAATGGCGCTGTCGTCATCTACTATCCACACTTGTGCTGTCATGAGTTCTCTTCTTGCCTAAATGAGTGTCTAAATTAGTGCTTCAGTGGCAGATAAATAATAAATTCCGTATGGCCGGGCCGACTGTGACTTTCGATACGGCCATTATGTTGCTGAATAATATCTTGAGCCAGCGATAACCCTAAGCCAGTACCGCCTTGGCGCCCCGTCACCATGGGGTAGAACAAGGTATCGCGCAATATCTCTGCGATGCCAGGGCCGTTATCAATAATGTGAATGGTGGCGGCCAGTCGATAGCGCTGACCTTGTAGCATGACCTGATGCGCGGTGCGGGTTTTCAACAAAATTTGCCCAGTAGAAAACTCGGCTTGCTCAGTTAATGCTTGAGCGGCGTTGCGCACTATATTCAGCAGCGCTTGCTCCAGCTGCTCTGGCTCGACTTCGAGCTCGGGAATGCTGGGATCATAATCGCGGACTAAGGTGATGGCGGCGGGTAATTCTAGGGCCACTAATTGGCGCACTCGCTCTAATACTGCGTGCAGATTTACTGCTTGGCGCTGCCCCATACGCTGTGGGCCTAATAGTCGGTCAACTAAGTTAGATAAGCGATCCGCCTGCGCGATGATCAGCTGGGTAAATTCTTTAAGGTCCCCACGGCCTAGCTCTTGTTCTAATTCACGTTCTAATAATTGCGCCGCGCCCCGCAAGCCGCCGAGTGGGTTTTTTATTTCATGAGCTAGCCCGCGCACTAGCTCGCGGGCCACTTGTTGTTGGGTGCGTTGCTGCAATTCTTGGCTGATTTTTTTTTGCTGATCGATCAGATGAATTTCAACCAGCGCTAAGCCTTGGCTCAAGGCAGGCCGAGCGACCTGTTCTGGGATTGGATGATCGGCTGAAGGTTTATCAACAGCGGGCGAGCAAAGAACAGCCGCCGGCAAGGGTGTAACACTCACCTCTACCCAGCGGGAAAGGCCTTCAATGGTGAGTTGTACTTCGCTGTCAGTAAAACCTTGTTCAAGACTAATGCAGTGACGAATACGCGCTAAATCCAGCGACATATCTAAGGCCGCGTCCTCATCATGCAGATACACAGCCCCACCTTGTAAGCGACGTTTACTTAGCGGCAGCAATTGTTCGGCGGCGGTATTAGCGAACAGCACCTGCAATTGAGCGTCCACCACTAACACCCCCGTGAGCAGATTGTCTAACAGGGCTCTGCTTTCTAGCGTTAATGCGGATGATAGGTTACTGGAAGGATGATCTGACATTATGGCCATAAGCGTATTTTCAGCACTCTTGTTAGTCCTCAGCGAAGGTGGCGTCTAGAGTATTGCACCAGTTTGGTGCGCCATTCTAGCGCGGATCAGCGAGCGCTGTCGCTTGGGTATTACAGACATTAGCGGGTGCTGAATCAAGGGTGACTGAAATCAGTAGATACAAGTCGCTACATTTAACAGGTTGCCTGACACGGCGGCATGTTGAAACCGCATATTAAAACAGTAAATAAAAGTTTGTCTGATATGGATAGCAGGAATATAATTAGCATGCTAACTAGTTTGGAGGTGGTGATGAAAACTTTAGGCATGACGCTTTCTTGCTTAGTACGCCAGTGGCGCTGGGTAAATGATGAACGATTGAAGCCATTAGGTCTTACCCAAAGCCGCTGGATTACCCTGAGTCATCTAAAATATGAAGATGGTATGCAGCAGCATCAGCTGGCGCGCTTGGTGGGCGTAGAAAGCCCTTCGTTAGTACGCACCCTCGATGGCTTAGAGAGCTTAAGCTTGGTAGAGCGTCGCCCCTGTGAAAATGACAGACGCGGTAAAACCGTGCATTTAACGGATGCCGCCAGCGAGCTGGTGACGGAAATGGATCGAGTACTGGATGACACCCGAGCACAGGTATTAGCGGGCTTAAGCACACAAGAAATTAAAGAGTTCACCCGTATGGTCGAGCATATTAATGACAACCTGCACCGGCTAACAAATCACAAAGGCTAATTGAGGTACGAATGACACCAGAACAAAGTTTTAGCCGTTGGGTAAAAATCGCATTAAGCGCATTTTTTGTGCTGTTTGGCTATTTTGTGATAGCCGATAATTATCTACCTATGACCACAGAAGCGCGCATTCAGCGCTACGTGATACCCGTATCGTCACGGGTATCTGGCCAAGTAAACCAAGTGCATGTGCTGAATAATCAGGAAGTGGAGCCGGGTCAGGTGTTGTTTTCACTGGACGACAGTGATTATGCCTTAGCGGTTAAGCGCAGTGAATTAGCGCTGGCCCAAGCCAAATCTGAGCAGCAAAAGGCTCAGTCTGGTCTTGCCGAAATTAAAGCTGAGCTGCATCAAACTGAGCTACAAGCCAAAGAGCAGGGCCGTGAAGCGGCGCGGATTGCGCGTTTATTTAAGTTAGGGCATATGTCAAAGCAACAACTTGAGCAGGCCAACACCAAAGTTAGCTTAGCGCGAGAGACCAGCGCCGTGTCCAGAGCACGACTGCAAGAAGTGGAGCAGGGGCAGGCGGTGGCCAGCATCATGGTACAACAAGCTGAAGTGGCTTTGAGTCAAGCGCGCGTTGACTTGGATCGTACGCAAGTACGCGCAGAAACGCCCGGACGCATCGGTAACTTGCAGTTACGCCAAGGCCAGCATGCCACTGCCGGTCAACCTTTAATGGCGCTGATCTCTGATCAAGGCTGGGTGAGCGCGGATTTACGAGAAAAAAGCCTGCGTCATGTGAAAGCTGGCACCCCTGCGGATGTTATTTTTGATGCACTGCCCGGCCAAGTATTTAAGGGGCATGTGCTCAGTATTGAAAGCGGGGTGCGTGAAGGCCAAGAATCGGCAGATGGCTTATTGGCACAAACCGTGAGTTCGGATCGCTGGGTGCGTGATGCGCAACGGCTGCGCGCCAATATCGAACTGGACGAAGCTTGGCCAGAACTGGCCACCGGCGCTAAAGCCACCGTGCAGTTATATCCGATTGATAATCCCATTTTTAATGTTTTGGCCGTGATGCAAGCGCGCGTGGTCAGCGTATTGCGTTACCTTTATTAAACAAGAGTTAAGCGTGAGCATTAAATTCCAAAACCAACAACATCACACTGATTTTGTAGAGGCCGCTTTAGCCGGCCGGTTTTGTGCAGCAAAACTTAAGCGCTTAGCGGAGAGTCAGTGATGGAATTAACCCAAGATAAGCTACGCATCTGCTTGCGCGTCGCCTTTGCCAGTGCCACCGGCTTATTAATTAGTAAGCTGCTGAACTGGAACTTTGGCGTATTTTTTACCGTTTATCCTATGTTGCTGTTAGGCATGATACCGGTGTTAAATCGCTTTATCGCGCTGCAGTTTGTTGCATCTTCTTTGCTGACCTCGCTGGAAATCATGATCTTGCCCAGCCTGCTGCATCACTGGCCACCGGCCTTTACCGTGGTGGTATTTTGTCTGTTTTTAGGTCGTTTTTTATTGATGGCCAAAGGCCCACTGATGTTATTTGGTGCCTCAGGCTGCGTCAGTTTAAGCATCATGCTGCATTTTTCCAGTTATGAGCACTTTAGTCTCACCGACATGGCCACCATGAACATTACGGCTTCGGTATTGTCGGTGGCTCTGGCTTATATTGGCTACGCCTTCTTGCCCAATAAAGAGCCACTGGTGATGCGGGCGGCACCGGCTAAGAGCAATAACGTGATCCGCCATCAGGCTTTGCTCGGCGCCATTGTGGCCACCTTAAGCTTTACCGTTTTTCAATCGGTGGACTTAGTAGACTCGCTGTCGGCGCAAGTGGCGACGGTATTAATACTCTTCCCAATGAGCTTTATGGGGGCGGTGGAGTCTGGGCGCATGCGCTGCATTGGGACCTTATTAGGCTGCGCACTGGGCTTATTAACACAGGTATTCTTATACAGTCATTATCATAATCTGGTGCTGCTTAGCCTATCGTTTTGGCTGTGCGCCATGGTGTTTGCCCGCTGGCACGTTAAAGAAGGTGTATCAGGTATCGGCTTTGCTGGACTCACCACCACGGGCATCTTGTTCGGCCAATATATCTCGCCAGAGCACGACTTGGTGTACAGCGCCTTATACCGCATGAGCTCGATGACCCTCGCCATCTTAGTCACCCTATGTTGCGTGTATTTGGTACACAAGTTTTTGAACCTGTTTCCCTCGACGCGGTATGTAATCATGCCCTCCGGGCAGCCGTAAGCTGTCAGCGATTAGAGAAAGAAAAATCTATCCTGCTGCGCAGGACCGCCGAAGTCCTCTTTACTAAAGAGACGAGCGGCTACAAAGTACCTATCTTTTGTAGGTGCCAATTTATTCGGCACGGTTTGGTATTTTTTGATCAGTCTAGGCCAAAGAAAATCGAAGCCGAACGCAGATAGCGTTCAACAAATAAAAAACCCCGAGCTTTTGGCTCGGGGTTTTTATTGGCTGCAGCATAAGGGCTGACGGTTGTGGTTTACCCCTCCCGCCTCACCCCTTACACATCACACTGAATAGTAAAGATCATATTCCAGCGGGTGCACGGCCATGTTAATGGTCTGGGCCTCACTGCGCTTCAGTTTAACGTAGGCATCCAAGAACTCATCGCTGAATACGCCGCCACGGGTTAAGAACTCTCGGTCTTCGTTCAAGCAATCCAATGCATTGTCCAGAGAGGTGGCTACGGTTGGAATTTCCGCCGCTTCTTCTGGTGGCAAGTCATACAAGTCTTTATCCATGGCATCGCCCGGATGGATCTTGTTTTGAATGCCGTCTAAGCCTGCCATTAATAGTGCGGCAAAGCACAAGTAAGGGTTGGCGGCCGGATCTGGGAAGCGAGTCTCGATGCGGCGTGCTTTTGGCGAGTTCACCAACGGAATACGAATCGATGCTGAGCGGTTACGGGCCGAGTAAGCCAGCATGACTGGGGCTTCAAAGCCGGGCACCAAGCGTCGGTAGGAGTTAGTAGACGGGTTGGTAATGGCGTTCAGCGCGCGAGCATGTTTAATGATGCCGCCGATATAGAACAAGGCCATTTCTGATAAGCCGCCATACATATCGCCAGCAAACAGGTTGACGCCGTTTTTGGCCAACGACTGATGCACGTGCATGCCAGAGCCGTTATCGCCCACTAATGGCTTAGGCATAAAGGTGGCGGTTTTATTAAAGGCGTGAGCCACGTTATGCACGACGTATTTGTAAATTTGAATTTCATCGGCTTTTAGCGTCAGGCTATTAAATTTACAGGCAATTTCGTTCTGGCCGGCGGTGGCTACTTCATGGTGATGTGCTTCCACCACTAAACCCATTTCTTCCATCACTAAGCACATGGCTGAGCGAATATCTTGAGATGAGTCGATAGGCGCCACTGGGAAGTAACCGCCTTTCACGCCGGGTCTATGGCCTTTATTGCCGCCCGCGTATTCTGTGCCTGAGTTCCATTTAGCTTCAATGTCGTCAACTTTAAAGAAGCTGCCAGACATATCGGTATGAAAACGCACGTCATCGAATAAGAAAAATTCTGGCTCTGGGCCAATTAATACCGTATCGGCGATGCCTGAGGCAGTAAGATATTCTTCGGCGCGACGGGCAATAGAGCGCGGGTCGCGGTCGTAGCCGAGCATGGTGCCGGGTTCAAGAATGTCGCAACGGATAATTAGCGTGGCATCATCGGTAAAAGGGTCCATGACCGCGGAGTGTGGGTCGGGCATTAAAACCATGTCTGACTCATGAATGGTTTTCCATGCTGCCATAGAGGAACCATCGAACATTTTTCCTTCTTCAAAGAAATCGTCGTTTACCTGACCGACCGGAAAGCTGATATGCTGTTCCTTACCTTTGATGTCGGTAAAGCGTAAATCGATGAATTTAACATCGTGTTCCTTTATCATGTCCATTACAGTGTCTATTGACATGGATTTCGACCTCCAAAAATAATCATCTTATGGTGGACCATGGGTAGAATCGACTCATGATCCGTTGCCAGCTATAAACGAAGCTACGGCCAAAAAATATGGCCTAATTCAGTGCTTAGCACGATTTAAACGTTGCTTATACACTGAACAAGCGAAATCTATGCCACATTGTCAAAGCTTATTATATAAAGCCCAGCACGGGTTTTATAAGAGCAAATAGTCAGATATTAACACCCAATATTTGTCATTACGCTGTTGAGTAGCTTGGATTAGCAAACCTAGTGGGGGCTAGTCTAATGCTATTTCTGCACCATATTGGTGCGTAGCGGATCTTCTCAGTGCACTGTGTTAGGCGCCGCCCATCATGGTGTATTCGACGTCACTTGGAAAGCGAGCTGATCAGTAATTTTCGATACTTCTAGGTAGATCAGCACTAGCCGAGTAAAATGACAGACCATTTTTTACCCACTTTCGGTATTTTGAGGCAGGAATGTTAGAAAATTTACGTAATATCGCAATCATAGCTCACGTTGACCATGGTAAGACTACTCTGGTAGACAAGCTGTTGCAGCAATCTGGAACCCTAGAGAGCCGCGGCGAAGCAGAAGACAGAGTCATGGACTCCAACGACATCGAGCGGGAACGCGGCATTACCATTCTTGCCAAGAACACCGCAATTCGTTGGACTTCTCCTACCGATGCTCAAGAATACCGCATCAACATCGTAGACACCCCAGGACACGCCGACTTCGGTGGTGAAGTGGAACGTGTTCTGTCTATGGTTGATTCCGTATTGTTGCTGGTTGACGCCCAAGAAGGCCCAATGCCACAAACGCGTTTTGTAACCCAAAAAGCGTTTGCTCAAGGCCTAAAGCCAATCGTTATCATCAACAAAGTTGATAAGCCAGGCGCACGTCCTGACTGGGTATTGGACCAAATTTTCGACTTGTTCGATAACTTAGGTGCCACCGACGATCAGCTGGACTTCCAAGTAATTTATGCTTCTGGCATCAACGGTTGGGCTTCCTTAGACGTGGACGCGCCAGAGCCAGACATGACCACGCTGTTCCAAACTGTCGTTGACCAAGTCCCAGTACCTGATGCGAACCAAGACGGTACGCTGCAGATGCAGATCTCTCAGATCGATTACTCCTCTTATGTAGGCGTTATCGGCATTGGTCGTATCAAGCGCGGTACCGTTAAACCTAACCAGCAGGTCACCATTATTGGTGCCGATGGCAAGACGCGTAACGGTAAAGTCGGCTTAGTGATGGGCTACTTAGGCCTGCAACGTACCGAAGCCACTGAAGGTACTGCCGGTGACATCATCGCCATTACTGGTTTGGGCGAGTTAAAAATCTCTGACACCGTATGTGCTGTGGGCGCTGTAGAAGCCTTGCCGCCATTGTCGGTAGATGAGCCAACCGTAACCATGACTTTCCAGGTGAACAACTCTCCGTTTGCGGGTAAAGACGGTAAGTACGTGACTTCACGTAACATCATGGAGCGTTTGAACTCTGAGCTGGTACACAACGTAGCACTGCGCGTTGAGCAAGGTTCAGATCCAGATAAGTTCCGCGTATCTGGCCGTGGTGAGCTGCACTTGGGCATCTTGATCGAAAACATGCGTCGTGAAGGCTTCGAGCTGGCAGTATCTCGCCCAGAAGTAATCTTGAAAACAGAGAACGGCGTTAAAATGGAACCGTTCGAAAACCTGACTGTAGATATCGAAGAAGTCAGCCAAGGCTCCATCATGGAGAAACTGGGTGAGCGTAAAGCCGAAATGACCAACATGGTGCCAGACGGTAAGGGTCGCGTGCGCATCGACTTTATTATCCCAGCCCGCGGTTTGATCGGTTTTCAAACCGAGTTTATGACCCTGACTTCAGGTTCTGGTTTGATGAACCACAGCTTTGATCATTACGGTCCGCACAAAGGCGGCACTATCGGTGCTCGTACTAACGGCGTACTGATTTCTAACGCTACCGGCAAGGCATCTGCCTACTCACTGTTTAACATTCAGGAACGTGGCCGTTTGTTTATCGACCACGCCACCGAAGTGTACGAAGGCATGGTAATCGGTATTCACAGCCGTGCTAACGACCTGACTGTTAACTGCATTAAGGGTAAGCAGCTGACCAACGTACGTGCATCAGGTACTGATGAAGCACTGACCCTGGTTACGCCTATCAAGATGACCCTTGAGCAGTCGTTAGAATTCATCGGTGACGATGAGCTGGTTGAAGTAACGCCAAACCACTTACGTATTCGTAAGCGCGGTTTGACTGAAAACGAGCGTAAGCGCTCTGGTCGCGATTAATCTCGACTAATATCAGCTAAATAGAAGGGCGCCTAAGGGCGCCCTTTTTTATGCCCGAAGGGCAGCGGTACGCCATACGTTTAACGCCGTAAGTTAAAGACAAGCACCGCCCCTTGCAGCCTACCGGACTTGCGACCATATCTCGCACTTAGGTATTAGCATCAAAAACGAGATCCTGATGTGCATCAGTAAGACGGCTTAAATACAAAAAATACCGCCCTATGCCGTCTTACCGAGCTCGCCTCGGTATCTCGCACTTAGGCACTAATATCAAAAATGAGATCCTGATTTTCATCAGGAAGACGGCATAAACACAAAACACGCCGGCCTTTGCTGTCTTTCAGTATTTTAAGACTAGTTTTGTGAGGTAGGTTTGCAGGCAATTCATATCCGACTGGCACTGATGATGGTTAATTTGCCACAATAAGAAACATTTACGGAAGCCTTGAGGACTTTATGCGTCAATTTATCGCGCAATTACTGCATCGACTGCATTTCCTTCGCGATCATGGTCGAGAGTTTAGTTGTTTTATGTGGCGTCGAATTGAGGATGATCGACTCAAAGTCACGGCGGGCTATTTGGCTTATATCACCTTGCTGTCTTTGGTACCCATGTTGGCGGTGGTGTTTGCCATGATGTCGGCGTTTCCTATGTTTGAAGAGCTGCGGTCAACCATACAGCACTTTATTTTTACCAACTTTGTGCCCGCCGCCGGTGATGTAGTACAAGAGAAAATTCAAAGCTTCGTCGATAACGCCTCTAAAACCACCGCTATTGGGGTGGCAGCCTTGGCTTTTACCGCCATGCTGTTGATTTCGGCTATCGATCAAAACTTCAATTATATCTGGCGGGTCACCGAGAAACGCCGCACTTCAGTCGCCTTTGCCACCTATTGGATGATCCTCACTTTAGGCCCGATTTTGGTAGGTGCTAGCCTAGTGCTGACCTCTTATATCACCACCATTCAAGTATTTAATGACGATGTATTAGGCTTAAGCTCATACTTATTATCTGTGCTACCGTTTTTCTTATCGACCGGCATGTTTGTGGTGTTTTACATGGTGGTGCCCAATATACGGGTGCGTTTCACCCACGCCATTTGTGGCGCCTTAGTGGCGGGTATCTTATTTGAAATTGCCAAGCGGGCCTTTGCTTTTTACATAGTGCAGTTCCCGTCTTATGAAGCGATTTATGGCACCTTGGCCACTATTCCTATTATTTTTGTGTGGGTCTATTTGAGCTGGATGGTGGCCTTGCTAGGCGCGGAAATTACCGCAGGCTTAGGCGAATTTGAGCGTTTGCTAGGCAAGCGCTTTGAGGATGTAAACCCAGAAGCCGCCGCGGCAGAGGAGGATTAATGCGCAGCTTATATCCGAGCATCACCCCGTATCAGCAGCATCAACTTAAGGTCTCTGATCGACACACTCTCTATGTAGAAGAAAGCGGCAATCCGCTGGGTATTCCGGTGCTGTTAGTGCACGGCGGGCCAGGTGCGGGCACCAGTGGCGAGCACAGACGTTTTTTTGATCCTGAAAGTTATCGCATTATTTTGTTTGATCAGCGCGGTGCCGGTCAGTCACAACCTCACGCCGAATTAGCGGATAATCACACCCAAGCGCTCATCGCCGATATGGAGCAAATCCGCACTACCTTAGGCGTGGAGTCGTGGTTGGTGTTTGGCGGCTCGTGGGGCTCCACTCTGGCGCTGTGTTATGCCATTGAGCATAGAGATAGAGTGCGAGGCTTGGTGCTGCGCGGGCTGTTTTTGGCGCGTGAGCAAGATCTTAACTGGCTGTATCAGCCAGAAGGCGGCGCGGCGCAAGTGTTTGCCGATTATTACCAAGACTTTCTAAGCCCCCTTGACGGTGAAACGCGCCACTTGCTTAATCATTATTATCGTTTACTCACCAGCAGCAACGAGCTGGCGCGGCTTAATGCCGCGCGGGCGTGGGCGATTTGGGAAGGGCGCATCTCTACCTTGCACCCGCGTATAGACGCAGTAGAGCATTACGGCCAAGCGCACGATGCCTTAGCGCTGGCCAGAATTGAGAGTCATTATTTTATCAATCATTGTTTCATTGAAGAAAATCACATCATTCGCCAAGTGGAAAAATTACGCGGTTTGCCCGCGATATTAATCCACGGTCGTTATGACATGATTTGTAAACCGGCGGCGGCGCTAGAGTTAGCTGAGCATTGGCCGGAATTAAATCTACAAATCGTACCCGGAGCCGGACATTCCGCTTTTGAACCGAGTATTATAGACGCCTTAGTAAAAGCCACAGATCAGATGGTGAGGGAGTTGGCGAAAGCATGATAGCGCTTATTCAGCGAGTGAGTTCGGCGACAGTCACAATCGAAAATGAAACCGTGGGCGCCATTGGGCCAGGGCTATTAGTCTTGCTCGGCGTGGAAAAGGGTGACGATCAAGCCAAGGCCGACAAATTGGTGCGCAAAGTGTTGGCTTATCGGGTGTTTGCGGATGCCGACGATAAGATGAATTTAAATGTCAGCCAAGCGGGCGGCAGCTTGTTGGTGGTATCGCAATTCACCTTAGCCGCCGACACTAACACCGGCTTGCGACCCAGCTTTTCTAACGGCGCCAGCCATCAAGACGCCGAGCATTGGTACCAGTATTTTGTGCAGGCCGCTCGTGCCCAAGGCATGACGACCGAAACCGGCCGTTTTGCCGCCGACATGCAAGTAAGCTTGGTCAACGATGGCCCGGTTACCTTTTGGCTACAGGTTTAATCTTTGATGCGGGTTAATTGCTAACGATTTTCCATCCCTAGCTTAAGTTGGATCTTGGGCTAGATTTCGCCTGTGTGACTGGTAGTTAACCCACATTCATATTCGCACTCACACTCATATTTACAAACATAGGAGCAGACCATGTATCGTGTGGTCACCCCGCAAACGGAAGCGGAACTTGAGGCGTATTATCAGTTGCGTTGGCAATTACTGCGCAAGCCCTGGCAACAGCCTAGAGGCTCAGAGCGCGACGAGTTTGATGAATATGCGCATCATCGCATGATGGTCGACTACCAAGGCAAGCTAGTGGCCGTGGGTCGATTGTATGTGAGTGGCGACGAAGCACAAATTCGCTTTATGGCGGTGGAGTCGGATAATCGCGACCACGGCTTGGGCACGCGCATGGTACAGGCCTTAGAGCAGGTAGCACGCCAGCAAGGCGCGCGGCGTTTAGTGATGAACGCTCGAGAAGAGGCGGTGTCTTTTTATAGCCGCTGCGGTTTTACCGTAGTGGGTGAAGGCCCCATTAGTTTTGGCAAAATTCCCCATCGGCAGATGATCAAAGCCTTGACCTCGATTCATCAAATTCGCCATTGCCCAGAATTGTGTGACGATTTACAACGCGAGTGGCATAAGCGCATCCCGATCACCGAAAAAATGGGCATTAAGATAATCCAATATACCGGTGCTCGTTTTAAGACCAAGGCCAATCTGACCGCCAACCTCAACCTGCATGACTCCATGTTTGCCGGCAGTATTTACAGCCAATGCGTGCTCACTGGTTGGGGGCTTATCTGGTTGCAAATGCAAGAATTTGGCTTAAGCGGCGACATAGTGCAGGGCAGTGGTGATATTAAATTCTTAAAGCCAGTGTGGGATGAACCCACTGCCGAAGTAACAGGCCGATTGCGCGAGCAACTGATCCCGCTACAAGCTGGCGAGCGAGTACGCATCGATCTGCAAGTCACCTTGTATAGCGGCGATCAAGTGGCCGCCACCTTCAACGGTCGCTACGTGATTTTGCCGCATTGATTTGAGTGTGAGAAGTGAGGCGTAAAGAGTGAAGGGTAAAGAAAGAGCCCGGCACCAAGCTACAAGCCTGAGAACAAATACCGCCCTGTGCCGTGTTACCGGTACTGAATCAAGTTCAGCATGACGGCTCCGGTATCTCGTTTTTATGTTTTAAGATCTAAAACCAAAAGCGAGATCCTGATGTGCATCAGGATGACGGCATAAACACAAAACACACTGCCCTCTACTGTTACTCTTCTTCATCCATTTGCAGCGATCGCACACCTTCTAAGATACCTCCAGACAAACCGGATTTAGGGTAGGGCACGTCACCTTGATACCAAGGCTTACAGGGGCTAACGAGCTTGGGCTGATGGATCGTCAGCTTAGGTGCACGCCAGCTTTCGCTTAATTCAATGGCCAGCTCGCGACAGCCTTTATCGTTAACCGCCCCCAGCTCCAGTTGCCAGCCGCCGGCTAAGTCGACCTCGCCGCGCAAGGCCAATAAATAGCGCACACTTTGCAGCGCGCTGCCATCAAGGCGCCAGTGGCCGTTGTTAATGGGTCCTTTAAGTTCGAGCTGATAAATAAAACTGTCGCCTTGGTTTAAGTCCAGCGCCGCCAGTTGCGGGTCTACGCTTTTAGCTTGGGCATAATCTTCACGCAGTCGTTGGCTGAGCCAATTATCTAGCCCCAACTTCTCGACGAACACCTCTTGGCCACTTAAAGCCACTTGCCCCTGCCAGGTTTGTCTATCTTGTACCTCGCCTTTAAGCTCAGCATTAATCTCAACCTTGCCTGAAAAGTTGCGATCCGCCTTTAGCCAGCGGCTTATCGGGCGCAAGGCTAACTCTTGGCCTTTAAGCTCGGCGTCAATGGCGTACGGCGGATACAAACCCAGCTTGCCGCTCAACGTAACTTGGCCTTCCAGTGCATCACTGTTTAGTTCAGTCAGCCACAGATGGGTATCATCTAACTTGGCCTTCGCCTTGCCTTGGCGGGCAATTAAGCTGTTAAAGGCAATTTCACTCCAATTGGCTTCGGCTCGCGCTTGCTTACTTAAAGGGCGCCATTGGCCCGCCGACCAAGCGATATCATTAACAAATAGCTCGCCACCGATGACAGAAAGCGGCAACTTTGGGTCCAGCGATAATAGCTCACCATTACTGATGTCCAGCTTATGTAGCCGTACTTCCGGCAGCGGCCACTTCATGTCCGCTTGCCACACAAACTTGTTATTTTGCAGCGCTAAAGCGTCAATATCGAGTCGGCCTTGCTCTGGGTGCCAGCGCAGCTCGCTGGTCACACTGCCTTCATAGGCTTGACCATTAATATTGAGGCTCAGCTGCTGTTGACTGCTGAGTAACTCGCCTTGGTGCTTATCGAGGCGCAGCCAATCCAGCACGGCTTCATCGGCCTGCCACTGACCACTGGCGTCGGGTAACTGGCCTGACGCCCACTCAAAATAGCGCAGCTCGCCACTGATGTTATTGCTGGTGAGGTAGGGGCTAGTAATGCTCACTTTTTCGAGCTGAGCTTTATTAATCTGTAAGCTCCAGCCCGAGGCAAGTTCTGGCCATTGTTCAAATTGCAGTTGGTTATGGCTAAATTGCGGGGCGTTTAAGATCAGCTGCTGCTTGGGCCAGTTTACGACTACGTTGGACTCAAATATGCCATCAAATAAGCGACTTTTTATTTCAGTTAATTGCAGCTGTTGTTGGCGCACTTGGCCATGAAAAGTCAGTTGCGCCATCTCTAGATTTGGCTGGGTAAGCTGGCGTGCTTGGCCGCTTACATTTACATCTGCATCCCACTGCCAATTACCATCCAATCTTGGCTGCCAATCATGCAGCCTAAGATCGGTGCCTTTTGCCTGCCAACCTTGCCACTCTAGGCTCAAGTTCTTAGTGGTGAGCTCGGCAACGTGAATATTGGCCAAGTTATCTGGCAACTGCAGCGCTATGGCGTCATCCAGCAGCAGTTTGGCATCAATAAGGTCTAAGGTGGCAATGCGTGTTTGGCCGGACAGCGGCGAAAGCGTGGCCAGCTGCACATACACTTGGCGGGCATGAAACCAGTCGCCTAAGCGCACATCTTCTGCCAGCAAGGTATAAGGGTGCAGCGGATTAAAGGTGATATCACCTATAGATGCATCGAGATCGGTGTGCTCGTTAAGCCAAGCCAGCACCGGCTCCTTAAGACGATTGGCATCAAACAGCGTCAACAACAACCAACCGGCGAGCAGTAACACAAGCAAGGTGAGTAGCAGATATTTGGCCAGCTTTTTCATGCAGCATCCCTTTAGAATCCGAGACTTACATCATACCTAGCCAGCCACCCGGAGGGAAACAAAGCAGCGCTATAAGCCGGTGAAGAGTGAAGCGTAAATGGTGAAGGTAAACATGACACCAGCACCAAAACACTGAGAGACCAAAGACTTTTGCCACGGAATACACGCTGCAAAGCATTTCCAAGCTCTGGTAGACCAGGCCGGTACTCGGCACCCGTGAACTAGTACTCACAAAATACAGTTTCATCATCTCTTATCGTGTCGTCGGTTTTGAGCTCCAAATCTTATGCGTGTTCAGCACACAGCAGCAGCTGCCTGAACACTGGTAGATGCTCAAAAATTAGCCGCAATTGGTTAATGAGCATAATGAAGTTTCAGCTGTGCAAGTTTGAGGTTTGCAGATGTAATGTAGAGACAAAACTGAGATTTGTTAGCGCGCTAGGTGCTCAGTGCGCCGTATCATTAAACATAACGCCGTATTATCAGAGGTGTGACAGCAAACTCGATATTGTTCTGTTCTTCTCATTTGAGGCTTTTTTTGTGAGAGGATATGCTCTATATCTTAGAAAATAGAGGGCATGGTTGTGTTAAATAAAAAAGCATTGATGTGGGTGTTCGGGGGGTGTTGTGTGGTGCTGTCAATTTGCAAGCCATTGCGCAGGTCCCATCACTTCTTAAGCATGATGCTGAATTGGGAGATGCTGAAGCTCAGCTTGTGTTAAGTGGGGTATATTTTAGAGGTGACGGAGTGCCGCAAGATTATAGTAAGGCATTGTATTGGGCTCGTAAGGCCGCCGAGCAGGAGTATGTAGTCGGACAGGTTGCTTTAGGGATTTTTTACGATGAGGGTGTCGGAGTTCCGAGAGACCCCGAGCTGGCGGTGTACTGGCTTCGTAAGGCGGCGGAGCAGGGTCATGTGGATGCGCAGAATAACTTGGGTTCTATGTTAGTTAGCGGTGAAGGGGTGTCGAAAGACGCGAAGCAAGCTGTGTATTGGTTTCGTAAAGCAGCGGAGCAGGGGCATGCGCGCGCGCAGTCTAATTTAGGAACTGCGTACTATAGGGGTAATGGGGTCCCTGAAAACTTTAAGAAGGCTTTAATTTGGAGTCGAAAGGCCGCAGAGCAAGGGCATGCAGAAGCGCAGGCCTTAACCGGGATTCTGTACTTGCGAGATGAAAGAGCACCAGAGAACTCTAAGAAAGCTTATGCTTGGCTCTCTGTTTCCGTTGCAAGCGGTGATAATAAAGCTAAAGAACTTCGCGATATAGCGGCTGAATCTCTTTCTCCAAGTGAGTTGAGAGAAGGGCAAGCGCTGGCCGCAGAGTACTTTGAAAAATATAGCGATTGATATGCTCTAGTAGCTAGTTGTTGGAGAGACGATTTTTACCATAACGCATAGTTACCTGCAGTTATCGGTAGTTAGGATTCATGCTGGGATTGTTAAAATCTGTGGCATGCATAAATCATTATGCTTACGAGTTGGCACTCTGCCGACGGCTGTTACCGATCCAAGTTAGGTTTTAACCCGTTCCGCCTGCGGAGGAATGCGAGAACAAGCGTTCGCCTACAAAATCCAAACCAGCCTGTATATTCGGTCTCTGTTTCACCTGTTACTTTTGCATGTGTCTAGTCTCGGCTCTTACCATCAAGATCCCTTTCAGGTCTGATCTCTATTTTTCCGTGTTCTTCCGTGCTTTCGTAGCAATGAGCCGTGGCAAAAATAGTTCTTAGCTTTTGATTTGTCTTTAGCTAGGCGCTTTGTGCTCGGCGCTTAGCGCTGCCTTTAAACCTTCCCATAATGCTCGCGCTCGCCTAGCCAGCGGCGGATCAGTGGGGCTGTGGCTTCTGGGTGTTTGTCGGCTAAATAGCGGGCGATGCGTTGTACTTCGGGTAATAGATATTGGTCGCGGATCAGATCGGCAATTTTTAAGTCCGCAAGGCCAGTTTGTTTGGTGCCTAATAGCTCGCCGGGGCCGCGAATTTCTAAGTCTTTTTGGGCAATAATAAAGCCGTCGTTGGTGTCGCGTAGCACGCCTAAGCGTTGGCCGGCGGTTTTGGTAAGAGGCGCGTGATACAAGAGCACACAGTGGGAGGCGACCGCACCTCGGCCGACGCGGCCGCGTAATTGGTGCAGCTGCGCCAAACCTAAACGCTCGGGATTCTCGATGATCATTAACGAGGCATTAGGTACGTCTACGCCCACTTCTATTACCGTAGTCGCCACCAATAAATCTAAGTTACCGGCTTTAAAGTCCGCCATGACGGTGAGCTTTTCGGCGGGCTTCATGCGGCCGTGGACTAAGCCCACTTTTAGTTCGGGTAATTGGGCGGTGAGCTCGGTGGCGGTGTCTTCCGCCGCTTGGCATTCCAATACTTCAGACTCGTCAATTAAGGTGCACACCCAATAGGCTTGGCGACCTTGCTCGCGGCAGACTTCTCGTACCCGAGCCACGATTTCTTCACGGCGGGTATCGGGCATGGCCACGGTTTTTACAGGAGTACGGCCCGGTGGCAGTTCATCGATAATTGAGGTGTCGAGATCCGCGTAGGCAGTCATGGCCAAAGTGCGCGGAATGGGGGTGGCGGTCATGATCAACTGATGGGGATAAAATTCCCCTTGGCTGCCTTTTTCACGCAGTGCCAAACGCTGGTGCACACCAAAACGGTGTTGCTCATCGATAATGACTAATTCCAGTGCATTAAACTGCACTTCTTCCTGAAACAGCGCGTGGGTGCCGACTATCATGCCCACTTCGCCGCTGGCCAGTCGCGCCAGTTGCTCGGCGCGGGCCTTGCCTTTTACCTTGCCGGCTAACCAGCCTACTTGAATACCTAATGGCGCTAACCAAGCGGCAAAGTTATTGGCGTGTTGTTCGGCTAACAGTTCGGTGGGCGCCATTAACGCCACTTGGCCTTGATTACCGATGACGTGCAGTGCGGCCAGTGCCGCCACCAAGGTTTTACCTGAGCCTACATCGCCTTGTACGAGGCGCATCATGGGCACCTGCTTGGCTAAGTCGGCGGCAATGTCTGCCACCACTCGCTGCTGGGCACCGGTGGGTGTAAAGGGCAGTTGCGCTAAAAAGTCATTAATGAGTTGTTGAGGATAATGTAAGCCGCGCGCCTGATGAGCTTGGCTTTGCTCGCGCACTTTAAGTACCGACAAATTATGGGCAAGCAGCTCTTCCATGATCAACCGCTGCTGAGCAGGATGGCCGCCTTGCTCTAGGGTGAATAAGTCCACGTCTGCCGGTGGGCGATGCAACAGCTGCAACGCCGCGTTTAAGCTCACTTGTTTGTCGTATAATCCGCTGGGTAGCCATTCTTGTAATGGCGTTTGCGCAAGTAAAGCCAGCGCTTGGTCGGTGAGTTGGCGCAAGGTGATTTGGCGCAAGCCTTCGGTGGCACCATACACTGGCGTTAAGTTGGCTTCGCCCGTTATCGCTTGGTCGCCTAACTGCAGGCTGTATTCTGGATGGATAATCTCAAGGCCATGCTGGCCGGGGCGAATCTCGCCAAAGGCACGAATTTTTGTGCCAGCGGTGAGGTTATTCATTTGGGCGGCGGCAAAATTAAAAAAGCGCAGCGTTAGACTGCCGCTGTCATCACGCATGCGACATAACAGCATGCGTTTGCGGCCATAGCTAATATTGCTGTCGACGATTTCACCGATCACAGATACATGCATGCCGGGCATTAAGTCGCCGATGGCATGCACACGGGTGCGGTCTTCATAGCGCAGCGGCAGATGAAACAGTAGATCCTGCACCGTGCTCAAGTTGAGCCGTTGCAGTTTTTCTAACATCTTGTCGCCTACGCCCTTGAGCAGACTGAGAGACATCTTGTCCAGATTCATAACGGCCTCACCTGTAAATATGTACAGAGAATAGCAAAGGCTTGATTAAAAAGGGAGTAAAGGCAGCGCCGAGCGCCCCGCATCTAGCGCCTAGCCAACATATAAACACCGCTCTTGGGTTAGCTTGGTGCATCAGAACCTACTGCGTAGGTTTTCGCGGCTAAAGCGCGCGACTACATTCTTGCAATATGCCTATATCGGCGTCGCTGTTGGCTCGTCCTCTTACTCTTTACGCTTCACCCCTCACCAACTTATTCAGAACTGATCACTATTGTTCCTTGTTTTGTCCGTGCCTTCCGTGGCAAATAGCTCTAGTCACTAAGATCCAAAGTGAGATGTTGATTTTCATCAGCAAGACGGCAAAAAACAACAAAACGCCGCACTCTGGGAATGCGGCGTTTTGTTGGATATTGAGCTGGGCGCTGTGTTTAAAGCAATCTCTTCAGCAACACATTGGCTCGGGTGCGTTGTACGCGTTTTAGTAGCTTTTGCACCGGTACTGGGTAGTCGGCCATTTCTTCGATTTCTGTGAAATGCTCGATGCGCTGGCAGTGTTTGAGAATATTGTTTTTTTCTTCCTCAAAGCAAGGCTGTAATAATCGCTCGGGATCTTGTAATAACAAGCCGTTTTCTAAATCTAGGCCCCAAGCGCGGGGGTTGAGATTATTGCCGGTGATCATGGCCAAGTCGTCATCTACAAACATGCCCTTCAGGTGATAGGAGTTGCGCTCATGGCGCCACAGCATGATGTTCAACTTGCCTTGATAAATAGAAGTTTGGTGGGCACGGGCAAAGCGGCGCAGATTGGTTTCATATAAATACGGCAGGCCGCCTATGGTGCGAAATGGCTCATCGGGGGAGATGTAAAAGTCGTTGGCAGTTTTATCACCAATCACCAAAGTTACGGTCACGCCTTTCTTTAATAAGGTGCGCACATCTTTGGCCAGCGGTTTAGGTAAGTTGAAATAAGGCGTACAAATAAACAGCTGTTGTTCGCTGCTGCGCAGTAGGGTGCGGATGGCGCGGTTAAGGTGGTTGCCTCTTTTACCTAAGCCCGCGAGCGGCGTGACCGACACTTGACCGGTTTGGCGAGGCTCGTCGTCAAACTGATACTCAGCACGCTTCATTTGCGGTTTAAATTGGCGGATCACCGAGCGCAGCTGGCGTGCCGAGGGAATATGCTCTTCAAGCAGTGAAGGTACTGCCGGATTATCTATAAACAGCCGCGTCATGTAATCAATCATGGTGTCGGCCAGTGCCGCATCGTTGAGTTGATGATAACGGTCGAAGCGATAGCGCTCTTGCTGGTGTAGATAAATGTCGTTGAGGCTGGCGCCGGAATAGAGCAGCGTATCGTCAAAGATAAATCCTTTAAGGTGCAGCACGCCCAGCACTTCGCGACCTTTAACCGGCACGCCGTAAATATTAATCGACTCCGAATAACGGTCGGCAAACTCTTGGTACATCTTGTGGTTACCACCTTGGCCTTTATGACCAATCAGGCCCCGTTGGGCGCGATGAAAATCCACAAATAAACAAATATCTAACGCCGGATTGGCTTGTTTGGCTTCATGCAGCGCGGTCAAAATCTCTCGGCCGGCCTCATCATCTTGTAAATAAAGAGCAACCAGATAAATGCGCTGTTGTGCGGCTGCAATAAGTTCCAACAACCTTTGCTTAAAGCTTTGCGCCGAATACAAAATTTGTATTTGGTCTGCATCCACCGCCAAGCTAGGCAGGCGGTGCAGTAAGGAGCGGTAATGTTGAGCTAATGGCATAAGTAGATCCGGTTAATGAATTGTCGCTCAAGACCATACTCAAGCGACAATATACACGGGCAGTTTAGCGAATTTTAGCAAACGGCGGCAAATGACAGCGTGCTCACTTTATAGGGCGCGCGTTGCCTGCTCCAGCCAAATCAGATCTGTCCCACTTAATTGCGGGCTAATTTTAGCCCACACTTGGGCGTGATACTGATTAAGCCAATCAATGTGCTTCGGCTCAAGCCAAGCAGTATCCACTAAACGACGGTCGAAGGGCACAAAGGTCAGCGTTTCTAAGGCGAACATCGGAATATCCCCGCCTATGTTGGCTGGCTGCACCACTTGTAGGTTTTCACAACGAATCCCAAAGGCATCTTCCCGATAATAACCGGGCTCGTTAGACACTATCATGCCGGTAGTCAGCGCAGTTTGGCTGCCTTTGGGTGAAATGCGCTGCGGGCCTTCGTGCACGCTTAAGTAATGGCCCACCCCATGGCCGGTGCCGTGATCGAAGTTATAGCCTTCTTGCCACAAGGGCTGGCGCGCTAATACATCAAGCTGTTGGCCACAGGTGCCGGCCGGAAAACGCGCGGACGCTAAGTCCATATGGCCGCGCAGCACCAGCGTAAACAGCTTCTTCATTTCCGCATTAGGCGTGCCGACCGCCACGGTGCGGGTAATATCGGTGGTGCCATCCAGATACTGGCCGCCAGAGTCCACTAAGTAAATAGCATCTTGACCTAAGCGGCGCGGCGTACCGTTGTCATGACGATAATGACACATGGCGGCATTAGGGCCTAAGGCAGAGATAGTACTAAAGCTGGGCTCTACAAACTCATCGTTGGCGGCACGGAACTGTTCTAGTTTGTCGGCCAAACTGCCTTCGTCTTCCAGCTCGGGGTTAGCTTGGCTAACGCGGGCATCTAACCAAGCTAAGAAACGGCATATGGCGGCACCATCACGCAGATGGGCGGCGCGACTGCCGTTTACTTCTACCGGATTCTTGCAGGCTTTAGGCAGCATGCAAGGGTCATCGGCATAGACTAACTCGGCGCCGGCTTCACTTAAGGTGAGTGCGCTCCACGCGTTAGCGGTGGTGGGATCAAGTTGCACCCGTGCGCTTTTATTACCCAATGCTGTGAGCGCCGCTGTGAGCTCGGCTACCGGATGCAAGGTAACGTCGGAGCCGCTGTGGGCGCTTAAGTCTAAATCGGCAAACTTAGCGGGATCGGCAAATAATTGCACGCTACCATCTTGATGCAATAAGGCAAAACTCAGCACCACCGGCAAGCAGTCGATATCGCGACCGCGGATATTCAGTAGCCAGTTAATGGGCTCCGCTTGGGTGAATAATTGCGCATCTATATTCGCTGCTGCTAAATCTTGGGCGATGCGGCTGCGCTTAGCTTCGCTGTGCTGGCCGCTGTAGTCTTGGCTAAGCAACAGTGCCGGATTAGTACCGGGTTGCGGGCGGTCGTGCCACTGAGCATCAATTAAGTTCTCACTTACTGGCACCAGCGAGATACCTTGTTCCGCCAGCTTAGGCTCGGCATTTTCATACCACTGCTGGCTGTGTAAATGCGCGTCAAAGCCCACGCTATCTCCGTTACGCAGTTGGCTGAGTAGCCAATCGAGATAGGGCTCGCTAATAAGATGATGATAATTAAATAAGCTCGCGGGAGCTTGTTGGCGCACTTGTACCGTATAGCGCCCATCCACAAACAGGGCGGCCTGTTCGGCTAACACTACGCAAGCTCCGGCGGAGCCCGTAAAGCCGGTCAGCCACGCCAAGCGCTCCGCGTAGGGCGGAATATATTCACCCAGATGTTCGTCATCGTGGGGCACAATAAAGGCCTGCAGATTTTGGTCGGCCATGGCATGGCGAATCGCTGCGAGGCGCTGAGCGTGTGACATTAGGGCTCCTTAATGAGAATGCAGTAATGGCGCGAGGCGCCTTGGCTAACGGTAAGCTAACCGTTAACTAACCGTAAGTTAAGTAGTAAGGCGACGGTGAGCTATTGGCGGTCAGCTACAGACTATAGCAAAACCTAAATCACAGCGGTAAGGCTTGCGCCGCACCATAGGGCGATATTTTGTAGCCCGTCCGTCTCTTTAATAAAGAGGACTTCGGCGGTCCCGTCTCAGCGGGAATGTATTTTAAAACTATTCTGCTTCGCAGAACTTGCAGCTAAAGCGCAAGACTACAAAGTACCTGATTACGTAAGAACCTCCGCCATAATGTACCCTGTTTCGCTTGTCACTTTTGCTTGGGTCTAATCTCGGCTCTTACCATCAAGATCTCTTTCAGATCTGATCTCTATTTTTCTGTGGATTCGGTATTCTTCCGCTGCGAAAAATCTTTAATCTCTTCATGGTTTAGTTTTGACCTGCTGGATAAGCAGCGCGGTCACTATCATTACTAAACCGACTAGGGTGGCGGGGTAAATCTGTTCGCCCACCAAAAAACGTAACAGCAATAATGAGGCGAACGGCGAGATAAAAATTAAGTTAGAAATTCGCGCCGTGTGCTCGGCATGGCGCAGCGCCAGCAGCCAGAGCACAAAGGCGATGCCCATCTCGAACACGCCCACATAAATCGCACCCAGCCAACCTTGCCAGGCGATTAACTGAAAATCCGACCATAGCGCGGTGGCGGCCACCACTAACGGCAGGGCTAATAAGAAGCTCAAAGTGAGGCTGACCAAGGCATCGCCTTGATGGCGGGTATTTAAAATCCAATATCCCGCCCACAGTAGCGTAGAAAATAACGCCAACGCCACCCCCAGTGGATCTTCAAAATCAAGACTGAGTAAGTTGCCTTTAGTGGCAATCACCATGGCCCCTAAATAGCCCAGCACTATGGCTATCCAGTCTTGCTTGCGGATGGTTTGCCCTAAGAAGGGCACCGCCAGCAGGGTGAGGGTAATCGCCCAAGTGTAATTCAGCGTTTGTGCTTGTTGTGCCGGCAGCCGATCGTAGGCCTGAAACAATACCAAGTAATAGAGGGTAGGGTTAATCAGCCCCAGCAACAGATAATAGCCCGGATGGGCTTTTAAGCTTTTGGCCAACAAGGGCAGTTTGCCTTGCCAAGCTAAGATGCCGAGCAATAACAGCGACGAGGTGACAGTGGCCACCAGCAGTAACTGTGCCGGCGAAAAGTAGCCCAGCGAGAGCTTAAAGGCGGTGGCAACGGTAGACCAACAGGCGACGGCACCTAGGCCGTAAAGGTAGGCTTTTTTTTGATTTTTCATGGTTGCTTGTTTGTATTTGTCAGTTTTTATATACCAGTTTTTATCTGTTTTTTGATATCTATCTGTTGGTAAGTCGCTATTGCTATCAAGCGGCTATTCAAGCGTCTCAAAAGGGCGTTGTTTTTCTTTTTCTAATACCAACTCTTCCAGTACTTGTACTCGCTCGTGCAGCTGCAAATTTTGGGCTGCTAACTGCTCAACGCGTTGTGCTACATCATGGTGGCTGCGGCCTTGGTTTACCATCAGCAAGACGGCGGCGATGGCTAACCCTAATAATATTATTCCCAGCATCTGGCTGCTCCTTGGTTATTTTTATATAGCGACTTAAGGTAACACGATCTTAGGAAAACCCGACCAAGACAGTGCCGAACAAGTGGGTACCCTACCAAACCCCACCTGCATTTAGCCCATACATTCTCTAATTCTGTAGTCTCCGCTCACTTGTTCGGCGGCCAGCAGTCGCGGCATCTACGAAGTAATGGGGGGAGACTAACGCGCGTCTGATTTTCAGCTAATAAAAAGGGCTGCAAACGCAGCCCTTTTATGTTTATTAATTATGCCGAAAACCTAGCACAAATTAATGGTTATCTACCGTCTTGGGTGCTTGGTCTTCATCAAACACCGGCAGCGGCTTGTGCTGTGAGGCCAAGAAGGTGTAAATCACCGGCAACACAAACAGCGTAAACAGCGTACCAATACTCAAGCCCGATACGATAACGATACCCATACCAAAGCGTGAGATAGCACCGGCGCCCACTGCAAAGAGCAGCGGTACTAAGCCGGCCACCATGGCGGCAGTGGTCATCAAGATGGCGCGTAACCGAATGCGTGCGGCGATGCGAATGGCATCGTGACGGTTGGCACCGGCAAGCTGCTCTTCTTTGGCCACTTCACACATCAAGATACCGTGCTTGGTGATCACACCGACCAAGGTTATTAGCCCCACCTGAGTATAAATATTCATGGTGGCAAGCCCCCATGCCAAGGCAATTAGGGCGCCTGAAATGGCCAGCGGTACCGATACCATAATAACCAAGGGGTCACGCACACTTTCAAACTGCGATGCCAACACCAAGAAGATGATGAACAAGGCCAGTAAGAAGGTCATGTACAGCGCGCTACCTTCGGTCACAAACTGACGAGCGCCACCTAAGTAGTCGTGGCTGTAGCCTTTAGGCAGGTTGGCCGACACTTCTTGCTCTAAGAAGTTAATGGCATCACCCATGGATACACCCGGCGTCAGTACCCCACCTATGGTCGCTGAGTTCAGCTGGTTATAGTGCGGCAAAGAACGAGGCTGTGCTTCCATGGTGATTGACACTAAGTTCGCCAGCGGCACCATGTCGCCATTTTGCGCGCGCACATAGTAATCATTGATCGAGTCCGGATTAAGGCGATCTTTACGATACACCTGTGGGATCACCTCATAGCTGCGGCCATCTAAGTCCACGCGGTTTACGTAGCCATCACTCATCATGGTCGACAGCGTAATGGCGATGTCTTGCATGGTGATGCCATAAGCACCGGCTTTATCTCGATTCACCTTGATTTTCATGGTGCCGGAGTCAAAGGCCAAGTCCAGCTCGCTATAAACGAACATCGGGCTTTTGCTGATTTTTTGCAGCACATCCGCCGCCACTTCATACAGGCTTTCAAACGAGTTAGGCGTGGTCAGCACATATTGCACCGGCAAACCGCTTGAGGCACCGGGCAATTCAGGAAACTCAAAGGCACTGATCGCTACTGCAGGAATGGCTTGCAGCCCTGGAGTCAGTCGGTCGATAACGGCTTTTTGGCCGTCACGCTGGCTCCATGGCTTAAGTACGGCAACCGCCAAACCTTGGTTAGCATTTGGTACACCGGCGATGGTCAAAGAGGTGGCTAAGCCATCTTCTTTATTGAGCACATCAACTGCCTTAAGCATGTTGTTTTCGATGTAATCCAGGTTGGCCGAGTTAGGCGCTTTGGCCATCATCAAGAAGGCACCTTTATCTTCACTCGGTGCCAGCTCACTAGGAATAAAGCTAAACAACACTGGCATAGAAGCGAAAACTAACACCGCAAAGGCAATCACCACCGCGCGCTTCGCCAACACTGCATCTAACATGCGGGAATAGTTGTGGGTCAGCTTATCTAGGGTAGTTTCTACGGTACGTTCGAAGCGATTAGGATTGGTGTGCGGTTTTAATAACTTAGAGCACATCATAGGAGACAGCGTTAACGCCACTATTCCTGAGATAAATACCGCTCCCGCCAGTGTTAACGCAAACTCTTTAAACAGCGAGCCGGTAACACCGTCCATCAAGGCGATAGGCGCATACACGGCCGCCAAGGTGATGGTCATGGTAATAACCGGCACTGCTATCTCACGGGTACCAATAATGGCGGCCCGATACGGCTCTTCCCCAGCTTTGATATGCCGGTCTACGTTTTCTACCACTACGATGGCGTCATCCACCACCAAGCCGATGGCGAGTACCATGGCCAGTAGCGTCATCAAGTTAATACTAAAGCCAAAGGCGCTCATCAGTATCGCCACACCAATCAGTGATAACGGGATGGTGATGATCGGAATAAGCACCGCACGAAACGAGCCTAAGAACAGAGTGATCACGATAACAACGATTAATGACGCTTCCAGTATGGTTTTAATTACCTCACTGATCGACTCGTTAATGGCGTCGGTGGCGTCGTACAACAGCTTCATTTTGATGGTATCAGGCATGTTGCTTTCAAGCTCAGGCAACATGTTACGCACGTTTTCTGCCACGCTCAGCGGGTTAGCAGAAGGCGTAGGGTCAACACCTATTACTACTGCAGGTTTACCGTCTGCCAGCGCGCGTACTACGTCGTGACTTCTTTCCAGTGACACTTGAGCAATATCGCGCAGGCGCACCACCCCATCATCGCGAGTGGCGACCACCAAGGATTCTAGCTGTTCGGGGTTTTCTATTTGGGTGTTGATATCACTGTTGTAGACCATGAAATAGCCAGTGACCTGACCGGCGGCCGCTTGGAAGTTGTTCGCCTGTAATACCGACAAGACTTCCGGCGCGGTGAGCTTGTGGCCCGCCATGCGCAGCGGATCTAACCAAATACGCAGTGCAAACTTAGCACCACCAAATAGGTTGATCTTGGCCACCCCATCTACCGAGTAAAACTGCGGCCGTATTACGCGCTCTAAATAGTCGTTGATCTGAGGGGCACTCAGCTCGTCACTACTAAAGGCGATATACATGATGGAAGTAGAAGCACCGGTAGTCATTTCTAGGCTGGGATCTTCTGCCTCGCGCGGTAGCTGGGATCGCACCGAGTTCACTCTGGCTAAAATATCCGCCAGCGCGGCATTAGAGTCGGTGTTCAGCTTCATTTGCACGGTAATACTTGAGCTGCCGTTACGACTGCTCGAACTCATAAAGTCGATATTATCGGCCTGAGCAATGGCTTGCTCTAGGGGCTGAGTAATAAAGCCCTGAATCAGATCAGAGCTGGCACCGAAGTAACCGGTACTCACGGTGATCACGGTATTGGTCATTTCTGGGTATTCACGCACCTGCATTTTTTGCAGCGCTTGCAACCCGAGCAGCACGATAAGCAAGCTTATCGATATCGCCAGCACCGGTCGCTTAATAAAAATATCAGTAAAACGCATCAGATTCTCCGCTTACAGCTGGGGCGCTGACGCTGGGGTGTCCAGCGCATCGTTTTCTACTGGCTTCACATGACTGCCGTTAGACAAACGCACCTGACCCGAGGTCACGATCACTTCGCCAGCTTTTAGGCCTTTAACTACGCGGGCATAATCATCCTCACGCTCGGCCACTTCTACTACTCGTTGTTTTGCTACCAGCACCGGCTCGGCGTCTTTGTTCGCGTCTGCCTGCTCTTTGCCTGCTTCTGGCTGCTGCTCTTCAACTACATACACAGTTTGGCCGTAGAGAGTGAAGTTAATGGCTTGCTGTGGCACCAAAATCTGCGCGGTTTGCGTCGGCAGCTGTACGTCCAACTTGGCAAACATGCCGGAACGCAACTTACCATCTTGGTTAGGAATACTGGCTTGCACCTGCACTACACCGGACTCAGGATTAATTTGCGGCTCAATGGCGGTGATCTCACCTTCAAATGGCGTAGTTGGGTAAGCATCGACAAAAATATTCAACGACTGGCCTACGGCGATATCTGCGATACGGGTTTGCGGAATGGTAAAGCGAATGCGGAACTGGCTGATATCTTCTAAACGGGCAATATCGGAACCTGCATTCAGATACTGACCGAGATAAGCATTACGAATACCCATCACGCCATCGAACGGCGCGCGTATGGTACGACGAGCAATGGTTGCTTTCAGCGAGTCTACTTGGCCGATCAGTTCTTGATAATTAGCTTGAGCATCATCTAACTGGCCTTGAGAAACTGAGCCACGGGCCAGCAGCTGGCGGGTTCGCTTTAAGTTGGCCTGTACCGAAGGCACGCGGCCTTGAGTACTGCGCAGGTTGGCTTTTTCTACGTCGGCATCCAGTTCGAGCAAAATATCACCGGCTTTTACTTTCTGGCCGGACTCAAAATGAATGGCGCGCACAATACCCGTCGCTTCGTTGCTGATATTGATGCCTTGGATCGGCTCAATAAAACCGATGGCAGCAATACGCGGCGTCCAATCTTTGGGGGTAATCTCAGTGGTGGTCACCGGAAAGCTAGGTACCGGCATGTTGGCGAAGTATTCGCCCATCATCTTTTGTTTAAATAAGTTAAAGCCGATGACGCTGCCGAAAATAAGCACTACCAGCAACAACATGGACAATGTCCATTTTTTCATTAGTCTACTCCCGCAACTTTTATAAGATATTAACGTTTAAGAATGGCGTTCCAGCTCGCATCAAGCAGCTGTTCATATATGTCATTATTGAGCTCAATACAGCCTTTGGTGCACTTCTGGATCAGTAACATAAGGTTCTCAAGCGCTAAAAAGCCGAGTAACTCAGCGGGCAAATCGCGAAACAGCCCCTTGACTCGGCCACACTCGAAAAACTCATGCACTGGCTTAAAGTAGCGTTCATCCATTAGCCGTTCTTCTTCTCGGTTAAATAACGGAGAAGCTTCATACTGCACCCGATAACACAGGCTATCGGGGCTCGCTTGCAGATAGTGCATAGTGTTGAGCCAGAGCTGGCGAAACTGAGCGTAACTGGGCTCCTCGGCATCGACATTTTGCAGTATAGCGGTTGCCGCATCACGTAATCGTTCTTCGTGTACACAGCGTAATAAGGTTTCTTTATCAGAAAAATAGCGGTAGATGGTACCGGTCGCAACATTGGCGCGTGTTGCCACTTGTTGCATCGAAATACCGTGAAAGCCGCGTTGGGCAATCAAAGCTTCCGCTGAGCTTAGAATACGCTCGCGTTTATCGGGCATTAGGGTCACCGCATACAGTATAAAAGTGTATGAATGAACGTTCATTCATTCTGGAAGATTTTAGGTCTTTTCTTTGGTAAGTCAATCGTTCAACGCAGCGCAGATGCACCCCATATTCGCGAGCTCGCAGAGAAAATCAGCAGCTTGATGATAAAATCACCAACTAAGGCTTTATTGTGAAATAGTGCTGGACAAGAAGAGGGTGGAGTCTTAATATCTGCGTCGTCCGAATGTGAGCGCCCGTAGCTCAGCTGGATAGAGCGCTGCCCTCCGGAGGCAGAGGTCACAGGTTCAAATCCTGTCGGGCGCGCCATCTAGTACATGAAGACAATCTAGTATCAGAATAAAAAGCTTGGTAGACTAAGCCGAAGCAAAAAGAAAGTTAGTCAGGTTTAATGGTGATTGTAGCTCAGTTGGTAGAGTCCCGGATTGTGATTCCGGTTGTCGCGGGTTCGAGCCCCGTCAGTCACCCCAGTTTCAGGTTACGGCCTGGAAGTAGTAAAGAAATGTGCGAGGGTGGCGGAATTGGTAGACGCGCTAGCTTCAGGTGTTAGTGCCTTCGGGTGTGGGGGTTCAAGTCCCCCCCTTCGCACCACTACTTCAATAAGTTTGTAATTATGCTCTAACGGAGTATGATGCAAAAAGTTTTACGGCGTTTAGCGCAGCTTGGTAGCGCATCTGGTTTGGGACCAGAGGGTCGCAGGTTCGAATCCTGCAACGCCGACCAATTAAGAAAACTAGCGTAGCTAGTTTGAAAGTAGTAAAAGTTTTACGGCGTTTAGCGCAGCTTGGTAGCGCATCTGGTTTGGGACCAGAGGGTCGCAGGTTCGAATCCTGCAACGCCGACCAATTAAAGAAACCAGTCTAACGACTGGTTTTTTTTCGTCTACTATTTACCGTGATTACAGAAATACACCTGAGCGCAGCTTGGTAGCGCATCTCGTCACTTAGGAATAAGCGGACCAGAGAGGGTGTTTTCGCAGGTTCGAATCCTGCAACGCCGACCAATTAAAGAAACCAGCTCAAGTAGCTGGTTTTTTTCTGTCTGAAATTCAGGAAACACCGAAGTATCCCAGCGCAGCTTGGTAGCGCATCTCATCACTTAGGAATAAGTTGGACCAGAGAGTGTGTATTCGCAGGTTCGAATCCTGCAACGCCGACCAATTAAAGAAACCAGCCTAACAGCTGGTTTTTTTGTCTACGATTTACCAAAATTACGGTATACACCGAAATTTCTTTTGTAGGGTCCAATTTATTGGACCAAGATTATGGCTCGATCTCAATCACTGTTAAAACCATGCCACGATTTTTGTGCGAATACTTGTTTACCTAAAATAAGCGCCCCTACAAGAACCCCGTTTTTTACTAAGCTTGGCGCCGGGCGCTTGGTGCTCGGCGCTGCTTTTCATCACAAACAGGACTTAGTGGCTAAATAGCCATACAATGGCGTTAAGTCTCTGCAGATCATGGCAATATCATGACCGAAGAAGTAAAACCTAAAAAAACAAAAGCCAGCAAACCGACTAGCGCTACTCAAGTGCAGTCGCTTTCCCGTGCCTTATTATTATTAGAATGCTTGGCCAGCTCAGATCTGGGCATGTCGCTTACCGAAGTGGCCAACAGCCTAGAGCTCGCGCCCTCTACTACGCACCGTTTATTAAATAGCTTGCGCAGCCACGACTTCGTCGATGTGGATGATACCCAAGGCTTATGGAGCATAGGCGTGAATGCCTTTGCGGTAGGTAATGCGTACTTGAAAAAGCGCGATGTGATTGCCCAGTCGCGCCCCTTTATGCGGCGTTTAGTGGCCGATACCGGCGAAACCTCAAACCTCGCTATCTTAGAGCAAGATCGCGTGGTGTATGTGGGGCAGGTAGAATCACCGCAAACTATGCGTATGGTAGTGTCTTTGGGCAGCAGCTCGCCTTTGCATGCTTCCGGCGTAGGTAAGGCATTGTTATCTGTGGTGCCAATTAAAGATGCCATGGCGGTCATCAAGCAAACCAACATGGTGCCCTTTACTGAGCACACTATTACGGATGCCGACCAGTTCGCCGCCGAGTTGCAGCATATTAAGCAACAAGGCTACTCATTAGATGACGAAGAGCAATTTGAGGGTTTGCGCTGTATTGCCGCCAATATCTACAACGAATACGGGGAAGCCGTGGCGGCAATCTCGATTTCTGGCCCCGCCGTACGCGTAAAGCGTGAGCGCTTAGCGCACTTAAGTCAGCTAGTAGTGGATGCGGCCCAAGAAGTGACCGAGGTCATTGGTGGTAAAACACCGAAAGGGCAGCGGTAATAACAGTGCCTAATACCAAGCTAAAAGAGGGCATCGAAGGCAAAAATCTTAAATCGTTTTGACTTGCGAGCGTATCTTTTTTTAGCTTTATCGTTTTTAAGCCAATAAAAAAGGCCAGCCCCTAGGGGCTGGCCTTTTTGCTGTTCGCTTACTGAGTTAAATCTTAGGCTTAGAAGCTCAGTGGGCGATCGCCGTGTTCGTCTTTAATACGCGTAGGCATGCCCATGTCATTAAGTAGGTTAATGAACGGGCGGTGCGGCAGCTCTTCAACGTTGACCATGCGCGATACATCCCATTCGCCAGTGGCGATGAGAATAGCGGCAGCCACCGGTGGTACGCCAGCGGTATAAGAAATACCTTGGCTGCCTACTTCTTCATAGGCGGCTTCGTGGTCGCTGATGTTATAGATGAAGATCTCTTTGTCTTTACCGTCTTTCTGACCCTTTACCACGTCGCCAATACAGGTTTTACCTGTGTAGTTAGGCGCCAAGGAAGCAGGATCCGGCAAGATGGCTTTCACCACTTTGAGCGGCACTACTTCTAGGCCTTCGGCAGTGGTAACCGGTTGCTCAGACAATAAACCTAGGCTGTTGAGCACGTTAAACACGTTAATGTAGTGCTCGCCAAAGCCCATCCAAAAACGCACGTTGGGCACGTCTAGGTGGTGAGACAAAGAATGAATTTCGTCGTGGCCAGTCATATAGCTGGTTTGCATGCCGACTACGGGTAAGTCGTCGGTGCGCTTCACTTCGAACATCTTGTTCTTTACCCAAGCATTATTCTGCCAAGACCAGACACGACCGGTAAACTCACGGAAGTTAATTTCAGGATCAAAGTTGGTGGCAAAATAATGGCCGTGGTTACCGGCGTTGATATCGATAATATCGATGGACTCAACGCGGTCGAAGTAGTCTTCTTTTACTGCGGCGGCGGCATAGGTGTTCACCATGCCAGGGTCAAAACCCACACCCAGAATGGCAGTGATGCCGTTATCGGCACACAGCTGTTTGCGTTTCCACTCGTAGTTAGCGTACCAAGGTGGGTTTTCGCAGATTTTATCGGGATCTTCGTGAATAGCCGTATCCATATAAGCGGCACCAGTTTCGATGCATGCCTGTAGGACCGACATATTAATGAAAGGCGAACCGACATTGATCACCATTTGCGACTGTGTTTTGCTAATTAACGCCTTGGTTGCTTCAATATCCAGTGCATCCAATGCGTGAGCTTGCAAGTCGCCGGCAGTTTTTAAGCTGCCCTTTTCCTGTACGCTGTCGACAATTTGTTGACACTTCTCGACCGTGCGTGAGGCGATGTGAATGTTACCCAGAACATCATTATATTGCGCACATTTATGAGCAACAACTTGGGCGACACCACCGGCACCAATAATCAGAACGTTTCTTTTCATTTTTTTCCTCTAACCGCCTCCTTAAAAGGCTCTGTTATAGTTGATTCATGCCTCAGGAGAGGCTGTTCACAAAGTCGTTGAAACCGAACTCCTTAACCAACTCAACTTGTCCGTCGAGTTGACGTATAGCAATGGCGGGCATATTGACGCCATTAAACCAGTTTTTCTTCACCATGGTGTAACCGGCCGCGTCGATAAACGACAGTCGGTCACCCACTTTAAGCGGCTGCTCAAAGTTAAATTCACCAAAAATATCGCCGGCCAAACAAGACTTACCGCAAACCATGTACTCATGAACGCCATCATTGGGCGCCATTTTTGCGGTCTCGCGATAAATCAGCAGATCCAGCATGTGCGCTTCAATGGAGCTGTCGACGATGGCCAAATGCTTACCATTATAGAGGGTATCCAGCACCGTGACTTCCAGTGAGGTAGTCTGGGTAATGGAGGCTTCACCGGGCTCTAAGTAAACTTGCACGCCATAACTCTCACTAAAGGCTTTAAGGCGGGCACAGAAGTGATCAAGCGGATAACCTTCGCCGGTGAAGTGAATGCCGCCGCCTAAACTCACCCAAGTGATATTAGGATGCTTAAGCAAGTCGCCAAACTTGGCTTCTATGTCGCTTAACATATGATCGAACAAGGAAAAGTCATTGTTCTCGCAGTTGTTGTGGATCATAAAGCCGGAGATTTGCTCCAGCACTGGGCTGATTTCTTCAGCATTCCACTCGCCTAAACGGCTAAAAGGGCGGGAGGGGTCGGCAATTAAAAAGGCAGAGCTAGACACGCCGGGGTTTAAACGCAAACCGCGCACATGATTAGCAGACTCATCGGCAAAGCGAGTAAGCTGGCCAATAGAGTTAAAAATAATTTTATCGCTGTGGGCTAACACTTCTGCAATTTCGTCGTCGGAGTAAGCCACGCTATAAGCATGGGTTTCACCGGGAAATTTCAGCTTGCCGAGTTTGACTTCATTGAGCGAAGACGAGGTAGTGCCGTCCATGTATTGGCTCATTAAGTCGAACACCGACCAGGTAGCAAAGCATTTTAAGGCCAGCAGTGCTTTGGCTCCGGAATGTTCACGCACATAGGCGATCTTTTCCATATTGCGCAAAAGTGCGGCTTTATCGATGAGATAGTACGGCGTCTTTATCAACTAGGTCATACCTTCTGAACTGCGTTTACCTACCCAGCGCGAGCGCGGGAAAATTTGAAGCGCATGATTATAGTAGAAATGGTGAGCAGCTTCGAGCGAAATCGCCGCTATGACTTTGGGTGTAGTGTTGAAGCGTCGGTTTATGAGCGAATTTGTTGTGGTTTATCAAGTAGGAGCAACGAAAAAGGCCTCCCGTAGGAGGCCTAGATAAAAGCTGAGATTGTTAGCCAACCCATTGGGTGACTTGAGCGAAGATCAGGAAGCCCATAGAAATCATAATCCAGACTGCAAACAGCGGCAGAAAGAACTTAACCCACTTATTCCAAGACACGCCAGCCAGCGCTAGAGTTGCCATAAAGTAACCGGAGGTTGGATATAAAATATTGCCGAGTCCGTCGCCTAACTGGAACGCCAGTACTGCAGTCTGGCGAGTTACACCCACTAGATCCGATAACGGGGCCATGATTGGCATAGTGACTAGGGCTTGGCCGCTGCCCGAAGGAATGACAAAATTTAAGCCAAGCTGGGCGAAGAACATACCAATAGCAGAGAACATAGCCGGAAAGCCACCCACTAAGTTACCTAAGCTATAAACCAAGGTATCCATGATCTGGCCATCTTCTAACACCACAGCTATTGCCCGAGCGATGCCACAAATCATGGCGCCGACTAATACATCTCTGAATCCCTCATTAAATCCATCACAGATATCTTCAGTTTTAAGGCCGGCAATCAGGCCTACAACCACACCCATGATGATAAAGAGACCGGCCATTTCCATCATAAACCAGCCGCGGGTCATGACTCCCCACACTAGCAGACCAAAGAAGCTGAGAGCGGCCAAAGAAGCCCATTTCTGACGAGTGGTGGCGGTGAGTGATTGCTCGCTGGCACTGTGCAGATAACGGTCACGTTTTGCTTGTTCCTTGGCATCGTCGCCCATCAAACTCAGTGCAGGGTTATTGCGTACCTTGAGCGCATAGCGGGTGACATAGAAGATACCGACCAGCAAGATAAGCACAAAAGCCACGGCGCGTAAGAGCATGCCTGAGTAAACAGGCAGGTCAGCGAGCTGTTGGCCTAACCCAGTATTAATGGGATTAAGTATACCGGTGGCAAAGCCTGCAGTAGTGGCAACGAGTGCGACACCGGCTGCGGTGATTGAGTCAAAGCGTAGCGCTATCATCAACGGCAAGATAACGGGCACATAGACTAAGGCGAGCTCTTGGGTGCCGATAAGCGTGGCGATCACCGCGAACGTGGTCATCAATACCGGAATAATCACTATGGTGTTGCTGGCAAAGCGGCGGGTCAGCTTATCTACCCCAATTTCGATGATGCCGGTACGACGCAGCACCATAAACATACCGCCGATCATAAAGGTGAAGAATACCACCGCGCCTGCATCCATCAATCCCTTGGGAATGGATGTCATAAAGTCGACCAGTCCGACAGGAGTAGATTCGATCACCTGATAAGAGTTGGGATCAATAGTGGTACGGCCGTTGGGTCCTGGTACGCGCTCATACTGGCCCGCAGGTACGATATAGGTTAAAACAGCAGCGATTGCGCTAAACACAAATAAGATGACATAAATATGTGGCATCTCGAATGATTTTTTACTCTTTGTGCCGGTTTTTAGCGGCTGCTGGTCTATCTGAGAAGTGGGTGTTGTCATAATAATTTTTCCCTGCATTAAGCGCAGTAGTGAACCTGTTTAACGTTAAGAAGGCTGCTAAAAATCATCATCCTTAACTCATCCATCAGCGACTATGGTTCCCATGTCCGCTGACCTGCGAGTATTAATACTGTTTCGTTAACGATGTATCAATGGATTGGTAACTTTTATTTGTATTCTGTAACCAAGGTTGTATATCTGAAGGTGAGCAGTGGTATTAGAGGGGGATCTATGAAAGAGGAAAAAGGGTGTAAGCATTTAAATAACAAACATTTTTTGCTGTAGAGGACAGGCGTAGCAAGGTATTGAGCGAAAAAGATGATATTGAGATGTGTTTGAATCTTAGTTTTTATAGCGAGGTTAGACAGGAATAAAACGGGAGTATAACGAGGGTAGTACGAGATGAGAATGTGTTAACTGACAACGTAAAACTGAGTTTGAATTTCTCTAGCTTCTAGCTTCTAGCTTTAAGAAGGTGGGGCAGCGCAGCGATAATTAAGATCTTACACAAAGCCCCCTGAGTGAAAGCTCGTACTTATCTTTGCCTGCCCCGATTCTTAATTGCCCGCCACCCTTAGGTTAGCGGGCAAGCAACGAAATCACTCGCCGCGAATGTTGTGGTTAGCCAAGTGCTCAAGAGCCTTGATCAAACCAGAGTGGTCCCAACCAGCACCGCCCAGAGCGTTACAAGTGTTGAACAACTCTTGTGCGCCTGCAGTGTTAGGCAGAGAAACACCCAGTTCACGTGCGCCAGTCAGAGCCAAGTTCAGGTCTTTCTGGTGTAAAGCGATACGGAAACCAGGTTCAAAAGTACCCTTAACCATACGCTCGCCGTGTACTTCTAAAATTTTAGAAGAAGCGAAACCACCCATCAGTGCTTCACGCACCTTGGCAGGATCGGCACCGGCTTTAGAAGCAAATACCAGCGCTTCTGCAACGGCTTCAATGTTCAGGGCAACAATGATTTGGTTCGCTACTTTAGTAGTCTGACCGTCACCGTTACCGCCTACCAGAGTAATGTTCTTACCCATGATTTCGAACAAAGGGTTAATCTTGTCGAATACTGACTGCTCGCCACCAACCATGATGGTCAGAGTTGCGTTGATCGCACCCACTTCGCCGCCAGATACTGGAGCGTCTAAGTAGTCGGCACCAGTTTCGTTAACGCGCTTAGCGATAACTTTGGTAGCGATAGGAGAGATAGAAGACATGTCTACTACGATTTTGCCAGCAGACAGACCTTCAGCTACGCCGTTCTCACCAAACAGTACGTCTTCAACCTGTGGGGTATCTGGCACCATAGTGATGATAACGTCTGCAGCTTCTGCAACCGCTTTAGGCGTTGCCAAAGCAATACCTTTCTCGCCTACCAAGTCGGCAGGAGCTGCGTTGAAGTGCTCAGAGAAATAAAGGGTATAACCTGCTTTTTGCAGGTTCTCAGCCATTGGCTTGCCCATGATACCGGTACCGATAAAACCTATTTTCATCGTAAATTCCTTGTTAACTTGTGGGGTCAGTAGACACGCGATGCGCATCTCATACCTTTAAGAATTGCCGTGTTGCAGTGCAGCACAGTCAAAAATTTAGTTCAGGCTAGCGTAGTTCTTCAACCAAGTCAGACCGGCTTCGGTGGTGGTAGCTGGCTTATATTCGCAGCCAATCCAACCGTCGTAGCCTACTTCGTCCAAGTACTTAAACAAGAACTCGTAGTTGATCTCACCGGTACCTGGCTCGTTACGACCTGGGTTATCAGCCAACTGTACGTGGTTGATGTTGCTCAGGTTGTTTTTAACGGTACGGGCCAAGTCACCTTCCATGATCTGCATGTGGTAAATGTCATACTGCAGATACAGGTTAGCACTACCCACTTTTTCGCGGATAGACTGGGCTTGCTTGGTGTTGTTCAAGAAGAAGCCTGGAATATCGATAGTATTAATCGCTTCCATTACCAACTTGATACCGGCCGCTTCCAGTTTGTCAGCAGCAAATTTCAGGTTAGCAACAAAGGTGGCTTCAGCTTCGTCATAAGACACGCCAGCTTGCTGGATACCAGCCAAGCAGTTGATCTGGGTGTTGCCCAGAACTTTAGCGTATTCGATAGCCTTATCAACACCGGCTTGAAACTCTTCAACACGGTCAGGATGGCAAGCAATGCCGCGCTCGCCGCCGTCCCAGTTACCGGCTGGCAGGTTAAACAACACCTGAGTCAGACCATTGGCTTCCAGTTTGGCTTTAATGTCTTGGGCAGTTTCAGCATAAGGGAACAGATATTCTACACCCTTAAAGCCAGCCTTAGCGGCAGCTTCAAAGCGGTCCATAAAGGCCACTTCGGTAAACAGCATAGACAAGTTGGCAGCTAATTTAGGCATAACAATGTCCTTCATTAATTGGGGGCAAAAATAAGCCCAGCCGAGTGGCTGGGCTTTAAGGTATTAATTAATCAAGCAGAGAGATAGTAGCAGTAGGGGCATCGATGCCTTTTGCTGCTAATTCTTCAAACTCGTTAACTGCGTCAATTTCAACGCCCATAGAAACGTTGGTTACACGCTCAAGGATCACTTCAACTACTACTGGTACAGAGAATTCAGCCATCAACTTCTTAGCTTGTTCCAGTGCAGGAGCGATTTCTTCTGGCTTGTAAACACGGATTGCTTTACAGCCCAGACCTTCAACAACCTTAACGTGGTCAACACCGTACTCGCCCAGCTCAGGAGAGTTGATGTTTTCGAAAGACAACTGAACACAGAAGTCCATGTCGAAGCCACGCTGTGCCTGACGGATCAGACCCAGATAAGAGTTGTTTACCAGTACGTGGATGTACGGCAGTTTAAACTGTGCGCCAACGGCCAATTCTTCGATCATGAACTGGAAGTCGTAGTCACCAGAGATGGCAACAACGTTGCGAGACTTGTCTGCAGCAACCACACCCAGAGCAGCAGGGATAGTCCAACCCAGAGGGCCAGCCTGACCACAGTTGATCCAGTTACGTGCGCTGTATACGTGCAGGAACTGAGCCGCAGCAATCTGTGACAAACCAATGGTAGATACATAAGTAGTATCGCGACCAAAGACTTTGTTCATTTCCTGGTAAACACGCTGTGGTTTAACTGGAACGTTGTCGAAGTTGGTCTTACGCTGCATGGTGCTCTTGCGTTCTTTACACTCAGCAACCCAAGCAGAACGATCTTTCAGCTTGCCTGCAGCTTTCCATTCTTTAGCAACTTCTAAGAACAGATCCAAAGCAGCGCCGGCGCAAGATACGATACCCAGATCTGGGCAGAATACGCGACCAATCTGAGTAGGCTCGATGTCTACGTGGACGAACTTACGGCCCTTGGTGTAAACCTCAACCGAACCGGTGTGACGGTTAGCAAAGCGGTTACCAATACCCAACACGAAGTCAGATGCCAGCATGCTAGCGTTACCGTAACGGTGTGAAGTCTGCAGACCACACATACCTGCCATCAACTCGTGGTCGTCAGGAATAGTACCCCAACCCATCAGAGTAGGAATTACTGGAACGTTTACCAGTTCAGCAAACTCAGTCAGTTGCTTGTCTGCGTTGGCGTTGATAACACCACCACCAGATACCAACAGCGGCTTGTCTGATTCGTTCAGCATAGTCAGCGCTTTCTCGATTTGGATACGAGTAGCAGCTGGCTTGTACGGGATCATTGGAACGTATGCTTCAGCGTCAAATTCAATCTCAGCCATCTGTACGTCGAACGGCATGTCGATAAGAACAGGACCTGGACGGCCAGAACGCATGATGTGGAATGCCTGCTGGAAAGTACCGATCAACTGAGCGGGCTCCATTACGCAGATAGCCCACTTAGTTACTGGCTTAGCGATAGACTCAATGTCTACAGCTTGGAAGTCTTCTTTGTGCATGCGAGCACGTGGCGCTTGGCCAGTGATGCACAAAATTGGAATCGAGTCAGCCATCGCTGAGTACAAACCAGTGATCATATCGGTACCGGCAGGGCCAGAAGTACCAATACACAGGCCGATATTGCCTGGGTTTGCACGAGTGTAGCCTTCAGCCATGTGTGACGCGCCTTCAACGTGGCGAGCCAGTACGTGTTCAATTGAACCTAAGCCACGCAATGCTGCGTAGAAAGGGTTAATTGCGGCGCCGGGAACGCCAAAGGCTTTAGTCACACCTTCAAGCTCAAGGATTTTGGCAACTGCCTCGATTGCTTTCATTTTAGCCATAATCGGTATCCATTCATCTGAGGTGCTCTCGGCACCATTGTTGTTTATCCAGGGGTAATGATTACTGGCTCCGTCTAGTGAGAACGGTTGGTAGCTCAGTAACCCTTATCGTGATCATACAAAAAATACTGTGACGATCAACCAATTTATGGAAATCATTTTTACAATGTGGAAATTGTCAAAATGTCCAAGGAGCAGATCGGCACTGTTTGTATGAGCATTATGTTAATTCTATAGCAGCGTCTTGTGACTCGGTCTGTCTTACATCAATAAGGCCGCACTTTTACGTTGCCGACTCGTGCCGGTAGCGCTGAGTTGGATCACAAATTGAACACTAAAACAGAGGGTAAACAAAACCTACATCACACATCATAGCAATAATATGACGAAATAAACATTCTCTGCTGTTTTTGATTACAACTGTGTGAACAATTTACTCATTAAATTCTATAGTTCGTTAGCGCTTTATCTACCTACTGCTAACCTTATGCCCGTTAAGTAATAGAGAGCTAACGGGTTTTTGCAGGGTAGGTGTGTTAGGTGGTCAGTAGAGAGTACGTTTTAGGTAAGTAGCAGGGAGTACATATTAGGTAGGTAGTAGTGCGCTCACCGAACCATCAAGCGTAAACCATAGCTCAGCTATTAGCGTTAAATAAGATAAAACAAAAGGTACAGGCCAGATAAAAAGTCGGACGCGGCGCTTAGTCGGCTCTGCAACGCTAAATTTAACGCAGCTCTCTATAAGGCAACCTTCATGGTTTACGGCAAGCTAAATAAGCGCCAAGCCAGTGGTAGCGGCCAGTCGGCGGCCAAGAGCGAGCCTGCGGCAACACGCTTGCTGCACTATCTCAGGACTATCTCACCATTAGCGCAGCACTATTTTGTGCACTGCACAAAAGAATACTTGCCAATCCTTTTTGTGCGGTGCACAATAACTCCACGCCTTAAGCTAAGAAAGTAAGTGATGAAGTTTTCTTACAGGCGTATCAGGCAATTAAGCCCCCCAATTCTTTAGGAGATACAAATGTCTTTATTCAACACTGACCAGCTGCAAGCCACCTCACAAGAAAATTTGCAAGTAGCACAGAACTTAACCAACAACTTAATTGCTAACGCCACTAAACTGGGCAAGCTGCAGCAAGATGCATTCACTCAGTTAGTAAACAGCCAGTTTGCGTTCGCTAACAAATTGTTCGCAGTACGCGACATCAAAGATTTTGCTGAACTGCAAAACGAATTCTTGAGCCCTACTGCTGTTTTAGACCAGCAACTGAGCTTCAACAGCGAAGTGTTGGCAGTATTAACTGACAGCCAGCAGCAAGTAAGCCAGTTTGCTGACCAGCAAGTTGCTAAAGGTAGCGAGCAGATCAATGAAGCAGTTGAGAAGTTTGCCGGTCAAGCACCAGCAGGCAGCGAGCAGGCAGTAACGGCGTTAAAATCAGCCGTATCTAGCGCTAACCAAGTATTTGGCCAAGCACAAGCTGCATCTAAAGAAGCCGCTACTATTGCTGAAAACGCAGTAAAGCAGGCAACTGCACAGTCTGAGAAAGCCGCTCGTGAAGTAGCTCAAGCTACTGAAAAGAACATTGCTACTGCTAAAGCTGCAGCAGCAGAGCAAACTAAAGGCGCACGTAACGCCACTAAATCTAACTAATAAACACCACTATTAATCTCCAGTAATAGCGGTTAGCTGTTTAGGCGATAAGGATTATTCCTTATCGCCTTTTTTTGGATCTAAATTTTCTGGTTTAGAACCTGCAGCCGTATCTGAGCTAGAGTCAGCTTTCTTATCTTGGTCAGTGCTGCCCGCAAAGCCGCCAAACAGACCAAACATATTTTGGGTGTTCATATATAAGTCGCGCGACTGCTCAACGTATTGGCGCATCATGTCTTGCATGATGGGCGCTTGGCCTTGCATAAACTCGCTCCAAGCTTGTGAAGACTGAGAGCCCGTTTGTGATTGAATGTCGATCACCGACTGAATGCTTTCGTCTAAGTAGCTGCCCAGCACGCCTTGAAAAGGGCCATAAAAGCAGATGATGTTTTTTAGCATGGTGCTAGAAAAAATCGGATTGCCATCACTCTCGGCTTCTTGAATGATCTGCAGCAAAATACTGCGGGTAATGTCCTCACCGCTTTTGGCGTCCACCACCTGAAAGGGCTCTTGCTCTTGCACGAGTTGGCGAATATCCACCAGAGTGACATGACTACTGGTGTAGCTGTCATACAGGCGACGATTAGGATATTTCTTGATAATACGGATATTGTCCTGCGAATTTGACATGCGACCCAGCTTCTTAACTAACCATTGTGACAAACAGTGTATCTCAAAGGCAGAAAGTGCTCAATTTGGTGTGCGTAGCACCATCTTTTGTAGAGGCCGCCTTTAGCCGGCCGGTTTTGCGCAGCAAAACTTAATGAGCCTCGCACGCGTATCTTTCTTTGGTTTGTCCGCTTCACTCTTCACACTTTACTCCTCACGGCAACGCCTTGGTCGTGAATCGTGCTTTGCCATCTGTTACTATTTCGGCCTAAATTTATTACCTAACTAATGAGATCTCCGATGCAAGTTGCAGACAACACAGTCGTACAGTTTAACTACACCTTAAAAAGCGAAGAAGGTGATACGTTAGACACCAACGTCGGCAACACGCCGCTGGCCTATTTGCATGGTCATAAAGGTATGTTGGAAGGCATAGAAGCAGCCTTAACGGGCAAGAACGAAGGCGACAGCTTCAGCATCACCTTGGCACCAGAAGATGCCTACGGCGAACGTAAAGATGAAATGATCCAGCGCGTACCTGTGAAGCATTTGCACGGTGCCAAAAACTGGAAAGCCGGCATGATGGCCACCGTTCACACCGAGCAAGGCGAGCGTCAGGTCACGGTAGCTAAAGTGGGCAAGTTTATGGCAGACATAGACATGAACCACCCATTAGCCGGTTTAACGCTGATTTTTGATCTAGAAGTAGTCAGCGTACGTGAAGCAACGGAAGAAGAAATTGCCCACGGCCACGCCCACGGCGAAGGTGGTCATCACCACTAAGCTTGAGCAAAGCGGTAAGCTGGAAGTGAAAGATTAAAGAAGCCGAGCAGATGCTCGGCTTTTTGTTGGGTGCGGCACAAGTATGGGCTAATCGGCAAACTGTTTGGGCTGAACCAGTTTCAGGTAGTCTTTTATGGGCAGGCTAAACAGTTCACGGTAGCTACCGGCACTAAAGACGATTTCTTTCTGGTGAGCGAGTTCGGTGTCGATATACACCGGCATTTGATAGAGGTTGCCAAAGGGGGGCAGGGCACCAACTTGGCAGTCGGGAAACTTTTCGCGAAAGTCGTGTTCATGCAGAAGGGTCACTTTCTGCGCCGACAGGGCTTGGGCTAGGGTATCGGTATGGATCATCTTGGGGGCGGGCACCACTATCATGGTCATCTGGCCATCCAGCGTCACAATTACTACTTTGGCCATTACGCTGCCCGGTATATGGGCGACTTCGGCCACCTCTTGTGCGGTAAAAGCCGGCGAGTGGGTAATCACCCGATATTTGACCCCCTGTTGATCTAGGTATTGCTGTAGTCGTTGGGCCGGCATAACAAGTCCTCCTAATTGATACTGAATATCATTTGAAGTATAGGATCCCAGCCGGAAGCAGTAAGTTTGAAGACCACAGCGAAACACTAGGCCAAAGATAAGAATCGTCTTTGGCTGATATGGAGTGTGTATAGAGGCAGCAGGGTTGCTTACGCCGACGCGCTTAACCCGCATCCATGCGGCGCTCGCAAATGCCGTCAACCGCCAGGGATGGCGGGAATGCCGAAATGGCAGGAGCATTTTTCGGCTCTGGCATTTGACGGTCGGCTCCAGCAATCCCTGCAGCCTCTTTCGTTGGTGCGGAGTTGTCGGGGGGGTCTAAAAATGAAGGCCGAGCTGATGCTCGGCCTTTTTGTTACATGACGTTTTGGCTGATTGAGTGTGTGCTAAAGAGCCAGCAGGGTTGCTTACGCCGACGCGCTTAACCCGCATCCATGCGGCGCTCGCAAATGCCGTCCCTGGCATTTGACGGTCGGCTCCAGCAATCCCTGCTGTCTCTCTCATCGGTGTGGAGTTGTCTGTTTCGTTGTTTGCTTTTGTAGGTGCCAATTTATTCGGCACGGTTTGGTATTTTTGTTATTGACCGCTTAGCCGTTTACCGAACGACACTGCGTAGGCGGGCGAGCGAAATAACAGCACAGGATCATCGGTGGGCGCTATGCCATCCGTCATGATGAGCGGGTCGAAGTTGATGGTTTCGCATGCCGCGCCTTTTTGTGCCGTAGCAGTAGTTAGGGTGAGCGTGCCGACGGTGACTTCTTCGCGATGGCTCGGCCAGAGCAAGGTAGCGTTGGTCTCGGGATCACCCTCCACCCCCAAGCTCAGTATCATGTTCCAACGCACCGGCCCTTGCTCAAGGCGGTCAATTAATCGCTGATCAAGAAAATTGGCGGGCAACTGCTGGCGTTGCTCTTCAGTGAGATCTTGCACGCCATCTTGAGGCTCAAAGCGCCAGCGCACTAACGAGGTTTTATCGTCACTGTTGATGAACTTAAAGGTGTGCACCCCATAGTAGCGACTGTTAGCCCAGCTGGACGGCGGCATATAAGTAGTCAAATATTCCGCGAGTGGCAGACTATCGGGATGGGTCGCTTTAAATGCCTTTATTAGCTCAGGATCCGGTTGGCCGGTGGTGGCATCGGGCGCTTTAGCGACCAGATCATCAAAAAAGGTTTGCGGCGTAGCTGCACCCGATATAGGGATATTTAACATGGCCATATGGTGGAGCTGGCCCTCAGGTAACGTGAACTGTAACGACATGCTGCGCGCAGACTTTGCCGTATCTGGCGACTGGGGATTACCGCCACCCAAAGAAAAACGGGCAATTACCGGCAGCGTCTGTCCAGAAAAAAGCGCTGAGCGCGTATAGGGTTGGGCAGCGTCTAGCCCCACAAATTCGCCCGTGGCACAGCTGCCTTTGGTGTGATTACGGCGCTCACCTTTATGCACACCAAACACATTTTCAAAGGCGGTGATCATTTGCACTGGCGTTACCGGCGGCTCTGCAGCCATTGCTAAGGGTGCCGTGAGCAGCATCACTGTACTGAGTATTAACTTAGGCGAAGGTGTCATTAGCTCTCCATTAACTGAGTAAATTTACGGTGATGCCACGGCCAAAATAGTAGTGAATGACGCTCGGTTGGTTGAATATCATTAAGTACTAATTTACATCCAGTTAGGCAAAACTAGCCCTTAAGTATACCCACTCGCGCCTGTTGTTAGTGTCTGTCTGTTCGATAAAGAGAGCGTAGGCACGGTTTAGATCTAAAAAGCCGAGCTGTTGCTCGGCTTTTTTAATAGAACAAATTCGCTTTTTGAGTGCGTGTGTCAAGAGACAGCAGGGTTGCTTACGCCGACGCGCTGCAAGTACGTCCATGTAAGCTCACACATGCCATCCATGGCATGTGATGGTCGGCCCCAGCAATCCCTGCTGCCTCTCTCGTCGGTATGGTTTTGCCGGTGAGATCTAAAAACTAAAGGCCGAGCAGATGCTCGGCCTTTTTGTTGCTGACGTTTTGGCTGATTCAGTATGTGCTAAAGAGTTAGGAGGGTCGCTTACGCTGGTTTCATAAATGTTTTTAGAGTTACTGCGTTTTCAATATCATCTTTAAACCATCTCAGCATCAATAACACGTCGTCAGCAAGCTCTCTAAACCCCTCAGCCTGCACATCAAGATACTCTCCATGTGCAATATAATTTCTTCTTTTTAGTAGGCTTTCATCTATTAGGTTGAATCGTGTTTCATATTTGGTTGTATCAAAACCTATAGATTTTAGAATGTTAGAGAATACCTTTGAGCTGAGGTTGGATTCTGTTCTTATTGCAGATTCAATCTGAAGTTTTGCTTTTTTATTCTGCTCGTTAAATAAAAACTCTACGACAGCAATAGAAGTTTCTGACGACATAGATGACTCAATGTCGTTTATTTTCTTTTTTATGCCAAACACTACAAAGCAATTAATTAACTCAGAATACTTTAAAGATTGGTCGTTAACGAATTGTAAGTAAAGAGTGGCTGCGTTTTTTACAAAACCTTCCCAGTGTCCATATAAAAGAGGTATAGCTGCTCTTACCGCGGTTCCACTAGCGATACTGTCTGATCGTCGAACCAATATTTTAATGCTCGCGATCTCCTTTATTCTCCAAGATAGCTCTTTATCTAAAAGGGTTTGGAGGTTATCTACAGTCCTTATTTTACTCACGGCTTAAAGAATTCCTCCGCCATTGGTAAAAGATTAGTTAGTCTTGAAGTTCCTCTCACTCCAGCACCAGAGTTATTTATAAATGTAGGGCTTTCCCATAATTTTTTAATCTTTTTTGTGATTATTTCAGTTTGAAGCTCAGGACTTAATGATTCATAATTTGTTATATTTTTTGATATGCCAAATGCAATGGTTTCGTAAAGAGACATCAAAAATTTACCAGAAAAAGCACTGCCATCCCATCTCTTGAAAACATCTTCTCCTAATACTTTACTTAGTAAAGTAAATGTTTTCTCAAAGTTCTCTTTTTCTTTTGTCCAGTCGATATTGTCATCTTTTGACATGTGTATTAATGCTTGATCAAGATACTCATGCACATCCAATCCTCTTTTATAAGGGTGGTTACGAAATGAGAAATATCGGAGGACTAGTTCAATTCCCGCTTGTTTTTCTAAGGCGTTACTTGTTTGGCTTGTTGTTGTTACAAATGCTTCGAATTCGGAAAGCCCTTTAAGAAGCGTATAAAGACCTAAATTAATCATAACAGCGACACAGTTTCTTACTTCTTGTTCTGATAGATGTGCACCACCAGTATTTAGCCTTTGAAAAAGTTCAAATTTAGCATTCTCATCACTTTCTTTTAGTAATATTTCAACTCGGAGTCGTGCCCTTTTAATCTGGAGTTGCATGGGCTTGTCTATTGCATCATCTCCTTCCTTCCAAGTTTGCCAGCATTTGTTGGCTAAACTTGGAAGGAAGTGAGTTCCCTCTAAAATGCTTGGTTTGATTTTATTTCCATCAGGACCATTAAGTACCCCAACAAACTCTAAAATAGTTGATAAGCGCTGAAGGCCATCTATGAGTTCCCAACCACCATCGTCATCTTGGAAAACAAATATTGGCGGAATTGGTATGCCTAACAATATGGACTCAATAAATCTAGTCTTGCGCGTGATGTCCCACCTGAAAAGACGTTGAAATACTGGGTTTATTTTAAGTTCATTATCTTTGTAAAGATTTATAATTTCACCTACGGACATGTCGTACCCGTCTGAAATTATTTCTTTCCTAGCAAGCTTAATTTCTGTTTCTAATCCCATGGTGTTCTCTCTTGTATTTTATTTTTAGTGTTGCTTCAAGTGTCTATTTTAATGATGTGACTGCTATTAAAGTAAGTGCATATAAAAATTAATAGCAAATAATTTGATAGGTAGAATGCAAGCGTCTAGATTCTACATAACCAGTATCAGGAAGCCACCATAGCACCAATGAGGATAAAGGGAGCTGCTCAGCCGACCATCACATGGCAGGGACGCCATGTGTTTGAGCGCCGCAGGGATGCGGGTTAAGCGAGTCGGGGAGTAGGCCCTTCGTCCGACATTTACCGTGCAATCACATTAATCCGCTGTTTTAATCACCCTAATCCCTAATCCCTAATCCCTAATCCCTAATCCCTAATCCCTAATCCCTAATCCCTAATCCCTCGCATCTTGCCTCGCCAAGCTAGCTGCCAAGCTTTCAATCTCGCCTGTGCGTTCATGGTCTAGCTTAGGTTTGCGGCCATTTAAGCTCGACCATGCGGGGTAGGCGCGGGCGGTGATCAGTGGCTCTGCTAGTTCGCCTTTGCGCCATTGTTGCTCAAGCGGCGTGTCCATTTGAATGCGCTCTTGGGCGGCATGGCCCCGTAACTCTAAAGCATTAAGTAGGCGCTGTTGGCGAATGGCTAATAAGCGTAGCGTGGCGTCGTTAACCGTGAGTTCACGCTCGCCGCGCCATTTGCCTTTAATGCGCTCGCCGTAGCTACGAAAAGTTTGGGTGAAGCCGCCGATGGCGGCGCCCAGTACGGTGGCGGCACCTAGGCTTAGCCCGCCGGTAAACAGGTCTATGCCGGCACCGGTGGCGGCACCGGCTGCCATGCCGCCGCCGACTTTTACGCCGAACTGCTTCATGGTGGCGGGGTTAAATAAATCATCGCCCCAGCGACCTTCTTCTAATGGTAAATCTTGCGCCTCGGCATCGTCTTTACGAAACGCATACAGCTTTAATAGTGCTTCTACACATTGCTGCTCACGCTGGCGAACATCTTTATGTAGCTGTTGAATGGCTTCTTCTAATAAGTCTGGGTGCACGCTGCGCCGTGCGGCAGCTACGTCTATTAATAGCTCGGCAATCAGGCGTTGGCTGGCTTTGCGGCGCACTTTTACTTGAGCAAGGTTATGGTCAATTAAGCGCTGTAGGCGCGGGCGCTGGCTATCCAAAACTAAGCTTAAATTTTCATAAAGCCGTTGCTCACCATCGGCAGGGGGGGCTACGCTGTCGAAGCGTACTATCGCATGCAAACCTAAGCGGGCCAGCACTTCTCGCCATGCGGCTTCGCGTTGCTCAGGTGCATTTACAAAATTTAACACCGGCAATAAGGGTTTGCCGCACATGGCTAAAATCGCCAGTTCATCCCGATATTTCGCTAATACGGGTTCGCGAGCATCAATCACATAAAAACCGGCATCGGATTTTAAGAGCTGGCGTAGCACTTTGGCTTCTTGCTCAAAGCGCTGGCGGGCTTCGCTGGTATTTAAAAAGCGCTCCACTTGTTCTGGGCCATCTAAGCGCTGCTCAGATTGGGGCAGTTGCTCAATGTATTCATAGAGCGCAATCGCATCTTCAAAGCCTGGCGTGTCGTAAAGCTCAATTAGCGCTTCGCCATCTACCGACAAGCGTGCGCCTTCTACATGTTGGGTGGTGCTGGGGCGATGGGAGATAGCGCCAAAGCCCACATCCCGAGTGAGGGTGCGCAGTAATGAGGTTTTGCCCACATTGGTGTGGCCAACCACTGCCAGTGTTAAGGGGGCTGTTTGCTTAGTCATTTGCTTGTCCCTCTATGTGCTCCGGCTCTTGTTCCAACCAAGCCCAAGGGGCGGTGCGGCTATGTTCAATCTTTAATGCATCCAGCTGTTGTTGCCAGTTTTCTAGCCGCTCCGCGGGCGCGTCAATATCCAACAGCCACACCCGAGTTACCGCTGCCGTGCGTGATAGCTCGGCAATTAAATGCAAGGTGCCTCTATCTGCCGAGCGCTGCGGATTACAGGTGATCAGCAGTCGTGCCGGCGGGTGAGCGCTCAGTTGCTCAAGCAGTTGGCGGCGCTGTTCACGAGTATCAATCACCCCTGCATCTAATAGATGTTGAGGATGATCTGATTTTAAATGATCAGGCGGCCAACTAATGCTGTCATCCAGTTCAATGGCGACCAACACGGCATCGTGCCCGGTTAATTGTGCGCCTGCCGTGGTGCTGGGCAGCGCTGAGGGTGCTGCATCTACTACGCCTAAGCGCTCGCTGCTGGGTTGCACCCGCTCATGTAATGGCTGCCACACTTCGTCATCTGCATTGAATGCTAAGCGCTTAACACCACGGCGCCAGCGCCATTCACACAATAAGCTAAAGGCGAGACGCGGCAGTACGCCGTAAATTAACAGCATGCCCAGTAACCAGCTGGCCCACATTTGTCTGGCGGGTTCACTGGCCAAAGCGTGCAGGCCACTTTGTTGAATAAGCTCACTGTTCGGTAGTGCAAAGCCGAGCCAAGCTGCCGGCTGGCCCAATAGATTAACCAGCATCACAAAAGAGTCGCTGGCCACTATGGTGGACTCCCACACAAAGCCGTATCTGCGGGTGGCCAATAGCGCAATTAAGCTGAATAGGGCGCTGCTTAAAGTGATCAGCCACCAGCCGTGCAGCAAGCGGCCTAAGCCCCAGCGTAATAGCTTATGGCGTTGTAATAACACCAATAATGCCGGTGCTAACTGTGCCGCTTTGGCATCGCGGGCCAGTTTATTACTGAGCCACAGCCAAGCGTGGCTAAGCGGTGAGCTGCTTTTTTTAGCAAAAATCAGGCTGACACACCAAGCTAATAAACTCAGCAGGTTTAAGCCGATTAAACCGGACAAGGCCCAAAAGATATTAATCGCTTCAGGGTTACCACTAAGCGCGGTTTTCGCTAACACTACGCCAGATAAGATCGCACTGAAAATCAGCAGCCATAAGGCTAGCCGAGCGCCTTGCAGCCAGTGCTGCATAGCTACCACTAAACCATCGCGCTTAGCTAAAAATAAGCCGCGCACCTGCAAGCGTTGGCTAAGCGAGCCTGCAGTGGCTCGGGCTTTGCGACAAGCCTCGCTGTCTTCCAACTGGCCGGTGTGCTCTTCGCGCAGTCGTACGGTCTCGCAGAGCCAGAGTGTTTGTAAGTTTGAATTTTGATCAGTCACAAGCATTCCAAAGAATTGCGGTAATAATCCTATTGTGCCTGAGAATAGAGCGTGAATAACGCTATGGCGCGCAAATTCTTAAAGACTCAAGGTTCTGGGTGCTCGGCCACTTGCGTGAGCGGCAAACTGTTGAATGCATGTGATGAAGTGCCTATGCTCTTTGCCTTTGCTCAATACCATGACACACCGGTATTTTTGCTGGTTGTTTAATGGATTTCATCAGGACGCTTAAGCGCCTATAAAAGGGATAATTATGAAAGCAGTTAAAAGCGTGACCAAACTCGGATTAGTTTTTGGTTTGGCGGCGGTGCTGACCGCGTGCGGTGGCGCGCCTTCAGATGCAGAAGTGCGCAAGGCGCTGGAAGAGCAGATCCAAAGCGATATGAATCAAGTGACCGGTGGCTTAAAAGGGGCCGGCCTTGGTGACGCTATGGATGGCATGATGCCAAAAATTGACAATATCTCACCTCAAGGCTGTGAAGAGGCAGCCAACGATATTTACAACTGTACCGTTGAAGCCACTATTACCGTGATGGGTATGCAGCAAACCAATATGCAAGAATTTAGCTTTAAGAAGAATAAAGCCGGCGAGTGGAAAGTGATGCGCTAAGCCGCACTACCACACCAACAAAAAAGGCCGAGCTAATGCTCGGCCTTTCTTTCGCTGTGCGTTAATGAGCATTACTTAACTGATACGAGAAGCTTTGCAGAGGTTATCTACTACTCAGTTTTTTTGGTGGTAAGCAGTCTATTTTATCCAGATATTCATGCGCATAATCAATACTCATTATGGCATCGCTTTCTCGAAAATGACGTTTGAGTTTGTAATCGGCATGAGTACGCAATCGCTTTACTAGCGTTAACATCTCTGACAAATCGGTACCCAATTCGGCAGTAATCCTACCGGAACCACCTGATTTTCCTACTTCTTCAAGATGCTTAATTAAGCACTGATGTACGCCAACGCGGGGGTAGCGTTTAATTTCAGCAAACTCTTCCAGCATTAATTCTAAAGCCGCATGATAAAGGGCGTAGTAGGCTCTACTGGCGGCATTACGATGATCAATCTCAGTTCTAGTCGCCGCTATTTTTTGCGCAGAGGTGGCGAACATCCTTGGGGAAACAGACAAAGTTATGCCTCCAAGATCTGAGATTCGTCCGCGCTCAAGTATTCGCGGAATAAACCTACCACCTCGCTGGTTGCTAAGCCCAGCTCGCGTCTTTTAGCGAGCAGCTGTCGATTAATACTCTTTAATTCTTCCAACTTTATATTGGGTAGAAACATCTCTATGCAGAAGGTGTCGCTATCGGTTTCTAGTTCGCGAAACGTAGTCTTCACCTTGAAGTTATGCTCTTCTTCGGCGAGAGAAAACATCAGTTTAGTGACGTCTTTAGCTGTTTCGGCTTGTGGTTTTTTGTTTAGCTCAATCATTTCATCAACCGTAAGATCACCTAATTCATTGAATAGTTTTTTAGCGCTTTCTGTGCCGAGAATTTTCTCTAGCAAGTCGACAGTTTCAAGAGCAGCCTTAAAATCATTCAACTGCTGCTGTATCAGTAAAGTACTAAGCAAAAAGCTTGGTTGATTTATGTAGTCCAAACTGCGCAAACGAACCCGATAGCTGGCTAAAGTGCCCTTTATCCGCCAAATCATGGTGGTGTAGTTTTCCCACATAACGAGGTCATGAGGAGCTAAACGTATTGCCTGTTCGCAAGCATCAATGCCTTTTTCAATTTCGTTATATACCACGCTTAAAAGACCACTTAAGAACAGACGTTTTGCGATGTCTGTCACTTTATTAATGTCTCTTTCTATGCGCTTACGAGTAAAAGAATCTAGCTGCTGCTCTTCGCGCTCTAACATAGAGAACAGCTCTTGAGAGATGTTGCTTGCTACTGACGCAGCATCAGGTTGAGCCATGTTAAACCCTCTATAGAACACGAAAATTGGGGAGTGATTGTAAGCAAAATTACGTACTCGGTCTATGGGAGGCATGTGGAACTAAAATTATAGGAGCCATGACACCTGATGCAAAAAAGGCCGAGCTATTGCTCGGCCTTTTTGTGTAACTCGTTATTGCTTAACGATTTGTCTCCATGACTTACGCAATACCTAGCGCATGGTAACGAATTCCTCAGCGCCCGTAGGATGTATTGCTACGCAAGCGTCGAAGTCTTCTTTGGTGGCGCCCATTTTCACTGCGACCGCAAAGCCTTGCAGGATTTCATCCATACCAAAACCGATGCCGTGTACGCCTACTACTTTTTCGTTTTCACCCACACAGACCAGCTTCATCTTACAAGGCTGGCGGTGTGCAGTAACGGCGGTGTACATGGAGGTAAAGGTCGAGGTGTAAACCTTCACTTGGTCGTCGCCATATTGCTTTTTAGCTTCTGGCTCAGTTAAACCCAGCGTGCCAATGGGCGGATGACTAAAGACCACGGTGGGGATCAAGCCGTAGTCCATTTTGGCCTTGGTTTGGCCATTAAATAAACGCTCAGACAATAAACGACCCGCCTTAACGGCTACCGGCGTTAGCTCAACATAACCGATGTTATCGCCCACCGCGTACACGCCTTTGGCGCTGGTGTTTTGATATTCATCGACTTTGATGTAGCCACGCTCATCGGTTGCTACGCCAGCGGCTTCCAGGTTTAGCTTGGAGGTCAGCGGGCGACGGCCAATGGCCCAGATCAGGCAATCGACGGTGAGGTGCTCGCCGTTTTCTAAGTGCAGCGTTAAGCTGCCATCGCTATTCTTTTCAACACTTTTAGGTGTCGAGTGCGTGTGCAGTTGCGGACCTTCGGTGGCCATGGCCTCTACTAAGGTCTCAACCAAGATAGGGTCAAACTCACGCAGCGGCGAGTGCTTGCGCACTAATAAGTGAGTTTCTGAACCCAGTGCGTTCATCACACCGGCCAGTTCTACCGCAATATAACCGGCACCCACTACCGCCACGCGCTTTGGCTGTTCGGTTAGCGCAAAGAAACCGTCCGAGTTAATGCCGTGCTCGGCACCCGGGATCTGCGGAATAACCGGCTCGCCACCGGTGGCAATAGTAATGTGATCGGCGGTGTATTCTTCACCGTTTACCAGCACTGTGTTGGCATCTTTAAAGCTGGCGAAGCCTTTGATTACGGTGATCTTGTTATTGCCTAATACGCGGTCATAAGAGTCATGAATACGGCCAATATAGGCTTGGCGGCTTTCAATCAGCTTGGTCCAGCTGTGACCTTTAAGATCAACTTCAAAGCCATAATCCTTGGCATATAACTTAATAGCATCGGCGACTTGAGCGCCATACCACATGACTTTTTTCGGTACGCAACCCACGTTTACGCAAGTGCCGCCTAAGTCTTTGGCTTCAATTAAGGCTACTTTTTTACCGTGCATGGCGGCGCGGTTTGCTGAGGCGATGCCGCCGCTACCGCCACCGATGGCGATGTAATCAAAATGCTGTGCCATGTATACGCTCCTAACAGAGAAGATAAGAAAACCAGAGGCAAGAATGAGAACCAGCCTAAGCCATCACCGATTGTACACCAAGACTTGCCTAATAATATGCTCACTATCTGAGCGTTATCGGCGAAATTTGGCCTTTATGGCCAGTAAAAGCTTGAACATTGGTCTCGGCATCACCATCTTAGAGGTATTCCTCGATTGCTTTTAAGCAAGTCGATGGCCAAAACACCAAGAGGTACCCAAATGACTAATCCGCTACTGACCATGGATGGCTTGCCGCCGTTCAGCCAGATCAAGCCAGAGCACATTAAGCCTGCGCTAGAGCACGCTATTGTCGACTGCAAAAAGCGCGTAGAAACTGTGCTAGCGCATGATGAAAATTTCACTTGGGATAACCTAGTAGCGCCATTAGAAGAAGTGGGCGATCGCTTGTCGCGCATTTGGTCACCGGCCAGTCATTTAAACAGCGTGCTCAATAGTGATGAACTGCGCGAGGCCTATGAAGAGTGCTTGCCCTTGTTATCGGAATACAGCACCTGGATGGGTCAACACCAAGGCTTGTTTGAGGCGTACCAAAGCCTCGCCAAGCGCGATAACTTTAAAAAGCTCAGTTTGGCCCAGCAAAAAGAAGTGAATAACACGCTGCGTGATTTTCGCTTATCGGGCATTGCCTTGGAGCCAGCACAAAAGCAGCGCTTTGGTGAGATAAAATCTCGCCTGTCTGACTTAGGCTCGCGTTTTTCTAACCAAGTGTTAGACGCCACTCAAGCGTGGACCAAACAGATTACCGACGCCGCTCAGTTGGCCGGTTTACCTGAGTCTGCTCAAGCCGCTGCTAAAGCGCAGGCCGAAGCCCGTGAGCTAGAAGGCTGGCTGTTTACGCTGGATATTCCCTCTTACTTGCCGGTAATGATGTATGCCGACGACGCCAGTTTGCGTGAAGAGCTATATCGCGCTTACAGCACCCGAGCCTCAGATCAAGGCCCAAATGCCGGCGAGTTTGATAACACCCAAGTGATTGAAGAAACGCTGGCGCTGAAGCATGAACTAGCCGAGCTGCTGGGTTTTGAAAACTACGCGCAATTATCGCTGTCCACCAAAATGGCCGAGAGCGAGCAACAGGTGTTGGACTTTTTAGACCAACTGGCCGCGCGTTCTTACCCACAAGGTCAGGCTGATCTTGCAGAGCTAACTGAGTTTGCCCGCGAGCATCACGGCATAGATAAGCTGAATGCGTGGGACGTGACTTATTACGGTGAAAAGCTCAAGCAACACAAATACACCATTTCTGATGAAGAGCTGCGCCCGTACTTCCCGGCCAACAAGGTTATTCATGGCCTGTTTGAAACTGTAAAACGCTTATTTGGTGTAAAAGTCACCGAGCGCTTTGGCGTAGAGGTGTGGCACCCGGATGTACGCTTCTTCGATATTTGTGGTGAAGATGGCGAGCTGCGCGGCAGTTTCTACTTAGACTTATATGCCCGCGCTAATAAGCGGGGCGGCGCTTGGATGGACGATTGCATGGGTCGCCGTTACCGTGAAGATGGCAGCCTGCAAAAGCCGGTGGCCTACCTAACCTGTAACTTTAACGGCCCAGTAGGCGATAAGCCGGCGCTGTTTACCCACGGCGAAGTAGAAACCCTGTTCCACGAATTTGGTCATGGTATTCACCATATGTTGACCAAGGTCGAAGTAGCGGGCGTGGCCGGTATTAACGGCGTTCCGTGGGATGCAGTTGAGTTGCCGAGCCAGTTCTTAGAAAACTGGTGCTGGCAGCCAGAAGCCTTGGCCTTTATCTCTGGCCATTACGAAACCGGTGAGCCGCTGCCAGCGGATTTGCTGGAGCGTATGTTGGCGGGCCGTAACTACCATTCGGCACTGATGATGCTGCGCCAATTAGAATTCGCACTGTTCGATTTTAAACTGCACATGAGTGCAGACGGTGCTAAGCCCGGCCAAGTGCAGGCGATTTTGGACGAAGTACGCAAGTCCGTGGCCGTGTTGCCGCCGCCAAGCTTTAACCGCTTTCAGCATGGCTTTGCCCATATTTTTGCTGGCGGTTACGCGGCAGGTTACTACAGCTATAAGTGGGCCGAAGTATTGTCGAGCGATGCGTTCTCGCGCTTTGAAGAAGAAGGCATCTTTTGCGCTAAAACGGGCCGTGATTTCTTGCATGCCATTTTAGAGCAGGGCGGTGCTAAAGAGCCGATGGAGTTGTTTAAGCAGTTCCGTGGTCGCGAGCCAAAAATTGATGCCTTATTGCGTCATTCTGGTATCACTGCGTAAAAAGCCGATAGCTGTCAGCCGTAAGCGATCAGCTCAAGAAAAAGGCTAGATTTATTGGGCTAAACAGTGGCTGAAGGGCTCAATTAACGCTTATAACGGCTGGCTAGTGCCAGCCGTTTTTATTGGTAACGCTGATGAACGAACTGCAAATTCCGCTACAAATTGTTTTAGAAGATGAAGCTTTAAGCGCCGAGGCCGAGCGGCTGACTGAGGCGCTGGCGGGCGTCAGTGCTATCGCCCCCTTTGCCTTGGTGTTAACCCAAGGCCGCCTTGAGCTGCAAAAGCTCGATGAGCCAAAATTAGGCGGCGTATTTGTGGACTTAGCCGAAGGTGCGGCGGCTCATAGGCGCAAATTTGGTGGTGGTCGGGGGCAGTCGATTGCCAAAGCGGTGGGCTTAAAAAAAGCCCATAACCCGACAGTAGTAGATGGCACGGCAGGCTTAGGTAGAGATGCCTTTGTGTTGGCTTCTCTGGGTTGCAAAGTATGGTTGTGTGAACGCCATCCGGTGGTGCATGCGCTTTTGGCCGATGGTCTTCGCCGCGCCGCCCTTGATGCCGAAATCGGTGACTGGGTGAGAGAGCGCATGCAGCTGTTACCGCTCGGCATCAGTTTGGCAGATATTAGTGAGCTGACCGGTGAAGACATAGATGTGGTCTATTTAGATCCTATGTTTCCGCACAAGAAAAAAGCCGCCTTGGTGAAAAAAGAAATGCGCGTGTTTCACTCTCTGGTGGGGCCAGACTTAGACGCAGATGCCTTGCTGCCACAAGCTTTGCAGCTGGCGCGCGCCCGAGTCGTGGTAAAGCGCCCCAGCTATGCGGGCTTCTTAAATGAAGTGCCGCCCTCGGCACAAATCGAAACCAAAAATAATCGTTTCGATCTGTACGTGAAGCAGGCGCTGTAAGTCGTGAAGGGTGAGGCGAAAGGCGTGAGGTGAAACAAAGTGGCAGGCTACGACTGGGTCTGACAGAAGAATCACACAATTTGCTTGCTAGGGGTTAACAGGCGTTTTTAAGCTGCTAGTATAAATGTGTGCAAAATTAAGTCATGTAACGAGTTAAGAATCAGGGCTTAAGGCTTAAAATTTAAGGCTTACAGTTTAAGTGAAGTTAGAGCAGCAAACGACATCAAGTTATTCACTACTATGCAATACGGAGTGTAAAAATGAGAGAACGTTACGCAAGCGGACTGGACGATAACACTGCCAAGAAAATGATCGAACTACTCAATGCTAACTTGGCCAACGTTATCGACTTAACTTTGTCCGGTAAGCAGTGTCATTGGAACTTACAAGGTGCGGGCTTTATTGGCGTGCATCAACTGCTAGATGAAACCACAGCACGTATTCTCGAAGTCTCGGACAGTATTGCCGAGCGAGTGGTGATTTTAGGGGGTGAGCCCAACGGCCTAGTGGCTCGCGTTGCTAAAGACACGGTATTAAAACCTTATCCCACCGGTATTACCGCGGTGGATGAACATGTTAGGGCGCTCACCGATCGTTATAAAAAAGTAGCAGCCACCCTGCGTGAGGCAATCAAAACCGCCGGTGATGCCGGTGACGAAGACACAGCAGACTTGTTTACCGAAGCCAGTCGCATTATCGACAAAGACGCCTGGTTTATTGGCGCCAACGCACCCAGCAAAAAGTAACGCGCTAATGTGATTAAGAACCTAACCATTGCCGAAGCTTAAGCTTCGGCATTTTTGTTTTAACTTTTCCTGATTACGTATGAACCTCAGCCATTATGCCTAATGTTTCGGTTTTTTTTCTCACTGCTCGGTTGGCTCCAAGGCCAAGGGTCTGGCACTTGTAGCAGCCAATTTATTCGGCTGGCCAGCTCCGCTGGCTGTTTGTGAGGTTTAGAAATAAAACCAAAACCGTGCCGAAGTCCTCTTCGCCGAAGAGACGGGCACCTACAAGGGATGAGACGGGAAGATCCCTGTAACCTATTGAATTAATTAGTGCTGAGTTCTCTGAAACATGGCTGAGCTTTGTGGGAAATTAGGTAACTTTTAGTTTCCCGCTTCCCGCTGTCACTATTCTTTAATTTAGATTATGCTAATGTTTGATTGTTGACACTGGATTGCAGAGACGGAGAGGGAACATCATGACACAAGCAGTTAAACCCCAAGCTCTTAAGCCCCATGCACTTAAGCCTAAGGTGAAAGCTTTTTTAGAAAAAGACAGCGAGACCTTTAGCTATGTGGTGTACGACCAAGTGGGCGGCCACGGAGTGATTATCGACTCTGTATTAAATTTTGATTATGCCGCAGGCCGTACCAGCACTGAGCTGGCTCAGCAACAGTTGGATTTTGTGCGCGAACAAAAGCTCACTATCGATTGGGTGTTAGAAACTCATGCTCATGCAGATCACTTGTCGGCCGCGCCTTTCTTACGGGATCAGCTTAATGCCAAAATTGGCATTGGCGATCAAATTACTCAGGTGCAAAGTATTTTTCGCGAGGTATTTGCCTTAGAGCCAGAATTTAACGCCGATGGCAGCCAATTTGATGGCTTGTTTGCCGATGAGCAGCAGTTTAGCGTCGGTCAGTTACAGATACGGGTGCTACACAGCCCAGGCCATACACCTGCAGATTTAGCTTATTTAGTAAATGAACAGGCGCTGTTTGTGGGCGATACCTTGTTTATGCCAGACGTGGGCACGGCGCGCTGTGACTTTCCCGGTGGTAGCAGCCAGCAGTTGTATCAGTCGATAAAACGCTTACTCGCCTTGCCCGCCGGGACTGAGATTTACGTGTGTCACGATTACCCAAAAGATGATCGCCAGCATGAATACCGCACTACCGTTGCCAAGCAAAAAGCCGAGAACATTCATGTGCACGACGGCATAGATGAGCAAAGCTTTGTGGCGATGCGTGATAAGCGCGATGCCACCTTAGGCATGCCACGACTGATCTTGCCTGCCATTCAGGTGAACATTCGCGCCGGCGAAATGCCACCTGCGGACGTGCAAGGTAATACCTTTTTGAAAATTCCTATTAATAAGCTGTAACAGCAGCGCCGAGCGCTAAGCGCCCGGCGCCCAGCTAAGAATCACACACCGCCCTATGCCGTCTTAGCGATACTGAATCAAGTTCAGCATGACGGCCTCGGTATCTCGTACTTAGGCACTAATAGCAAAAGCGAGATCCTGATGTGCATCAGGAAGACGGCCAAATAATAAATACCGCGGCTTGGTCGTGGCTTTAGCGCAGCATCTCGGTAATGGTGTTGGCTTGGCCGCGAATGCGCTCTACTACTTGGCCGGCCCGCTCCGAAACCTGAGTAGACTGGAGTTTCAGTTCGTCCATTAATCCCATAAAGCGATTCAGCTCAGCAGCTTGGCTGTCTGCGTGGCCGGCACCCTGTTCGGCTACTACCGTGGTGGCCTGCGAGGTAGTGCGTACCTGTTCGGTGACCGCCAGCACGGTTTGCGCTTGATCATGTTGAGTTTGTGCCGCGTGCATCATGTTGCTAATGGTGTGGTTAAGTTCATCGCTAGACAGGCGTAATCGCTCCATAATATTGCTGATTTCACTCAATGAACCTTGGGTGCTGCCCGATAATTTTCGCACCTCATCGGCCACCACCGCAAAGCCGCGACCGTGGGTGCCGGCTCGCGCCGCCTCAATAGCCGCATTGAGTGCTAATAGGTTAGTTTGCTCGGCAATTTGCTGGATCACGCCAATAATGGCCGCCGCATCATCCACTGAGGTGGTTAAGCTGCGCAGGGCGCGCTGGCCGGTATCTGCCGCCTGCTGACTTTCTTTGGCGGTGTGCACTAGCTGCTCGACCTTTTCTTTACTCACGCCCATGGCTTGCAGGTTATCTCGGGCCGTTAGCGCGATATCATCAGTGGCTTGGCGCATCTGTTGTGCCAAGCTATTAAGCTCGTCCACCATGCGTACACTGCCACTCATGGTGTGATCGGTGGTTTGGGTCTGCTGCTGAATATCCAGCACCTCTTCTACCATGTGCTCTAGCGCCGCCGACACATGGCGCAGTTGCTCGGCTCTTGCCTGTTGCTGGTGTTGCAGTTGGTTGATCAAGCCATTAAAGCTATTGGCAATTTGGCCCAGCTCACTGTTGGGGTGGGTAACGGCGAGCGGGGTAAGCTGGCCGGTGTGCAGCAGGCGGGCAAAGGCCTCGCTGAGCTGATGCAGGCGTTTCACGACTAATTGGCGCTGAAAACCATAGCTGAGTAAGGCAAATAACAGCAGCGTAATACACAGGCCAAATAATAAGAGCGTTAATTGCTGATAGTGAGCTAAGCGCAGGGTTTCTTGCTGAGCGACCAGCCCATCTAACGCCTGCTCAATGTGGTTCAAGCTGGTGTTAAGTGCACTGGCGGCTTGGCTTTGCAGGGCAAGATTATTGCCGGTGTTCTCCAACTCTTTGGGGTAGCGGCGCAGTAGACTCAATAATTCTCGCTTGGGATCTGCCCCTGCCTCTACCGGCTTAGGTTTGCGTAGTGCAAATTCGTCGACGTCGGCTGCAAGATAAATATTACGCAGGGGTAGAGCATCAAGCTTGGTGGCCAGCTCATTAAGTTCGTTGAGCTGAAAGTCGAGCGCCGCTTTAAGGGGTTCGCTGTGGCTATTTATATAGCCTTGGCGTAAATGAATCAGCTTGGGCAGGGCTGCCAACATGGCGCTGGCATGACTACGATATTGCTCGCTTAACCGCTGGTCTTGGTTGATAGCAGACAGGTTTGTGTAAGCAAGGTCTGCATGCTCAAGATCCGCATAGCGCAGCAAAGCCCGTAAGTGATCGGCGAGCTCTTGCTCGGCGTGCTGTAATAGCTGTTGGCTGTTCGCGGATAACTTACCCGCGGCTCTAAAATCCAGGCTAATTTGTTGCTCAAGATGGGCCACTGCGTCTTGTGCCGCTTGTGCATTAGGATAGGTAGCCAACACCGCATTGAGCGTACTGAGTTGTTGCTCAGCCGTAGTTAGCAGGCTGTTATCACCGCTCGTTAAATAGGCGGTAATAGTGCGGTATAAATCAAGGTTAGCCACACGGCGCAGCTGTTCTACTTCGGCTCTCGCCTGCTCACCTTGGCGCAGCCGTTGATCGGCTAAATACAGGCTGGCGGCCAAAATAAGCGCCAGCGCTATCAGTAATAGTGAAGACAACCAAGAAAACAAAGATACTTTCATCAGCCAGACCCTAATATATTTCTTATGTTGGCAGGGTAGGGCAAACAGGTGACAGTTTTATGATGGTCGCTTTAAGAGTAGCGCCAAGCTCCAGGCGCCGAGCGCCCAGCTACAAACGAATACCGCTCTTTGCCGGTACCGGGTCTAGCCCGATGACGGCTCCGGTATCTCGCTCTTAGGTATTAACATCAAAAGCGAGCTCTTGATGTGCATCAGGAAGACAGCTAATACACTGCTTACTCTGCTCGCGTCGCTAATAACTGTTTTTGTAACAGCTGCGCAGGCAGCGGCTCAAGATCAATCAGCTCAAAGCGCCCCTCGGTTTGCGGCGCTAGGCGATAAATAGACAACTGCTCCTCGACCATATTAAATGCCCACCAGCCATCCGCCATGGGCAATACCGCCTTGAGTCGTGCCACCTTAAGGCTGCGACAAAACGCCTCCACTTTACTTAAATCAAAACACATGTCCGCTAAAAACCGCCAACCCACAGAGTAATGATCTTGGCCCAGATTACTGTAACGTCGCCAAGGTTGGGCGCGGCTTAGCCGTGGCTCAGACTTGGCAATTAAAGGTCGCGCACTGTTATTAGCATGAGCAGCGGGCGAGGCTGCCTTGCGCTCTGTGTTGTGGGGTGCTTGCAACCAATTAACATCTAACTGACCTTGGCTCACGGTGACGCATGCTTGTGCTGCTTGATTGGCAAATAAGCCTTTGCTGATCGCGGCCTGTAAGTTGGCCACCAGCTCGGGCGAGCTAAGGTCGGCTTTGTTCAGTACTAATACATCTGCCAGTGCTAACTGATCTTGATAAGTCTCGTGGGCCGGATAACGCGCTTGTGCCCATTGGCGCGGATCCACCACGCAAAATGTAGCGCCCAGCTGCAATACGTCTTGATAATGCTCATTGGTGAGGGTTTTTAAAATCTGGCTAGGGTGACCTAAACCGCTGGGCTCAATAAACAAGCGGTCTGGCTTGGCTTTGTGCAGCAGCGCATTTAAGCCAATTTGAAAGGGCAGGCCAGACACACAGCATAGACAACCACCGGGAACTTCTTTGATCATGGCGCCTTGTTCGGTGAGTAAGGCGCCATCTATGCCAACCTCACCAAACTCGTTCACCAAAATAGCCCAACGCTCATGCTCTGGCTTATTGGCTAATAAATGGCGCAGCAGCGTGGTTTTGCCCGTGCCCAAAAAGCCCATTACAAGGTGGGTGATAACAGGAGTGCTCATAATAATGCCCGTGAGGAGTTTTTGTTATCTTATAACAGATAAGAGGGGTATTTAAAGCAAGGGCGGGGTATTTAACGTAATGGGCAGGATTAATTTTAATGCGCGGGTAAAGCTGAGTGCTCAGGGAAGTCAGTGAGGGGTGAATGGTGAGGTGTGTTGGCTTTGCGCTTCACACCTCACCCTCCACCCCTCACCGTATTGGTTAAGGCTGTATCAGCACTCTTCCTTTCACTTTACCGGTTAACAAGTCGTGAGCGACCGCTATGCTTTGCTCCAACGTATAGGTCTCGGCTTCCTGTTCAAAGTCTTTGGGCAGGCTGTCTTGCAGTCGTTGCCATGCCAGCATACGGGTCTCTTTTGACACATAAACTGAGTCTATACCCAGCAGTTGTATGCCGCGTAAGATAAACGGCATTACAGTCGTGTTTAGATTAACACCCCCGGCTAAACCGCAGGCGGCCACGGCGCCGTGCATCTTGGTTTGGCTTAAAATTCTGGCCAAAGTACGCCCGCCTACTGCATCTATGGCGCCAGCCCAACGCTGCGACTCTAACGGCGCTGGCTCTTTATCCAATGTGGTGCGATCTATTATCTCGCATGCGCCTAAGCTGCGTAGCCACTCGCTGTTTTGCATACGCCCCGTTTCGGCGTGTACTTCAAAGCCTGCTTTGGTCAGCAAGCGAACCGCAATGGAGCCTAAGCCGCCGCTGGCGCCAGTGACTAAGACGGGCCCTTGAGCGGGAGTGACGCCGGCTTTTTCCAGTGCCATGAGCGCTAACATGGCGGTAAAGCCCGCTGAGCCAATGGCCATGGCTCTTTGGGTGGTCATTAGGCCTGGTAAAGGTACTAACCAGTCGCCGTTGACGCGGGCTTTTTCTGCAAGGCCGCCCCAGTATTGCTCGCCAACACCCCAACCGGTGAGAATAACTTCGTCGCCAATTTGGTGGTTCGGATGCTCAGAAGCTAAGACGGTGCCGGCAAAGTCGATCCCGGGCACCAGCGGCCACTGGCGAACAATTTTCCCTTTGCCGGTAATGGCCAAGGCATCTTTATAGTTAAGGGTCGAGTAATCGACCTTAACGAGCACATTACCCTCAGTGAGCTGCTCTTGCTTAAGACGCTGCACGCGAGCTGTGGTGTCTTTACCGGATTGTTCTAGAAGCAGTGCATTAAACATGGTCTTCTCCTAATGCGATTCCCTGATGATCAGTGTAAGGAGAAGGCTGCTAATTGCTATGAGTATTAAAGGTGAAGTTATGGTTTTGTGAGCTTGGTAGCACTGGCTGTGACCAAAGCTTGAGGTTTTAACCACCATTGATTGAGCGCCAGTGAGGCTAACAAGATGGCGCCGCCTAAGCTTAAACGTAATAGGTCTGCATCTCGGTTCCAGATCAAGAGATTGACCACTAAACCCGCAGGAACTAAGGCGTTGTTCATGATTGCCAGCGCACCTGCATTCACTAAAGTCGCGCCTTTATTCCATAAAAAATAGCCTAAACCAGACGCACCTACGCCTAACCATAACAAGATACCCCACTGCAAATTCGTAGAGGGATAAACCGGCGTGCCTAACCACCACCAAGCGGGCACGGCTATCGCTAATGCGCCTAGGTAAAAGTAGCCAAATAGTTTATGTTGCGGTGCAACAGGCTGATAGCGTTCGAGCAGTACTTTATAACCCACCTGACCGAGGGCAAAGCAAAGATTAGCGCCTTGTACCACGGCAAAACCCAACCAGTAATCTTGGCTTAGGCCATTAAAGCGGATCACCAGCGCCCCTAATACGGCAAGGGCGGCGGTGAGCAAATAGCCCGGATTAAAGCGTTGATGCAGCAAGTCATAAATAAGGGTGACGTAAATGGGCGTCAGTACCGTAAAAATCAGTACTTCTGGCACGCTGAGCAGCAAAAATGATTGATAGTAAAATAAATACATTACGCCTAACTGCAGCGCACCACAGGCCATAATACCCAACGCCAAGCGAGGCGGCTGGCGCCAGGATAAAAACGGTAAAAACAGCAAAGTGGCCAAGAACACGCGGCTAACTACCGAGAAATAGCTATCTACGCTTCCAGCTAGGTAAACGCCAATTAAGCTAAATGAAAAGGCCCACAACAGAGTGACGGCAACGAGATAAGGCATGAAATTAAGCTAAATTGAGAGAAGATAGGCACAATAATAGCAAAAAAGTGCCCTGCGGGCAGCGCCGAGCGCCGAGCGCCTAGCATCAAGCTAAACAAAAGACGGTGTTGTTGTTTATGCCGTCTTCCTGATGGAAATCAGGATCTCGCCGTCGGTCTTTGTTTGCCCCCTCACACCTATCCCTTCACTGATTTACAGGCATAAAAAAAGCCGATGCATAGCATCGGCCTGGGAACCATTTAAGGTGTGTCATAAAAGGTATGACGTCCCTAAACAAGGTGGTTAATACCACACGCAGAACTTTCGGGCTTAAACCCTAATAAGTTGTCAGCGTGATTATCCACGCTGCCAGACCGACATTATTCTGTTGTTATTGCGCTTATCGAATTACCTCGAATAATTCGCTAACCACAATAGACAGGCAGTACCCCCCATGATGCCACCGTGCCCAGAACCTTGTTGAACTGACTGCTGGATGAATTACTTCATCACGCCGACGATAAACTTGTTTAACGACGCCATTCTATGGTCAGATAACCCATGTCAAAAATGAATTATCAGCATAAAGCTATGGTCTACATCGATGGATAACTTATACCAACGGCTCGATCTCAATCTACTGCGGGTGTTTGATGTGCTTATGCACTGCCGCAACGTGACCCGCGCCGCCGAACAACTCAATTTATCTCAGTCTACGGTAAGTCATGCGCTGGCTCGCTTGCGCCAAGCCTTAGACGATCCGTTATTTGTGATGACGCGTAAAGAAATGCGTCCCACCCAACGAGCGCTGGCGCTGGCGGCACCGGTGCGCCAATCCTTGATGTTGCTTGAGCAGGGCATACGCCAATCTGCCAGTTTTGATCCGGCAGTGTCGGCGCGTACCTTTCGCCTCGCCGTGCCTTCTTCCATTGAGCACGGTGCCGTGCCGTTATTGGTGGAATTATTGCACCAGCGTGCGCCGGCCTGTCGTTTAGCGGTAACTGAATTAGTGCATTCTGATTACGAAGATACCTTGTCGCGCGGCGGCATGGACTTTGTGGTGGCCTTCGCCAGTGGTGATCATTTATCGCCACGACTAAAAGTAGAGCCTTGGTTTGATAATGCAATGGTGTGTTTGTCGGCGGCAGGCAGTGACTTGCCAATACGTTTAAGTGCCGAGCAACTGGTGAGCTGGAGCCATGTGTCTACGTCTACCTGGGGCCATAATCAGACCTTGGTAGAAAACTGGCTGAAGAAAAAAGGCTTAGAGCGGCCGATTGCGGTGTGGGTGCCAAGCTTTGAGGCGCTGCCTAAGCTGTTGGCGACGGGGCGCTATTTGGCGATGGTGCCGGAATTAATCGCCCGGGATTTTTGCCATTTTTATCCGCTACAACAGCATCAATTAAGCGAGCCGTTGCGCAGCACCTATGTACTGGCTCAGCATCCGTTAACCGAATTTGATCCGGCATTGATTTGGTTTCGACAGTTATTAAATGAAGTAGGCGACAGCTTGCGGCCATCGCCTTAAGTACGGTTTAAAGTGCGGTTTACTTTTTATTCTTAGGCAGGGGCACCACTAATAAATCGCAGGGTACTGTGTTCATCAGCTGGCGGGCAGAAGAAGTGAGCAAGCTCCAAAAGCTCTGTTCGTGGCCGCAAATCAGTAAATCAATGCCGTGTACATCAACGGCTTCATTGACCTTGAGTGCCAGATCGCCACAAATCACTAGCTTTTTCTCTATCGGATAGTCGATAGCGCCTATGTATTCTTCAAGCCGCTGTTTAGCATCGGCGACCACTTGGTCTTGAATATTGTCGATGTCGATATCGATCATTTCGGTATAGAGGTCTTTCAAGTCCACGTCCACGTGGATCACCGACAGCAAGGCATTATTGGCGCGCGCCCGATCCACAGCCTTAGCAATCACCTTACGATTGCTTTCGGTCATGTCGACGGCCGCCAATATATGCTTATATTTATAGGGTTCTGTCATGACACTTCTCCTTTTTCATAACTCTATCAATCCATTAGTAGATAAAACGTGAGTTACTTAGAAATTTTACACCTTTGGCAGCATAGGCTAAAGATTGGCCCCTGCACAAGGGCGAGCGGCTAGTCCAATGGTCTTATCGTGAGAGTGAGGCGTAAGGTGTGAGGGGCATACACGCCGCATCCGCTTTGTTTTTCGCCTCGCTCTTACTTAACTCTTCACCTAACACATCACCCTTTACCCCTCACGTTTTTTAAGCACTTCCGTTAATGCGCCTATTTCAGCTCTTAATTGAGTGACTTCTTGCTGCAAGCTGTGGAGGTGCTCTGTTACTTCTTGGCGCTGTTGCGTGTCGTTGGCTTGTTGCTGACGATCCGACTCTTCAGCTTTGGGCGTTAATAAGCTGGACGCCACCAGACCCGAGATACCGGCAAAAATAGAGACACCGGTTAAAATCACCAGCGCCGAAATTACCCGCCCCGCTGTGGTGATCGGATAATAATCTCCGTAGCCCACGGTAGAGATGGTCACCAAGGCCCACCAGATGGCATCTTCTGCGGTTTCAATATTCGAGCCAGGATTGCCTGCTTCCGTCATCAAGATAGCAATGGCACTGCCGCCAAGCACCACCAGCAAAATCAACAGCATGGAGGCCAGCATGGTGCTTTCGCTGTGTTTTAGTAAATAACGGACCGCCTGATTGGCCACTCGCAGCATACGCAGCACGCGCAATACTTGGAAAATTCGGCCATAACGGAAGATATCGATGGCCGGAATAGAAGCGATAAAATCAATCCAGTGGATCGCTAAAAATTGTTTCTTATCGCGGGCGCTAAATAAGCCGTAAAAGAAATGGCTCAGTAACACCATACAAATGCCGGTATCGAGTTTTAGCAGCAGTTCTTTTTCATCGCCCTCAAAGGGCCCAAACTGATGCAGAACTATGAGCACTACCGAAATGATGGACAGCACCATCATTACGATATCAAAGGCGCTGGGGGGTAATATGCGTACGTTTTTATCCACGGGCGATCCTGTGTTTTTCATCACGAGTTTGCTAATGATAGTTAAGCCAGTAATTGATAATTAAGCCACAGTGCGTCCATAAAACGCGGCTGCAGTGCATGACCATACTGCGACCGTTAGGCTCAGCCGCTACGGTAAGGTGGCTTGTAACAGATAACGACGGGGCGTGTGCTGCAGATCAGTAAAGAGGCCAAGCTGCACCTGATAACCTTGCTCCTCAAGAAACAAGGCTTTATCCAGTAGCAGCCATAACTCCAGTAAATAGCGGTAACGGTGGCGCACAAATTCGATGCGTTTCACTAGCAATCGACGGGATGCTGCGAGTGCCAGCCAATGCTCACTGTCGATAATATGAGGAGGGGTGAGTGATTTTTTCTCGCAGGCCCACAGCACGAAGTCGCTAAAATCGCCGCTGAGCAGTCGCTTAGGAAAGCTGGGTAAAGGTAGATAGCTGCTATCAGCCGTGAGGGTTTGTTGCAGTTCATCGAAGGCCAAGCGCCACGTCAGTTCGATATGACGTAAACGGCGCACTCGCTCGCCACCGGTGATTTGTTGCTGCAAAGGCAGGCGCAAGCTGTGACGATCTAATTGTAAGTCGTGCTGCTGGCCTGCTTGCGAGAGTGGCTGATAATGCTCATCTGCAATCAGGTGATAACAGCAAGGCGACACCGCCAGTTGCTGGGTGCCAGCCGCCGCCGCATGCTCAAGAAAGCGCAAGTGCAGCTCGCCGCAGGCATGCAAAGCTACCGCGATTTGTTGCGGCTTAAATAAAGCTGCCGCTTGTGGGCTTAGGGCATTGGCACAGACAAACTCATGGGGCAGTTGTAGTTGATTGGCTAATGCTTCGCCTTGGGTACATAAATCTGGCGCCCATTCTAGGCTGGTCACCTTGGGCGCACCTTGTTGAGCGAGGAGCCGACCTAAGTGCCCTTTACCGGCACACCATTCTAATATCGGCTGAGTAAGGGTAACGCCTTCGAACTTGTGGTTAATAGCATGAATATTGGCGGCAAAGTCTTTGATCTGCGCCCATTTTCGACCGCCGATGCCACTGCTCCAGCGCGGCGTGGCGTAATTGGGGGCTCGGGCTAGCTCAGGCAAGGTTAATTGCTGTGAGCTCAATAACTCGGGGCGGTACTGGCTCAACCAAGCAAATGCCGCGTCGTCATCTGCATCCAGCGTATCCAGCTCATCTTCATCGAGTGCCTGTAACGGCTTGGCTAATTCTGGCCAAGGCAGCTGGGTGCAGCTGAAAGGCGTATGTTGCCAGTCGTGACGAGCGTGCTGCAGCAGTAGGCTGAGCTGTAAAAAGGTGTCGGCATGGGTGGGGGTATAGTTACTCATGAGCGGATTATAACCTTGTCAGCAAGTGGGACCTAGCGTGTCGGCATAGCCGCAGCCTCATGGGAGCGGTAGAATAGCGCCTTTGTTAGGTTTGTGGAAAAAACATGAAAAGCTGGGATGTGATAGTACTGGGAGCCGGCGCCGCCGGATTAATGTGTGCAGCAGAGGCGGCTAAGCGTGGGCGTCGTGTTTTGTTGCTGGATCATGCGAAGCGCATTGGCGGCAAAATCTTAATGTCGGGCGGTGGGCGCTGTAACTTTACCAACTACCATATAGAACCCAGTGCCTATCTGTGCCAAAACCCGCACTTTGTGAAATCGGCACTGGCTCGTTACACCCAGTGGGACTTTATTGGCATGGTAGAAAAACACGCCATTCCCTATCACGAGAAAACTCTAGGTCAGCTATTTTGTGACGAGTCGGCGCAAGATATCATCGATATGCTGCTAGAAGAGTGTAAAGACGCCGGTGTGACTATTAGCTCTCGCGCCCAAATTGGCCAGATTGAGCGGCTCGGCGGTAACGATGATACGAGCGAGGCCGAAGGCTTTAGCGTGGCCACGGCCAGCGATACTTACACCTGTCAGTCCTTAGTAGTGGCCACCGGTGGTTTGTCTATGCCTAAGCTTGGCGCTACGCCTTTTGGTTATCAGTTGGCCGAGCAATTTGGTTTAAAAGTGTTGCCGACTCGCGCCGGCTTAGTGCCCTTCACCTTACAGCCAGTCGACAAAGCTACCCTTGAGCCGCTGGCTGGCGTATCGCTACCGGTTGTGGCAACCAGTGAAGATGGCACCCGTTTTAGCGAAAATCTGCTGTTTACCCACAGAGGGTTGTCAGGCCCCGCAGTGCTGCAAATTTCGTCTTATTGGCAAGCGGGCGAGCAGGTGTTATTTGAGCTGCTGCCGGTCGGTAAATTGGCACAAGGTATCAAAGATCACCCTAATCAAGAGCTAAAAACCTGGCTGGGTCATCAGCTACCTAAACGCTTAGTAGAGGCGCTGTTTTTGAGAGAAGAGTGGGCGAGTACTCACATCACCAACAAGCCGCTCAAGCAATATGTACCCAAAGAAATTGCCGCCATTGAACAGCTGCTAAGCGCTTGGGCCATTAAGCCTGGCGGCTCTGAGGGTTATCGTACCGCTGAGGTTACGCTCGGTGGTGTGGACACCAATGAGTTGTCGTCCAAAACCATGATGGCCAAAAAAGTCCCTAACTTGTACTTTATCGGCGAAGTTGTCGACGTAACCGGTTGGTTAGGGGGCTATAATTTCCAGTGGGCCTGGAGTGCAGGTTGGTGTGCAGGGCAAGCGGTTTAAGTTTTATTGTCAGGGCAAAACAGCGTTAGTACCCGCTAAAAATAAAAACCCCATTACCACCTAGGTGGTAATGGGGTTTTTTAGATCTGCTCTCTATTTAGTTATGGCCGCTATTTTATGTTCGCTTGCAGCCGGCAGGCTAAAAAATAGAGCAGTGGCCGCCGGATGGGGCTTGGCCGGAGCCGATGGCGATAATGGGTGCTTCTAAGCGTAAGTTCACCGGCTGGGCATGATGCCAGTCCCAGACGAAGAAGCCGACCAGTAACGCCCAAAACAGCACAATACGTATGCAACTTAACTTACTCATCTTAGTGCTCATCTTAATGCCCCTATCAATAGCCAAAATAGCGGCGAATACGAACACCGACCAGCGAGCCTAAGAAGGCCATCACTACCCAAATCCAACCATGAATACTACCTGTAGAAATACCACTGACCATGGCTCCCACGTTACAACCAAAGGCGAGGCGTGAGCTGTAGCCCAATAAGAAGCCGGCAATCAGTCCCACTATCCATTGTTGAGAGGTGAGCGGGTTAGACTTACCCGTCTTATTGCGGGAGAAAATCCATAAAGCCCCTGCCAAAATACCGATATTAGTAATGGAAGTGAGGTCTAAGAACACCGACTGCTGCAGTGCCGTGGCGTTAACCGGTTGGCTCCAAAAGGCATTAGTGGCGGGGTCAAACAGGTTGCCTGCCTGCGCGATTTTAGCGGCCCATAAACCAAAGCCATAAACGACGCCCCAAGGCTGACCGGCTATTACCAAGTTTAAGACCGCCAGTAGTGCAATTAATACCGCACCTATTAGCAAGCTTTTACTGAACAGGCTGCGTGATACGCCACTGGTTTTGGACCAGCCCCACGCAGCCAAGCCGATTAGTGCTAAGCCTAAATAGGTGAGGCCGAGTGCGCCGCTTAAGCCCACTTCTGTCACTAAGCCTATGGGTTGTATCTGGCCTAGCTCTAACCACCAGCCCAAGTGTGCCGAGCCTAAAAAACTGCCCAGCGCAAATAGTGGCAGTATGGCCATGTTCAAGGGAATGCCTAATCCAGCTTTATACAAGGTGCCTGAGCCACAACCGTCAGCAATCTGCATGGCGGCGCCAAAAACTAAAGCGCCGATTAATAAGCTGATACTGGGTGGGCCAAGGGCGGCGCTTAACTCGGTAGGAAAGCTGGCCAGCAGCGGCATAGAAAAGGCGGCGGCAATAGCGAGCAGCAATAATTGTGCGAAAACGCCACTGGCATCGCGGCGCTCAATTAAGTGGCGCCACCCTGTGGTAAAGCCAAAGCGTGCGCCTGCCAACACGGCGCCTAACCCCATGCCCACCATAAAGAGTAAACTTTGGCGTACCGAGACAAACCAAAATAAGAATACGGCAAATACCGCAAAGACTAAGGCCAACGCCCAACGATTGTTCATGTTATTTATTCACCAATCTTAGAGAATTTAGCCTTTATCTGTTCAAGTCGACTGGGCGTATTTTCCATGGGTAAGCTTGACGGATCTTGAGTCCATTCTGCCAAGGAGGCGGGATAGAGGCGTACATTCTCTAAGCCTGCCAGCTCGGATAATACAAACCAGTTAGTGGCGGCCCAGTGGCCGGTATTACAAAAGGACACGGTTTCGGACGCTTTGTTTAAGCCTTGAGCTTGCACTAGCTCTTTAATCTCTGCCACCGGCCGCACGCGGTTATCGTGATCATTAAACCATTGGGCAAACGGCAGGTTTTGCGCCGTGGCGATAGTGCCGGCTGTGCTGGCGGTGGGCGCTTTGGCTTGGCCTTGATAAAAGGCCGGTGGCCGAGCGTCTAATAATTGATAGCTGCTATTCGGTTGCGCGATTTTATTCAACAGCTCTTCTTTAAAGATCACCAACTTTGGATTAGTGCGCACCTTGATATGGCTGGCTTGCAGGGGCGTGTTGTTGGTGGTTAAGCCAGTACTGATGTGAATATCGCTAGATTGCCTGTCTTGTTGCCATTGCAGAAAGCCACCGTTGAGGATACTTAAGTCGGTCAGGCCTAAGTATTTTAAGGTCCAGTAGACGCGCGCCGTGGCACCAAAGTCGGTTTGATCACTGCCACTGGAATACACCACTATCGGCTGTTGCGCACTAATACCAAGCTGGCGCAGCAGTTGCTCAAAATAAGCCGCATCGGCTAATTGGCCCGGGCTATTAGCAGGGCCACGCCACTGGCCATAAGGCGCAGACACGGCGCCAGCTATATGGCCGGCGGCATAATCTTCTGGGCTACGAATATCAATCAGCGTGGGTGTTGGCTCGGCTACCAGCGCGGCATTCAGCTCAGCAACCTCCAATAACGGCTGATACGTGGCAGCTTGGGCGCTGCCCCATACCAAACATAAAACAACGGCCAAACTGGCATAGAGTTGTTTCATCGGAATACTCCTTAAATTATGTGTTTGCTTAGGGCTACCATAAGAGCTGTATTTTTGCGTGGCACAGGGTTGCACCTCACTTCTCACCCCTCACGATCCCTTAAACAATATCCAATGACGTTTTACGATTAGGTGCGGGAAAGGCCTTATCTAGGCGCGCTAATACTTCATCGCTTAATTGAATATTAAGAGCCTCGGCATTTTGCTGTACATGCTGGGGCTGTACGGCTTTGGGGATAGCAATTAAGTCGCGTTGGCCGTCTGTGGGGCGAATCGCCCAAGCCAGTAATAATTGCGGTACGCTGATATTTAGCTCTTTGGCCACCGCTTGCAGTTCGCTATTAGACAGTAGGTCGCGGCGTAAGCTGCCACCTTGGGCCAGTGGGCAATAACCCATAGTCGGTATGTGTTGCTCACGCTGCCAAGGCCGTAACGAGTGCTCAATACCGCGGGAGCCTAAGTGATACAGCACTTGGTTTACGGCTGTACTTTGGCCGGTCAAGGAACCGCTTAGCGCATGCCACTCTTGGGCTTCACTTAAATCAAAGTTAGAAATGCCAAAGCGTTTTATTTTGCCGTCGTTTCGTAGTTGCTCAAAGGCGGCGAGAGTTTCTGCTAGCGGAATACTGCCGGGCCAGTGCAGCAGGTACAGGTCGAGGTAATCGGTGCCTAATCGTTGCAAGCTGGCTTCGCAGGCTTGAATACCGCTGCGCTTGCCCGCATTCCAGGGATAAACTTTAGAGACTAAAAATGCCTGCTCGCGTCGGCCTTGCAAGGCTTGGCCCACTACTTCTTCGGCACCGCCGTCCCCGTACATTTCGGCGGTATCAATCAAGGTCAGCCCTAAGTCCAGCCCTTGTTGCAGTGCGCGCACTTCATCTTGGCGCGGGGCTAAACCTTCCCCCATATACCAAGTGCCTTGGCCGATGGCGGGGAGCGCAATGGCGGGCTCGGTGGTGGTGGCTTTTAGGATAACGGTAGCGTCCATGATGACCTCTTGGCTGATGTTAGGGTAATGGGGTAAGTATTTTTATAAGTGCTTTTATACTGTACTTTTTATAGTGTGCTGGCCAATATGTTGGCCGAGCAAGACGGCTATTGCAACGCAGACGCGGCGGGTTAACTGCCGGTGTTAAGTAACATTATTTTATTAAGTGATTTTCATAACACAGCAGGAGGCTGATATGACCACCTTTGATAAAGATGAATCCACAGAACTGGCTGCAGTGCGCCGCCGACTGCGGTTGGAAGATTTAAATCAGTTACAAATTGAATTGCTGGCTAAAGAGTTTCAACAAGAGCCGGGCGTGGTCAAGGTGGTGGTGCGTAAGCAATGGTTAGAAATCGAATACGACGCCAATCAATTAACGCTAGAGCGGGTAATAGCCGTACTTGAAGACTTTGGC